>NZ_JAQEUJ010000005.1:0-147380 GCF_027695515.1 Coprococcus sp. LG101-27
TTACTGGCAATGGCATTGTCGAAAGTATCAAAGACCAATGCATTATTATTGTTATCTCGAATTACATAGGACACAATCCGTCTATCATACAAATCTAGTATTGCACTAAGATACACCTTATGTTTTTCCAAACCGATGTAATATTTAAATTCCGTCACATCTGTAAGCCATTTCTGATTAGGTGCATCTGCAAAAAACTCTCGGTTTAATACATTTTCCGCTATGTATTGTGGATTTGCAGATTGACGTGTGCATCCATTGTTAGCATATTTAATTGTGGATTTAATATTTTTCTTTCTGCAAATATGAAGAACCCGTTTGTCATTTACCTTTATTCCATAATAGCGTTCCAGATCATCTCGTATTCTTCGATAGCCTTTGTCAGGAGAATCCGTGTGTATCTTTTCGATTGCATCTGAAATACGAAAGTTTTTAATTTCATTAGCTGGAATCTCTCTATGAAGCCATTTATAATAAGCAGATCTGCTTACATTTCCAAGTTTGCAAAGTGCACTGATTGGGTAACCGTATGTTTCGTTTTCCTCTTTAATTGCCTGATAAATCTGTCCTTGCCTTAACAGGCTTAACCACGCCTCCTCTCTATTTCGTCGAGTTTTTTTAGGAATGATGTCTCCATTTCAGCTTTTTTCCGCTTGGCTTTTTCCATCTTCAATTCTGCTTGAAGTTTTTCAATTTCTGAAAGAGAATTCTCTGATTTCCTTTTGCCACGATTGTCTTGTAGTGCATTAATTCCACCGTTTTCATATTTAACCGTATAGTTTCGTGCCTGCTGATAAGAAACTTTAAATTTTTCAGATGTTTCAGTGTAATTATGATCATGGCTAATGCAATATGCCGCAATTTCTACCCGTTCATTAAATGCCGTTTTTCTTCCTTTGGTCATGATGCCTGTATCTCCCATTCTGGAAGCTTTTAGCTCCTCATGACCATTATACTTCTTAATCCAGCTTCTGAGTTGACTGGTCGAAAGAATTTTGAACTTTTGACAAATTTCCACATGAGAACCTTCGCCAGCTAAATATGCTGCGACTGCTTGCTCTTTTTCTGCTTTGGAATAATGTTTGTTATGATTGGTTTTAAACGCATCTATTCCCATCGCTTCGTAATTTTTTACCCATTGTTTGAATGATTGAAAGGCTATACCTAAACGTTGTGCAATCGTCTTCATACTGCCTTTTCCATCTAAATATTCTTGAACTGCACTTATCTTTTCTTCAGCACTGTATCTTGCTTTTCTTCCCAATAAAAATACCCCCTTTCAGGTAACAAGTTTTATATTATTTTACTTGTCTACCTAAAAGGGAGCATATCATTGATTGAAAAAGATCAGTTTGAAGGCTTTTGTTTTCTTTGAAGAACATCATGAAGAACTATCCTACTGTGCAAAACATTGTTTAGTAAAACTGTAAATTGTGCAACATGTCGGAAAAAAGTTTCGTTTACATGAGGCATTGCAATGAAATGCACAAAATGATAAGCTTGAAACATACAAAACGAGTTTACTAAAGACTTTAGATAAAGCTAGGTGAGAAAAATGAATATACGAGATATTGCCAATTTGGCAGGTGTGTCAGCTTCGACGGTATCGAAGGTAATGAATGGGAAAGATAAGGATATTAGCGAAGAAACAAGAAAAAAGGTTTTGGAGGTAATAGAACGAGAACATTATGTTCCATATTTTAAATTTCTTGATAAAGCCGGTATGAAAAATCGACTTGTTGGTTTGATTTTGCAAAAGAATAATCAGGAAAAAGAAAGATACATAGCAGTTGCTGAAAGAATAGCACGTGAAAATAATTATGGTCTTGTTATTGGATATTCGGAAGATGAGAATGATACAAAAATATTGTGTCAGGACATGATTTTGAAAAAGGTATCAGGAATTTTAACAGAAGATTTTGTAAACATAGCGGATAAGAGAGAAAAGGGGGTTATCGTTAATTACAATGATACCAGTGGATTAAATGAACTGAATGAAACGATTTTTTATTATAAAATATCTGAAGCAGTAGAACTGGCAGTAGAAAATTTTGTTCAAGAAGGACATCAGAAAATAGCTTGTATTGTGAATAAGAGCCAGATTGGACTTTTAAAAGATTATAAATTGGCAATGCAAAATAAGAATATGCAAATAAACCCAGCATGGATGTATATTTATGAAGAAATAGAAGAGTTTGGGATATCACAGTTTATTGGAGAAAGCGAAACAGCTATTATTTGTGGTACTCCTGAAATAGCATGTCGTGTAGCAGGAATTTTAGAAAAAAGAAAAACAAATATTCCAGAGGAGCTATCAATTATCGCTATAGGCGAAGGAAAAGAACTACAGTATGTTAGTGGAGGGATTACAGCTATAGATTTCCCAATTGAAGAGATGGTTAGTGAGGGAACAAAATGTTTATTCGAAATGGATAAAACAGGACAAAAAACGGATACGGTTAGAATGTGTTCGCCTCAAATCATACATCGTAATAGTGTTGCACCACCGTTGAGAGAGAAACAAGGAGAGAAGATTATCGTAGTGGGAAGTATGAACATAGATGTTACGATAGAAGCTGATAAAATTCCAGGAGAAGGGGAAAATCAGATGGCAAGTAAAGTGTATGTTTTCCCTGGTGGCAAAGGTGCAAATCAAGCTGTGGGTGTTGGTAAATTAGGTGGTCAGGTGTATATGATCGGTTGCTTGGGAAATGATATAGATGGGAAAAGAATATACACAAATTTGATTGAAAATCATGTTCATATGGAGGGGGTACGATTTGATTCGGTTTTGCCAAGTGGAAAAGCCTATATCCATGTGGATAAAAGAGGAGAAAGTGCTATTACGGTTTATGCCGGTGCGAATACAAATTTAAGTATTAAACATCTAAAAAAATATGAATATATATTTGAAAAAGCAAAATATTGCCTGATATCTACAGAAATACCGGAATCTATTATAGAATATACGGTCGGATATTGCGAAGAAAATGAAATAAAAATCATACTTAAACCAACTTCAAAGGTAAAGGATGAAATTTTAAATAAAATTGATTATTTTGTACCTAATAAAAAAGAATTATTTACTTTAGTTCCAGAAGGTACAACGATTGAAGAAAAGGCTGAAATATTAAGAAATAAAGGGATACAAAACGTAATTGTTACATTGGGAGAAGAAGGGTGTTATTTAAAGAATGACGAGTATTCACTCTTTTTTGAAGGAACAGGATTTGAGGCCGTAGATACAACGGGAGGGGCTGATTCATTTATTAGTGCACTTGCAGTTTATTTAAGTGAAGGTCATAAATTAATAGAATCTATTGATTTTGCAATTTATGCATCAGGAATCAGCGTTACACGTTATGGTGTACAGCCGGCTTTGCCAGATAGAAAGTCGGTAGATATATATGAAGGAGAAATTCATAAAAAGTATAACGATAGAAGGAGGATGAAAAAAGAGTAATGAAACGAATATTGGTAGTTGGAAGTTTAAACATGGATATTGTTATAGAAACTCCGTGTATGCCGAAAGCTGGTGAAACTATTGCAGGGAAAAGTATTGCCCAGATACCAGGTGGAAAAGGTGCCAATCAAGCATTTGCAGCAGGTAAATTGGGCGGAAACATTGCCATGATGGGAGCCGTCGGTAATGATGAAAAAGGTGAAAAACTTCTTGAAAGCTTAAAAGGTGTTGGAGTAGATATTTCCAGAATAGAAGTAATGAATGATATTCCAACAGGACAAGCTTTTATTACAGTAGATGACCAGGGAGAAAATGCAATTATAATTATTGCCGGTGCTAATGGTAAAGTCACAAAAGAGCTGATTGACAGTAATCTGGATTTGATTAAACAAAGTGATATTATAATTATGCAATTAGAAATTCCATTAGAGATAGTTGGATATGTGAAAAAAATAGTGGAAGAGGATGGAAAAATTGTAATTTTAGATCCGGCACCAGCGATAAAAGATATTCCTGAAAATATACTGAAAGGTATTGACTATATTAAGCCTAATGAAACTGAGTTACAGATATTGACAGGAATGGAAGTGAAGAACAGAAAAGATATAACTGAAGCAGCAAAGATATTAATAAAGAAAGGAGTAAAAAATGTAATCGTTACTATGGGTGGAGATGGCTGTTTGTATATCAATAAAGATATAGAAGAATTTTTTACGGCATATCCGGTAAAAGCCATAGATACAACGGCAGCAGGTGATTGCTTTACAGCAGCATTTGCACTGGCTTTAAGTCAAAACAAAAATTGGAAAGAAGCAATTGAATTTGGACAAAAAGCTTCTTCCATAGCAGTAACAAGAAAAGGTGCACAAACATCAATTCCGACTCGTGAAGAGGTAGATGAAATGAAAGGAGGAAAAATGTAAGGTGGAAAAGGAAAAAATTATTATTGATTGTGATCCGGGTTCAGATGACGCACTGGCTATTATACTGGCGTTATACTCAGGAAAATTAGATTTAAAAGCAGTATGTAGCGTTACCGGAAATGGAGCATTGGATACAACGACAAGGAATGGATTGAATATTCTATCTTTGTGTGGCAGAGAGGATATTCCGTTATATCGGGGATCTGCGGTTGCATTAGACCAGAAGCAGCCGGAAACAGTGAGTGCATTTGGAGATGATGGTTTAGGCGGTTTTGCCCATACTATCGCTTCGGATAAAAAAGAAGAGGATCAGAATGCAGTTGATTTTCTTGTGGAATATGTAAATGGGCATCCGAAAGAGATTACACTTTTTGCCATAGGACCATGTACCAATATCGCACATGCAATTCGTAAATCGCCTGATTTTGCCGGAAATCTAAAACGATTAATTATTATGGGTGGGGCAAAATATACAGGAAATATGAGTCCTGTGGCAGAGTATAATTTCTGGGCAGACCCAATGGCAGCACATGAAGTCCTGATGTCTGGTATTCAGGATGTGACAATGATTGGACTTGATGTTACAAATAAAATTGCTTTAGATGGCAGTATGCGAGAAATATTAAGAATGTTAAATACTAAATTGTCAACATTTGTATATAATATTACGCAAGAAGGAATGGATGAAAACTGGAGATCAAGAAGAAAAGCAGTTTCACCGATGCATGATGTATTAACGGTGGCATATTTCTTGGACAATTCTATTGTAAAGCTAAAACCGGCATATATTGATGTGGTGACAGAAGGAATTGCCAGAGGTCAGTCAATTGTAGATATTGGTGGACACTGGAACGAAAACAAATGCAATGCAAAATATGCATATGATGTTGATGTAGTTAAGTTTTATAAGTTATTTTATAAGGAAATATTTAACGAAGATATTACAGATTTAGTTGAGGGAAAATAGGAGGAATAAAAATGAAGAAAAAGAATGAAACATTTTCAATGATGGTAATTTTATTAATTCCGGTAGCGATTGCAATTAATATTGTCGGAGGGCAGATGACCTCGATATTAAAAATACCGGTAGATTTGGATATGATAGGTGTTATTTTAGTCGGTGCATTGGCTGGGCCACTTCCGGCAGCTGTTACGGGTGTATTAACAAACTTAATTAACGGTATTTTTGATCCAACATGGATTCCATATGCTTTCTGTGCATTCTTTATTGGAATTTCATCAGGATTGTTATCAAAATATAATATGATGACAAAGGTTTGGAAATTAGTTATTTCAGGAATTATCATTGCATTAGTAGGAACTATTACAGCAACACCGATCACTGTATTTTTCTTTGGAGGAGCAACTGGTGGTGGTGCTTCCATGTTAGCAGCAGGATTAATGGCAACCGGAAAACAGATTTTAGAGTCAGTTTTATCAGTTTATATTGTAACAGAAAGTGTCGGTAAATTAATTTCAGTCTTTATTGCATATTTTATCATTAAAGCAATACCGGAAAGATCTCTCGTTAAATACAAATATGGAGAAAAATTCATTAAAACAAAGGGTAACTAGTACATATTTTAAGGAGAATGAATAATGAAGCAAGAGAATAAAATTGTCGGGCTCTACCCGTTAACAAAATTTTATTTAGCAATAGTTCTGGTTGTTTTAGATATCATTATGCCGGGGATTTTAAGTAAGTTGGTTGTGTTTGTAATTATTAATATCATAGCTGCACTAAGTGATGTCTGGAAGAGCTTCATCCGTAAAGTGAGAAATTCAGTCGGTGTTCTATTTGTGATATTGTTGTTCATACAGACATTTTTTTACCCAAGAGGGGAAGTAATATTTTCTTTTTGGATATTTAATGCAAAGTTAGAAGGAATTCTATTTGCTTTAAAACTTGGAATTACATTAATGGGAGTAGGCGGTAGCTTGATCTGGTTCTTTTCGGTTACACAGGAAAAGGATTTTGTATTAGCTTTGGAAAAGAGCGGAATGAGCGCAAAAGCTTCTTATGTGGTTCTATCAACACTTCAAATGGTTCCTGTTTTAAAGAAAAAATCACAGACAATTATGAATGCACAAAAAGCAAGAGGAGTAGAAACGGAAGGAAATCTTTTAGTAAGAGCAAAGGTTTTTGTGCCGACGATTATTCCACTTGTATTAAGCTCGATAGCCGGAACAGAAGAAAGAGCATTGACATTAGAGGCAAGAGGATTTTCATCTGGGATAAAGCCAACACATTTATATGATATAGAAAAAACAGAAGCAGATAAAAAAGCAGTTGTAATAATTACTTTATTAGGAGTTTTAGGTATTGCAGGGAGGGTTGCTTTATGGCTTATATAGATATACAGAATGTTACATATACATATCCTTTGACTAAAACCCCGAGTATTGCTGATGTAAATTTATCTTTTGAAAGAGGGAAATTTTATGCGATATTAGGTGCAAATGGTAGTGGAAAAACAACATTGTGTAATATTATAAGAGGTTTTATTCCTAATTTTTTCCAAGGAGAAATGAAAGGAAAGGTTATTATTGACGGAAAGAATCTCGAAGAATATGAGATGGGAGAAATAGCCTCTAAGATAGGATATGTATTTCAAAATCCGTTTAACCAGATTACAGGAGCCAGGGATACTGTCTATGGAGAAATTGCATATGGATTAGAAAATTTTGGAGTGCCTGTAGAGGAGATAAAGACGCGCGTAGAAAAAATCATGGAAATTACCAATACAACGTACTTGCAGGAAAAAAATCCATTTGAATTATCTGGTGGACAGCAGCAGAGAGTTGCACTGGCATCCGTATTGGTTTTGGAACCGGATATTTTAGTAATAGATGAACCGACATCTCAGCTTGATCCACAGGAAACAGAGCGTGTTTTTGAAATCATCAAAACAATGAAAAAAATGGGGAAGACAATCATTCTGGTCGAACATAAAATGGAATTAGTGGCTGAATATTGTGATGAAGTAGTGGTTCTGCATCAGGGGAAAGTAATTCGTCATGGTGATAAACATGACGTTTTATCCGAGATTGAATTGGAAAAATTTGGAGTTATGTTGCCGTTAACAGTTTATCTCGCAAATGAATTGAAAAACCATGGAGTAAGAATGAAAGATAACATTATTACTTCAGACGAAATGGCTGATCAGCTTCAAAAAATAGGAAAGAAGGAGTAGCAACATGGGGATTATTGAATTCAAAGATGTGAGTTTTCAGTATCCGAATGGTTTTTCCGCTGTTGAAAACGTTAGTTTTGAAATTAATGAAGGAGAAGCAATCGCTATTATAGGTCAGAACGGTGCTGGAAAGACAACAACTGTAAAAATGATAAATGGATTATTAAAGCCAACGCATGGAACGGTTTTGATTGATGGAATGGATACAAAAGATTATACAACAGCACAACTGTCAAAAATCGCAGGATATGTATTCCAAAATCCGGATGATCAGATTTTTCATAATAATGTCGAAGATGAAATTAGATTTGGACCTAAAAAACAAGGATTATCAGAAGAAGAAATTGTGAAGAAAACGGAATGGGCAGCTAAGTTATGTGGATTATCAGAACAAATGCAGGAAAATCCGTATAATCTTCCACTTTCAATTCGTAAATTTGTTTCTATTGCATCTGTATTGGCAATGGATGATAAAATATTGATTTTAGATGAACCAACTGCCGGACAAGATTTAATTGGAATTAAGAGATTGGAAAATATTCTTACAGAGCTGAAAAAAGAGAATAGAACAGTGGTTACTATAACACATGATATGGAGTTCGCAGTAAATAATTTTAAAAAAATATTTGTAATGTCACATAAAAACCTGCTAAGAGTAGGAAATGCAAAAGAAATCTTTTCAGATGATGAATTATTAAAAGAAAGTATGTTGAAAAAGACTTATATCGGGGATTTGTGTGATAAATTAAACTTAAATGAGACCGCAGTTACAATTGAGGAATTCTTAAAATATTTTGTTTAGAGCTAGATGGATTTTCTAGGCTCAAGAAACTTAGTAAGGGTTAGCTGAAATGGCTGACCCTTTTCATATAATTAAAAAATTAGTAAAAATTGATTAACGAGTTGAAAATTTCTATAGAATTTGCATGAAAAAGAATTGTAGTATATTATAAATGCATCGGCTTTCTGACCTTTTGACCCTGGTATCATCATAAAAATGCATAGTAAGAAGAAAGGAACACACCATGGATTTCAAATACTGCAAATTAGAAATTTTCATCCCGGAAACACATCTTCCGGCTCTCCAGAAAACCCTCCGGGAAGTAGATGCCGGACATATCGGGAACTACGATTCCTGTATGTCATCAAGTGAAGTGATCGGATACTGGCGTCCGCTTGAAGGCTGCAATCCTTATATTGGAAATGAAGGAGAGATCAGTAAAGAACCGGAAGTAAAGGTTGAAGTCACTGTATTTACAGAAGCAGTTGACAGGACGATTGAAGCAATCAAGAAAATTCACCCGTATGAAGAACCGGTGATCAATGCAATACCGATCCTGAGAACTTCATTTTGATGTAAAAAAAGAAGCTTAATAGTCAGAACAGAAATGGTAAAAAGTGAGCGCTCAGATTAAAGAAAATTGATTTTAAAATTTGTTAATAAAGTAACGGAAAAGTTGCATAAAGAAAAACATCTTTTTTCAAATAACAAGCCTGATTATTGGCAAAAAAATTGTAGAAACTGTACAAAAAGTATATTTTTGAAAAAATTATTTGCAAATAATTGTGCAATATGATATAGTGAAGTCAAGTTGAAAAAGCAATTGAAGAGAGATGCCGTGACAGGAGAGCGAATGTTATATCAGCCGTGAGGCTGTTACAAGAGGCGCTCTTTTTTTGTGTATACGATGAGCCAAGTGCAGATTTGTGCTTGCACAAGGATCTACATTTGGCGAATGTACATCATCGAGCTGCTAAGTGAGATGTTGTACGGAGTATACAGATCGAGCAGGAGTCAGCCTGCTCGATTATACGATGCGCCAAGTGCAGAGGCTGTACAAAGTATACAGAGTGGGCAGGAGCATCCTACTCGATCATAGTATGAGGGGTGAAAAAATGAGCAGATTTTTTTATGAAGCAGTAGAAGAAAATCCGATCATTGCAGCAGTAAAGAACATGGATGATTTAAAAATCTGCTGTTCTTTGGAAGATATCCGGGTTGTGTTTATTTTATTTGGAGATGTCTGTTCGATCCGTGAGATCGTCCAACAGATAAAAGATTCCGGGAAGGTTGCGATGGTTCATGTAGATCTGATAAGCGGTCTTAGCAGTAAGGAAATTGTCGTAGATTTTATCCGGAAAAATACAGAAGCAGATGGAATAATTTCCACAAAAGCTGCATTGATTAAAAGGGGGAAGGAACTTAAGATGTTCACAGTCCTAAGATATTTCCTTCTGGATTCGATGGCATATGAGAATATCAGGCAGCAACAGCACGCCGTGAAGCCTGATTATATCGAAGTACTTCCGGGGGTGATGCCGAAGGTGATCGGAAAAGTCTGTAAAATGTCAAAGACGCCGATCATTGCAGGCGGTCTGATCTCGGACAAAGAATCTGTGATGGCGGCACTTTCAGCTGGAGCGATCGCAGTTTCATCTACGAATCACGAAGTCTGGAAAATGTAAAACAAAAGTAACAGGAGTAATGTATTTAAACAAAGTACAGGTATTTGAGGATGAGTAAGTAGCGAAGCGGCATAGAATATCCGCTTTACTATAAAACATGCAAAGCAACGATTTTTATTTTAAAGGAGGAAAAAAGAGTATGGCTAAGTATGTAATGGCACTGGATGCGGGAACAACAAGTAACAGATGTATCCTGTTCAATGAAAAAGGAGAAATGTGCAGCGTTGCACAGAGGGAATTCACACAGTATTTCCCGAAACCGGGCTGGGTTGAACATGATGCAGATGAGATCTGGGCAAGTATGCTTGGTGTAGCCGTTGAAGCAATGAACATGATTGGGGCAGAAGCAGAGGACATTGCAGCAATCGGTATTACGAACCAGAGAGAGACAACCATCGTCTGGGACAAAGAGACAGGAGAGCCGATCCATCATGCAATCGTATGGCAGTGCCGCAGAACTTCTGAGTATTGTGACAGTCTGAAGGAAAAAGGACTTACCGATAAATTCAGAGAAAAAACAGGACTTGTTATCGACGCGTATTTCTCAGGAACAAAGGTAAAATGGCTTCTTGACAATGTGCCGGGAGCAAGAGAGAGAGCAGAAAAGGGAGAATTATTATTCGGTACAGTTGAGACATGGCTGATCTGGAAACTGACAAAAGGTGCAGTTCATGTAACGGATTATTCAAACGCTTCCCGTACGATGCTGTTCAATATCAATACACTTGAATGGGATGATGAGATTCTTGCAGAGCTGAACATTCCGAAATGCATGCTTCCAGAACCAAAACCGTCAAGCTGTGTATATGGAGAAGCAGATCCTTCTTACCTTGGTGGACCGATTCCAATCGCAGGAGCAGCAGGAGACCAGCAGTCCGCACTGTTTGGACAGACATGCTTCAATGCAGGCGAAGCAAAGAATACATATGGAACCGGATGTTTCATGCTAATGAATACCGGTGAGAAACCGATCTTCTCAAAGAACGGACTGGTAACAACCATCGCATGGGGACTGGATGGAAAAGTAAATTACGCACTGGAAGGTTCAATTTTCGTGGCAGGAGCTGCAATTCAGTGGCTGAGAGATGAACTTCGTATTATTGATTCCGCACCGGATTCAGAATACATGGCTAAGAAAGTAAAAGATACAAACGGATGCTATGTAGTACCTGCATTTACCGGACTTGGAGCACCGCACTGGGATCAGTATGCAAGAGGAACGATCGTAGGAATTACACGTGGCGTTAATAAATATCACATTATCCGCGCAACTCTGGAATCCCTTGCTTATCAGGTAAATGATGTTCTGGAAGCAATGAAGGCTGACTCTGGAATTGAACTTGCAGCACTTAAGGTTGACGGTGGAGCAAGTGCAAATGATTTCCTGATGCAGACACAGTCTGACATCATCAATGCACCGGTTAACCGTCCGCAGTGTGTAGAGACAACCGCAATGGGAGCTGCTTATCTTGCAGGTCTTGCAGTTGGATACTGGGCAAGTAAAGAGGATGTTATTAAGAACTGGGCAATTGATAAGACATTCGAACCAAAGATTGCAGATGAAGAAAGAGAAAAACGGATCAAAGGCTGGAATAAGGCTGTCAAATATGCTTACGGATGGGCGAAAGAAGATTAGATTTTGACAGTAAAAAGGAAATGAAAACAGAACATTGAATAGGGAAAAGGGGGACTTATTATGTTACCTTATATAGCAGAGTTTCTTGGAACAATGATACTTATTATTCTTGGAGATGGAGTAGTAGCAAATGTGAACCTTAACAAATCCGGTATGAAAGGTGCCGGCGCGGTTCAGATTACATTTGCCTGGGGCCTTGCAGTTCTGCTTCCGGCATTTATTTTCGGAGAGGCTTCAGGAGCTTCCTTTAATCCGGCACTTACGATCGCACTTGCAGTGGACGGAAGTTTTGCATGGTCGATGGTTCCTGGATATATCATCGCCCAGATCGCAGGAGCATTCGTAGGCGGATGTATCGTTTATTTACTTTTCAAAGGACAGTTTGACGCAACAGAAGATCCGGGAACAAAGCTTGGTGTATTCTGTACAGGACCTTCGATTGCAAACACAGGACTGAATATTTTCAGTGAGGCAGTTGGAACATTTATCCTTGTATTTGCGATTAAGGGAATTGGAAATGTGACAGGACTTTCCACAGGCGTTGACAAATTATTTGTATTCGGAATTATCGTATCAGTAGGTATGTCACTTGGCGGACTGACCGGTTATGCGATCAACCCGGCAAGAGATCTTGGACCAAGACTTGCACACGCAGTACTTCCAATTAAGGGAAAAGGTGATTCAAACTTCGGATACGGTCTGGTTGTACCGATCATCGGACCAATCATCGGAGCAATCGCAGCAGTATTACTGTATGGAGCAATTCCGTGGTAAAAATTCAGAATTGAAAATGGTAATGGCATGAGATGAGAGAGCCTGACAGGATAACCGCATAGGGAAATGCGTTTACTTGGCAGGCTCTTTTTCATAAGCAGGAAGTTCAGGAAGAAAAAACAGTTATTAAGGAGTGATCTGGGAATGTATGATGTAATAATTATCGGGGCTGGAGTATCCGGTGCAGCAACAGCAAGAGAGCTGTCACGTTATAAAGTGAAGGCATGTGTAATCGAAAAAGAAGAGGATGTATGCTGTGGTACTTCTAAGGCAAACAGTGCAATTGTCCATGCCGGTTATGATGCGGCAGAAGGATCGCTGATGGCAAAACTGAATGTCAGGGGAAATCAGATGATGGAACAGCTTTCAAAGGATCTGGATTTCCCATTTAAGAAAAATGGATCTCTGGTTGTATGTCTGCATGAGGAGGATATGCCGAATCTTCAGGCACTGTATGACCGAGGTGTTGCAAATGGTGTTAAGGAGTTAAGAATTCTTAACTGTAAGGAATTGAAAGAAATGGAACCGAATATTTCCGATCAGGCGTATGCCGCACTTTATGCACCGACAGCCGGAATTGTATGTCCGTTTAATCTGAACATTGCAATGGCTGAGAATGCAAATGTAAATGGTGTGGAGTTCAAATTTGATACGGAAGTTACGGATCTTAAACCAATAGATGAGGGATGGGAGATCCATACAAATAACGGGGTTTTCCGGACAAGGTATGTAGTAAATGCAGCTGGAGTCTATGCAGACAGGCTTCATAATATGGTAAGTGAGAAGAAGATCCATATTACCCCTAGAAGAGGAGATTACTGTCTGCTTGATAAGAGTGCGGGAAGTCATGTGAGCAAGACGATTTTTGCACTTCCGGGAAAATATGGAAAAGGCATTCTGGTTGCACCGACGGTTCACGGTAATCTGATCCTTGGACCAACGGCAATCGATATCGAAGATAAAGAAGGAACTAATACGACAAGAGAAGGACTGGATCAGGTGATTGAAAGAGCAGAGATGAATGTGAAAAATATTCCGCTCCGTCAGGTGATTACTTCTTTTGCCGGACTTCGTGCACATGAGGACGGACATGAGTTCCTGATCGGGGAAGTGGAGGATGCAAAAGGATTTATCGACTGTGCAGGCATTGAATCACCGGGTCTTACCAGTGCACCGGCAATCGGAGAAATGGTGGCACAGATCCTGAAAGAGAAAATGAATCTGGAAAAAAAAGAAGATTTTATCGCAACAAGAAAAGGCGTTCTGGATCCGAATACACTCAGCAAGGAAGAAAGAATGGAACTGATCAAAGAGAAACCGGAATACGGAAATATTATCTGCCGCTGTGAAATGGTTACAGAGGGTGAGATCATGGATGCGATCAACAGACCGCTCGGCGCCAAATCTCTGGACGGGGTAAAACGCAGAACAAGAGCCGGAATGGGACGATGTCAGGCTGGATTCTGTTCACCGAGAACGATGGAGATCCTGGCGAGAGAACGCCATGTGAGTATGTTCGAGATCACAAAATCCGGTGGAGATTCTAAAATAATTACAGGTACTAATAAGGATTCGTTATAAGAGGGAGGCATTGCATCATGAGAGCTTATGATATTGTTATCATTGGAGGAGGACCGGCAGGACTTGCGGCTGCAATTTCGGCGAAGAAAAGCGGAGTGGACAGTGTTCTGATCCTGGAAAGAGACAAAGAACTTGGCGGAATCCTGAATCAGTGTATCCACAACGGATTCGGACTCCATACATTTAAGGAAGAACTGACCGGACCGGAATATGCAGGACGTTTTATTGATCAGGCGAAAGAACTGAATATTGAATACAAGCTGAATACAATGGTTATGGATATCAGCCCACAGAAGGTTGTCACCGCAATGAACCGGGAGGAAGGTCTTTTCGAGATTCAGGCAAAGGCAGTTATTCTGGCAATGGGATGCCGTGAGCGTTCCAGAGGTGCACTTAATATTCCGGGCTATCGTCCGGCAGGTATTTTCTCGGCAGGTACGGCACAGAGACTGGTCAATATCGAAGGCTATATGCCGGGGCGGGAGGTCGTGATCCTTGGTTCCGGCGACATCGGACTGATCATGGCGAGACGAATGACATTTGAAGGCGCAAAGGTTAAGGTTGTTGCAGAGCTGATGCCGTATTCCGGAGGACTGAAGAGAAATATCGTACAGTGTCTGGATGATTATGACATTCCGCTGAAGCTGAGCCATACGGTTGTTGATATCAAAGGAAAAGAGCGTCTGGAAGGCATTACACTGGCACAGGTGGACGGTCACGGAAAACCGATTCCTGGAACCGAAGAAGAATACAGTTGTGATACCCTCCTCCTTTCCGTAGGCTTGATTCCGGAAAATGAAATTTCAAGAGGTATGGGCGTGGATATGAACCCTGTCACATCAGGACCGAAGGTAAATGAGAGCCTGGAGACAAACATCGAAGGCGTATTTGCCTGTGGAAATGTCCTGCATGTGCATGACCTGGTTGATTTTGTATCGGAAGAAGCCGGAACTGCAGGAAGAAATGCTGCGGAATACGTCAAACAGGGAGAAAAACGCAGACAGGGCGGAAAAGAGATTAAAATGAATCCAGTCGAAGGTGTCCGTTATACAGTTCCGGGAACGATTAACGTAGACCGGATGGATGAAAATCTGACCGTGCGTTTCCGTGTGGGCGGTGTCTATAAGAATTGTTATATCAGCGCATATTTTGATGATGAAAGAGTGATCCACAGAAAACGTCCGGTTGTTGCACCAGGTGAGATGGAAGAGATTAAGCTGACAAAAGAGCAGCTTCTGAAATATCCGGATCTGCAGACCATCACAGTAAAGATTGAGGAGGCGTAGACGATGGAAGAGAGAAAATTGACATGTATCGGCTGTCCGATGGGCTGCCTTCTTACAGTTGTAATGAATGGGGAAGAAATAGTGAGTGTCACGGGAAATACCTGTAAACGCGGTGATGTATACGCAAGAAAAGAAGTGACGAATCCGACGAGAATCGTAACTTCGACCGTGCGGGTGTCCGGCGGAAGCATCGATATGGTATCGGTGAAGACGAAAGAAGATATCCCGAAGGGCAAGATCTTTGAATGTGTGAAGGCGCTCAAAGGAATTGAAGTTCCGGCTCCGGTTCATATTGGGGATGTGATTCTTGAAAATGTGGCGGACACGGGTGTGGATATTGTTGCGACGAAGAATGTTGAATAAAAGGAAAAGAAGGAGAAGTCCTGTATGGTGACGGAAAGGGTTGCCATATGGGACTTTTTTAATGTAAAAGACTGTGACTTTTGTTTGAAATTATGCAGAATACTTAACAAACTTAAAAAAATTACACATTTTTTGGAAGAAATTTATAAAACCAAAAAATTTTATACATTCACATAAAAAATGAATATAGTGAAAAAACAGGCACCATTCTAAAATATTCACATAACAAAGAATCGTTTGAAATGAACGACAGGAGAATATGAAAGTTTAAGGGAGGAACGAGAAATGAAAAAAGCAAAATGCTTTAGTGACATCCATTACGACATTGGAAAAATTGATGACAAAATGTACTCGTCTTTTACAGAACATCTGGGACGAAGCATTTATACAGGAATCTACGAGCCGGGGCATCCAAATGCAGATGAAGACGGATATCGTAAAGATGTCATGGAATTAGTAAAAGAATTAGGCGTTCCGGTAATTCGTTATCCAGGTGGAAACTTTGTATCATGCTATGACTGGCATGATGGAATTGGACCAAAAGAAAAAAGACCAAAACGTATGGATTATGCATGGTCAAGTATTGAAACAAACCAGTTCGGTATTGATGAATTTTGCCAGTGGGCAGAAAAAGTTGGTATTGAACCGATGATTGCAGTCAACCTTGGAACAGGAAGTATTAAAGATGCCGGCGATCTGGTTGAATATTGCAATCATCCGGGTGGAACCTATTGGAGTGATTTGAGAGCCCAGAACGGACATCCAGAACCATATAATATCAAATATTGGTGCCTTGGGAATGAGATGGAAGGAAGCTGGCAGGCAGGACATTTGTCAGCAGAAGATTATACAAAGAAAGCACTTGAAGCAGCAAAGATCATGAGATGGGTTGATCCTTCTATTAAACTGGTTGCCTGCGGAAGCAGTTATGAAATGTTACCAACCTATATGGAATGGGACAGAACAATGCTGACAGATCTTTATAATCAGGTTGATTATTTATCAACTCATAACTATACAATGAACTCTGGGCAGGGTACAACAAATTATCTTGCTTCCTATAAACAGCTGGATTCTCATATTAAAAACAGCGCAAAAGTTATTGAGTATGTAAAGGCTAAAAATCATTTTGATAAAGATTTAAAGATTTGTCTGGATGAATGGAATGTGTGGAATTTCCAGGACATCAAACTGGATTCTCTGGATGATTTAATGGGACTTACAACGTTCGAGATGACATCAGCTGGAAAATGGGAAATCGCGCCACCGATTCTGCAGGAAAAATACAGTCTGCTGGACGCAGTTGTTGTTGGAGGACTTGGAATTTCATTGCTGAACAATGCAGATACAGTTGAAATTGCCTGCCTGGCACAGCTTATCAATGTGATTGCTCCGATTACAACAATTCCGGGAGGCGGAATTTTCAAACAGGCGATTTATCATCCGTTCCATATGCTCAGCAAATATGGACATGGAACTGTTAAGAAAGCCATTGTGGATGCACCGAAATATCAGTGCGATTTAGGTGAATTAAATGTTGTTGAACCAGCAGTTATCTATAATGAGGAAAATGATGAAGTAAGAATCTTCGTTCTGAACTGCGATCAGGAAGAGGACGTTGAATTTGAAGTTGATTTACAGGGATATGGAGATAAGAAAGTAAAGAAACATCTGGTACTTGCCGGAAATGACTATTCTGTAATGAACACAATTGAACATCCGGATGCAGTTGAAATGGAAGAGAAAGAGGTAACAGCTGCAAATTCTGTGGTATTACCAAAAATGTCATGGAATGTAATTGTTTTAGGATAATAAAAGAAGAAGGAAAGAGGGAGGTGGCAACGAAATGAGCGTGATTTTGGAAGCAAAACATATTTCAAAAAACTTTGGACTTACTCAGGCATTGAAAGACGTTTCTGTAACCATTGATGAAGGAGAAGTTATTGGTCTGATCGGAGAAAATGGTTCCGGAAAGTCAACTCTTTCCTCTATTATTTCCGGAGTTTATCCGCAATCTGAAGGAGAGCTTACTCTGGACGGAAAACCATATAAACCAGCAGACACACTGGATGCACAGAATCATGGAATCAGTATGATTGCCCAGGAAATGGGAACACTTCCGGGAATTAAAGTAGCAGATAATCTTTTTATCGGAAAAGAGCAGTTGTTTACAAAACATGGTGTTGTTGACAGAAAAAAGATGTATCAGGAAGCAAGAAAGGCACTTGAAAAAATCGGAATTGACAATATTCATCCGGAAGATCCGATCATAAAATACAGTCTGGAAGAAAGAAAACTGATTGAAGTTGTAAGAGCATTGTATACGAATCCAAGGATTTTCATCGTTGACGAAACAACAACTGCCTTGTCTCAACGAGGAAGGGATATCATTTACCAGGTTATTAAGAACATGAAGAAGGAAAATAAGACAGTACTGTTTATTTCCCATGACCTGGAAGAACTGATGGAGGTTTGCAGCAAGCTGATTGTTTTGCGAGACGGTGTGTTTGTTGCTGAACTTGAAAAATCTGAGTTTGAAGAGGAAAAGATAAAAGAGTTGATGGTAGGACGTAAACTTACCGGAGATTATTATCGAAGTGATTACGATGGAAGCTATGGGAAAGAGGTTGTGCTTTCAGCAGAAAAACTGTATGTAGGAGATAGCCTTAAAGGTGTCTCACTGGAACTTCATAAAGGAGAAATCCTTGGAATAGGTGGGTTAACAGATTGCGGAATGCATGAACTTGGAAAAGCGTTGTTTGGAAATGTTAAACCGTTGTATGGTGAAGTAAAACTTGGAAATGGAAAAAAGATTACATCAGAAAAACAGGCAATCAAGAACAAGATTGGATATGTATCCAAGAACCGAGACCAGGAAGCACTGATCTTATCAGCAAGTATCATGGAAAATACCGTTTTACCATCCTTGTCAATGATCGCAAAAGGTGGTGTAATTACCAAAGGTGCTGAAAAGAAATTTACCGATAAACAGGTAAAAGATATGAGCATTAAATGCAGAGAGATTGGACAAAACGTAGGTGATTTAAGTGGTGGTAATAAACAGAAAGTTGTATTTGGAAAATGGCTTGGTAATGAGGCAGAAATTTATATCCTGGACTGCCCGACACGAGGAATTGATATTGGTGTAAAGGCATTTATGTATCAGCTGATGTACCGCCTGAAAAAAGAAGGAAAATCTATTTTGATGATTTCAGAAGAACTTCCGGAACTGATTGGAATGAGTGATCGTATTCTGATTATGAAAGATGGTCAGATACAAGATTCATTTACCAGGTCAGAAGAGTTAAATGAATCTGTATTAATCAAGAAGATGGTTTAGGAGGGATAAAAGTGAAAGAGAAAGCTAAGGCAAAAGAAATTCTTCAGAAAATAATTCCTTTCCTTGGAATCATTTTAATGATTATCATATTTCAGGTCGGAGGAGAAGGGAAACTGCTGACAAAAGGTAATATTAACAGTATTCTGAATCAGACCGTATATATAGCGATTATGGCATTTGGTGCAATTTTCGTATACTCACATGGCGGAATGGATTTGTCATACGGTGGTGTTATCGGTTTCAGCGTTTTAGTTGCGATTTTAGTTGCGAACACAGGAGTACCGGCAGGAGTAGTATTTATTACAAACATTCTTGCAGCACTGGTATGGTTCGTATTGAACGGAGTTGTTTCCGTATATTTGCAGGTTTCGCCATTTATCACATCACTATGCATCATGTACATGTGTCGTGGAATCTTAAATACGGTATGTGCATCACAGAAATATAGTATTCCGGTTGAACTTTTTGAATTTGATAATCAGAAATTTAAGCTGGGAATGCTGTTAGGAGTCTTTATTATCTGCTATATCTTATTTGAAAAAACAGCAATTGGAAAAGATAATAAAGCAATTGGAGGAAATCCAGCCGCTGCAAAGCAGGCAGGCGTAAACGTTAATAGAACCAGAATGATCGCTTACATTATCAGTGGTATCACGGTAGGTATTGCAGGATTTATCCTTATGGCAAGAGCCGGAAGTGTAAGTACTTCAACTGGTCAGGGAATGGAAATGAACGTTGTCACAGCATTGGTACTTGGAGGTGTGCCATTGTCCGGAGGTTCTAAAGTAAAAATGATCGGAGCTGTGGTCGGAAGCTTTTCTGTTATCCTTTTGAGAAATGGATTGATTATCCTGGGTGTTAACGAACGTGTGGTTGAAGGAATTCAGGGACTGGTACTGTTACTGTTAGTATTCCTTACATATGTAAAGAACAAAGATGGTGTACTGGAGTAACAGATGAAACAAGGAGAAAAAGAGGAGGAAAAGAAATGAAAAGAATTAAACGAGCAGTAGCTGTTTTATTAGCAGTTATGATGGTATTCTCTGTAATCGGTTGTGGTGGTTCTTCAGGAAGCAAGAAATCAGACAGCAGTTCAAAAGAGACAAAAGATGCAAAGACAGAGGAAGTCTGGGGAAACAAATCAGGTCAGGATGAAATTTGTGGAGATCCGGATGGTAAATACACAATTGGTGTAGTTATCCATACAACAACAGATTTCCTTTGCGCAAAATACAAAGCATACACAGATTATCTTGGAAAAGCATATGGTGTAAAATTTAACTATTACATTATTGAAAACTTTGCAGATGAAACATATCTTTCTGCAATTGAAAACCTCTGTGCACAGGGTGTTGATGGTATTATCACAACAAACTTTTCAGGAACAGCAGTCCTTCAGGGATTAAAAATTTGTGAAGAAAATGAAGTTTATCTTGGTGTAGGCTGGTCACAGATTGATGAAAGCATCAAAGATCAGGTTTACAAGAGTGATTACTTTGTTGGGGGATCTTATGAAGCAGATTACGATGCAGGATATGAAATTGTAACAAGCCTTATTGATTCAGGATGCAAGAACATTGCAGCAATTGGCTATGAACCTGGAATTACCTGCCATGACAGAAGATGGGAAGGTATGATGAAAGCATTTGAAGATCATCCGGAAGTTAAAAAAGCTGGTGAATACAGAGGCCTTGAATTCACAAAAGCAGTAGAAGATTTCCTTGCAGCAGATGATTCTATCGATGGTATTGCAATTACACTTCTTGGTATTGAATACTGCTCAGAACCAATCAAATCAGCAGGACGTGAAGGTCAGGTTAAGATCGCATTCTGTGACCTTTCAGAAAATTGTCAGGGAAGCCTTGACAATGGTGAAACAGTATGTGCAATCGGTGGACAGTATGCTGATGCAGTATTCCCGTTCGTACTTATCTACAATGCACTGGAAGGAAATGCTCTTGACAAAGTAGAAGTACCGGTTAACTTTATTGTATG
Source organism: Coprococcus sp. LG101-27 (assembly GCF_027695515.1). Classification (NCBI taxonomy): domain Bacteria; kingdom Bacillati; phylum Bacillota; class Clostridia; order Lachnospirales; family Lachnospiraceae; genus Coprococcus; species Coprococcus sp. LG101-27. The sequence continues at coordinate 21,022 of NZ_JAQEUJ010000005.1, forward strand.
TAAATCTGGTCAGGAATTCTCTGATTACATGACATACCTTCATAATGATGGTGTATATGCATGGACAACAGATGAAGTTGATCAGCTGATTAAATCAAAAAATAAAAATGCATCTTCTGATGAGCTGCTTGAAATGGGCAAGAACTACAGTATTGAAGATACAATTGCAAGACATGGAAAATAAATTACTACTTTAACGGATATGGAAAGGGAAGGCGTATGAAAACGAAATCAGATACAGTTAAAAATGTATGCAAAGTCGTTATGCTCCCGGTATTTGTATATCTTCTGTTTTTCATATGCTCCGGCGGAGCATTTGGAAAACCGGCGAGTCTTATTATGAACCTGAAGCAAACGCTGGCCCCTACGCTAATTTCATTCGCAATGTGTTCGAACATGTTGTGTAACAGAATGGATCTTAGTGCAGGTGCGGTTGTAATGCTCTCGGCAATGTTCGGAGCAAAAATGGTATATCTTTACGGAATCGGATTGATACCATTTGCATTGATTGTGGTTGGAGCGGGCATTGTACTTGGAACAATCTCAGGTGTTATGTATATGTTACTGAGAGTTCCGGCAATTGTTACAGCACTTGGTGTTTGCATGGTATATGAGACATTATCCAACCTGGCAAGTATTTCATGGGTAACAGCTATTAACGGAGAAATTACAACACTTGGAAGATTTCCGTATTGTTTGATTATTTTTGCGATCATGTTTGTACTGTTCTACATCATTTTCAACTATACAAAGTTTGGATATAATGTAAGAGCATGTGCAAGTTCACAGAGAATTGCAAAAAATTCAGGTGTCAATACCAAGAAAACAGCATTCCTCTGCTATGTAGTTTCATCATTATTCCTTGGAGTTGCGGCACTTTTGAAGATTTCTATACAGGGATCAATTGATACGCCGATGTACATGTCAAGTACGAATATTATTTTCAACTGCATGCTTGGAATTTATGTTGGACTGGCACTTGAACAGTATTGTAATCTGGTAATCGGAATCTTTATCGGAAACTTTATTTTAAATATGCTGACGACAGGACTTCTCAGCATGGGACTTTCAGCTTCGCTGCAGGATACAGCATCTGGAATCTTCCTTCTGGTTATTATGATCTTTACTTACAACAACCAGAGAGTAATGAACTTTATCAGTGAACGAAAGCTGAAAAAAGAGCTTGTGAGAACAAACGCACAATAAAAAATAATTTAAATGACACCCGGAGTATACGCATCCTGTCAGCTTGCGATACTCCGGGTGTCGCTGTATAATCGGAATAGACAGCATTTGACAGGGCATAATGGGAGGAAGAAAATATGATAAAAGTATTGTTAGTGGATGATGAAAAGCTGGCACTGGAGTATTTGGAGCATATTATTGATTGGGAGTATCATGGATTTGAATTGATCGGGGTAACGACAAATCCAGAACAGGCACTTGCAATTTACAAGACACACAGACCGGATCTGGTGATATCAGATGTAAAGATGCCTGGATTAAATGGATTGGAATTAGGGGATGCAATTCGCGAATATGGTGGAAATACACATATTCTGTTCCTTTCAGCATATAAAAATTTTGATTATGTAAAACAGGCAATCCGGTTAGGAATTGATGATTATATCTTAAAAAGTGATCTGGAGGAAGATGGATTTTTAAGAAAAATACTAAAATTAAAAGAAGAAATTATAAAAGAAAAAGCAAAAAAGCAGTATACAATTACAGCAATTTTAGAGGAATTATTTAGAAAAAATATTTCAGAAGAGGTATATAAAGATATTCTTGATGAAAATGATTATATAGGTTTGCATAAGAAATATTATTATATTATCGTTTCTCAAAGAAAGGTTCCGAAGATTTTAAAGAAATATATTCCACTTGATAACAATCAGATGACATTGGATAATCGGCTCATAAAAAGAGCGTGCGAAAATGTATCTGAAAATACTGGGATTCATGTAGGGGCCAGGTTTCCGGTAAACGAAGATGAATATCTGATTTTGCTTGAATTCGGAAAAGGAATTGTTTCACAAAAAGAAATAAATGACAGAATTTATGATTTTGCAAGAAAGCTGTATGAATATATTAACAGAGAAGAAAAACTGTATCATGTATATTATTGTTTGCATGGAAGTATGGTAAGGCAGTTCCGGTCTAATTTTACAAATTATCAAAGACAACTGGAAAATAATATTTTAAAAAATGAAGTAGAGTTACAGGAGCTGCGTTATGACGGAAAAGAGGAAAATGAGAAGAAACTGTCAGGAATTTCATCAGAAGAAATTTATCAGTCTTTACAACAGGGAAAAACAGAAGAAATTGAAAAAATAGAAAACCGATTGCATGAAACAGAAAAAAAACAGAATGTTACAGAATACTTGGAATATATAGAACATATTTTGGAGGCTCTTAGTTTGTTTGATGGAAAACTGATTGGAGAAACAAGCGGTCAGAGATTTTTGATGACCGAGGGATGCAGTTCTTATGATTTTAGAAAAGTAACAGATCTTCAGGCATATATTGAATACAAGATAGAAGAAATTTGTCGAATGAAAAATGAGAAAGAAAAAATGATTTATTCCGATGTGACAATCAATGCAATGGCTTATATCAATCAGAATTATGGTGATGCAAGTATTACAGCAGCAGAAGTTGCGGAGCATGTTGGTGTGACGTCTTCCTGGTTATCAACGAAATTTAAAACAGAAACTGGAATACGGGTAAATGATTTTATCAATAATGTCAGAATAGAAAATGCAAAGAAAATGTTCCAGGATAAAGAATATATGGTTTATGAAGTATCAGAAAAGACAGGTTTTACTTCCAGTCAGTATTTCAGTAAAATTTTCAAAGAATATACAGGACTGACACCGAACCAATATCGCAGGAAATTATTAGCCGGAGAGTAGAAGAGGTCATGAAATTAAGAAATAAATTGGTTATAGCACAATTATGTGTGTTTTTGGTAATTATGGGAATATTGCTCATGGCATTACCGGAACTGGTATATAGAAATATCAGTGTGAAAGACAGAGAGGATACCATGATTCTGAATGAGCAGATCATGTCTCAGTTAGATCAGAATTTTGAAGAGCTGGTAAGATTTACAAAGATTGTGGCAGAAGAACCAGAACTTATTCAGAAAATAGATCAATATATGTCGGAGCCGAATGAAGCAAATAATGCGAAAATAAGTCTTTTTTTATCCCAGCTTGGTGTAAAAAATAAAATTCAGTCATATGGAATCATCGGGATTTATCTGGATGTCCAAAAGGCGGATAAAATATATGATTTTTCAACAGTAGGATTTTCGAATAAAGTAAAAGAACATATTTGTAGTGAAATAAAAGAATTAGATTTAAAAGGGAAAAAGACAAGTTTTTTGAATCCTTTTGCTTATGACGGGGAATCAGATACAGCATTTGGAAATATATTTAACATGGTTTATGGATATACGATGGAATATATATATCATGGGCAGAAAGGCAATCTTACTGTTATAGCATCTTTTGACCAGTTGTACTATATTGCAAACCAGATGAAAGATTACAGTAACGATTATCTGTTTCTTGATAAAAATAATCAGATTTTACAGCCAAGTGTTAAGGAAACACAAATAGATGTAAACGCAACTCTGAAAAACATGAAGTATGGAAAAAGCTATAAGGAAGGTTATTGGCAGCAGGAAGATGGGATTACTACAGTACGTTTTTCAGAAGAAGATGGGTGGAAGATTATTTGCAGGCAGAGCAGAAAAGATATTCTGGACAATAACCGTTCGCTGATTTTTCTGGTAGAAATACTGATTTTATGCTTTGGACTTGGAATTGTGTTAGTTATGATTCCGATTGTAAATCATTTTACTGGTCCGCTTACGGATGTATCAAAACAAATGAATGAAATAGCAGAAGGAAATCTGGATGCACGAATTGAGGTGAATTCAACAGATGAAATAGGAGAAGTAGGCGCTTCGTTTAATGTTATGGCAAAACGTTTGCAGGAAAATATTGTTGAAATGGTCGAACAGGAAAAGAGAGAGCAGCAACTGAAGTATGGTCTGATGATTTCGCAGGTGGATCCACATTTTATCTATAATACCATGAATATGATTACATATCTGGCACAGAAAAACCGGAATGAAGATGTGATTGCAGTGAATAAAGCTATGATTCAGATTTTAAGGGACAGACTACGTATAGAGGTGGATAATGTTTATGATACAGTAGAGCAGGAAATTAAAGTAGTGAGAGAATATTTACTGATTCAGAAATATCGATATACAGGAATATTTAAAAGTGTTATTGATATCGAAGCGGGGGTTGAGCCATATCTGATTGCAAAAAATATTTTGCAGCCACTTGTAGAGAATGCGTTCTTTCATGGAATTCTATGTAATACGGATGAAGAAGGCGAAGTAATAGACGGATGCATTACGATTCGTATCAGAATGGAAGAAGATGAAGTTGAGATTATTGTAAAAGATAATGGTGCAGGGATGTCTCAGGACAAACTAGATGAATTAAGCAAACCGCAGCGTAAACTGTCAAGTATGGAAAGAGGAGAACATATCGGTATAAAAAATATTAAAGAAAGACTTGACTATATTTATGAAAATAAATACAGATTTCAGATATGGTCAAAAGAGGGCGAAGGTACGATCGTTACGATCCGGATTCCGGCAATTGTATCAAGTGAAACTGAGAAATAAAAGAATGGAAGAGGTTCTATGTAGCAGTAAAAACTGTTATATGGAGCCTTTTTATATAAGTAATGAAGGGAATTTATGTGTCTGAAAGAAGCGGAAAAGGGCCAACATTTTGTGATTTCGTTAAGAAATGGGTATAAACATTTTCTATTTTCGTTAAAAACTAGCGTAAAACATTTCTGTTTTTCGTTAAAAAGCAAGGAAAAACATTTCGTGTTTTCGTGAAAAAATGTATAATAGGAGAATCAAAACATTGCGCAGGAGGACTTTCATGGAACCATTCTATTATCACAAAATGACGAAACAGCAGCAGGCAGCATACCATGTAATCATGCAGGGAGCGAATGCGCTTGCGGATGAATTTCAGATACCGCGCATAGAAAGTGCGGAGCTTTATGATGTCTTTTTCAGGCTCCGGCTGGATCACCCGGAGATTTTCTGGATGACAGGCTTCAAATATAAATACTACCAGGACTCTCCGAATCTGATCTTTGTACCGGAGTATCTGTTTGACAAAAATAAAATCCGGGAGCACCAGAAGGCAATGACTGCCCGGGTAGAGAAACTGGCAAGAGCGGCAAAGGATTTGTCCGAATGGGAAAAGGAGAAATATATTCATGATTTTATTTGTGAAAATGTGACTTATGATAAGCTGAAAAAGGCGTATTCCCATGAGATTATCGGTCCACTTGGACATGGAGTTGGCGTATGTGAAGGGATTGCAAAATCTGTGAAAGTACTCTGTGATGCGCTTGGAATCTGGTGCATGATCGCAGTCTGTGGTAACAATCCGGAAAAAGGGATCAAGTACCGTCATACTTGGAATATCATAAAAATTGGTGGTACATATTATCATCTGGATGCAACTTTTGACAATACGCTTGGTAAACACAGTGCGGCAGGACAGGAGATCCGCTATGATTATTTCAATCTGGACGACAAGAAGATTTTCCGGGATCATGAACCGCTGATCGCACCGGCACCGGTCTGTACGAATGGGGATCATTTTTATTATCGGGAGAAGAAACTTTCCTTTACAAAAGAAGAAGATGTCTATAAACGGTCGCTGCAGGCGGCTAAGAAGGGCAGGACATTGACCTTTCAGTGGAGAGGTGGCTATCTGACAAGAGAAGTTTTGGAGAAACTTTTGGATCTGCTCCGGAAAGCCGGAGAAGAGAAGCAGAAGGCTGCCAGGATCAGCCTCAACTGGTCGCAGGCAGTGATCCGTGTCAGTTATGTGGAGAACAGAGGACTTGCCTGTGTGGATATGGAAGAGGCAAATGAAGGAGAAAAGGAATAGATGAGTGAACTGGAAATACAGGAAAATATGTCAGCAGAGGAAGCGTTCATGGATACAGAAAATGCATATGAAGAAATTCCGGAGGCCTTCCAGAAACTTGCCCAGTTACTCGGTCAGGATCAGTTTGAAGTTCTGTTTCCAGATAAAGATGCCAAAAACCAGGATGAGATCCGCTTGGTGTATCTGATGAATGATGCAGTGGAAAGCTTTCTGGTTTTTATCGGTGCGAGGATGACCGGACATTATCAGAAGGATTATGAAGGAGAGCTGGACGCAACTTTAAGCCAGGAGGATGGAGAATATGTACTTGTCGTATATCAGGGCGAAACGGTTGTGACCATTTTCTTCCGGGAACTTCAGTTGGAGGTGAACCTTTATAATTACGGAGATGTGGGACATTTCTGGGTGAAAGGGTATGAGTATCTGCGGATTCTGGAATATCGTCTGGCGATTCTGAACGATAAATGTGAATACCTTGGAGAAAAGGCAACAAGTGATACAGAACAGAAACTTGCAAAACTGGTACATTTTCCACCGTTGAACTATACCTGTTATCCGGCAGTTCCGGCAAAATATATTGTCCCGATGGAAGATCCGTGGAATCCGACCGAAGAGGCAATGGATGTAATGGAAGAGCTTGCTGTGGAGAAAGGGGACAGAAGCATGGTAAGGTGGCTTCGTTTTTACCGGAAGCATCACGGAAAAGTGATGAGCAGATGGCTTGCAAGGCTGTTACACAGAAGAAGCCATGCAGATATGATTGACCTGCTGGATAAAAAGCTTGCAAAAGAAGCAAAAAATTATCCACGAAGAGATTTTGGAGAGAAATTTAACCAGAAGTACGAAAAAGTTTTACAGAAAGCAGAGCAAAGAAAAGAAGAACTGGAGATAAACGGGCAGAAAGTGACGCTTGTGCGTGAGGAACCGTTTTCTGCTGCAAGAGATTTGGTGGATTTTAAGGTGTATCTGATGATATGGAAAGAAAAAAGGGGAGATCGGATCGTGGAAATCGAAGAGTTTCTTTGAATTTTTGTAAATAAATAAAATAGAAAAATAATTTAAAATAAAAAGTATTTTTTGATGATGAGGCAAATAGGGATAGATGGTTGAAATCAGTAGGATAAGTGTTAGAATAAAAGATAAAATAGAAAAGTAATTTTAGGAAAATTAGTTTTTTAAAAGACATATTTTTCTTGAATATTGAGGAATAGAAAAGGCAAAATGTGTAAAGTATGTTATTAGAAGGTGGGAAAATGCATGGATGCTAATCATGAAATTATTATACCTAATAAAGGATTACCATTTAAAATGTTTATATTTGAAGGGAAAAACGGAAATTATGTAAGAAATAAACATTGGCATACATCAATAGAGATTTTTGCTGTTTTTAAAGGTTCAGTAAGATTCTTTTTAAATGATGAAGAATATTATTTGAAAGAAGGTGAATTTGTTATTGTAAATTCAAATGAAGTGCATTCTATTTTTGCACCAGATTTAAATTTGACATTAGTTATTCAAATTCCACTTGTTGTTTTTGAAGAGTATTATATTGAGAAAAATTTCATTACATTTTCACATGATTCCAATTATTGTGATAAAGATATGATGGGTATAATGAAAGAGATGTACAGAGCCTATGTAGCAAAGAAGTGCGGGTATGAATTCCTAACTCAAACAAAGTTTTATCATTTGTTATATTTAATGGTAACAGTGTATAGGATAACAGATGTAAGTGATGAAAGAATAAAAAGTTATAAGCATTTGAATCGTCTGACAGATATAACAAATTATATTAAAGAAAATTATGAGGGAGATATCTCTCTTGAAAGTCTGGCAAAAATATTTGGATATTCTCCGACCTATTTGTCGAAGATGTTTCAAAAGTATGCGAAAGTTAGTTATAGGGAATACTTGCAGAGTATTAGATTGGAGAGAGCTTGCGCTGAACTTGTGAATACTAATCATATGCTTGGTGATATTGCTATTAATAATGGTTTTGCAAATAGTAAAGCATTTGCAAAAGCATTTAAAAAGAAAAATGATATTCTTCCAAGTGAATATAGAAAAAGAATGAAGCAATAGAGCAACGGGCCTTACAAAATTTTTTTGTGAGACCCGTTGAATTGTCAAATGCGGCAATGTGCATAAAAAAGATTGTGTAAATCAAAAAAAATATACAATTAGATGGTTTTATAAAAATAAAAGCAATACAAAAAATCAAAAAATGCACTAAAAATATATCAAAAAAACCAGAAAATAGTAGAAAATGACAAGAATGTGACATCGTGAGGTTAAGATAGTGGTAGAAACAAGATATGAAGATTGTTATAATTCAAAATAACAAGAAACAAACCCATATGAGTAGGAGGAAAGAAAATGAAAAAGAGATTAGCGAGAATTCTTGCTGTGACATTAGGCGCAGCAACCTTGCTCACAGGTTGTGGGGGCAACAGTGGGCAGAAAACATCTGATAGTTCCAAGAAATCGGATGATCAGAAGATTACAGAAGACGTTACAAAGACGGAAGGTGAAATCGAGGTTTGGACAAATCTGAGTCAGGAAGAGATGAACTTTTATGTTGAAGAGTTCAACAAAATTGTTCCTGGTGTGAAGGTAAAAGTAACAGTTATGCCATCCAAAGAGTACAGAACAAAACTTCAGAATGCATTCCGTACAGGAACAAATGCACCAGACGTGGCAACATTTGAGATTTCGGATCTTGGTGTATATAAAGAAACAGATATGCTTGAGAATTTAAGCCAAGAAAAATATGGTGCAGAAGATATTTCAAAAGATATGATTCCATATGTAGATGAGCTTTCAAGAGATAAGGAAGGTGATATCAGAGGTCTTTCATGGCAGTCAACACCAGGAGGATTCTGGTATAAGAAAGCTCTTGCTAAAGAATATCTTGGAACAGATGATCCGGATGAATTAGCTGCAATGTTATCTGACTGGGATAAAATCGTAGAAGTAGGAAAACAGGTTTACGAAAAATCCGATGGAAAGATCGCATTATTAGATGACGTTGAATCGGTATTACAGCTGTATGCTTCTTACAAAGGTCAGCCATGGGTAGATGATAACAACCATATTATCAGTGACGACTATATGCTTGAAATGTACAAAATGATGGAAACAGTTGTTTCAAACAAAGTAGATGCAGAAGCAGATATGTGGTCAGCAGGATGGACATCAGGAATGTACTCAAAAGATATGTTTATTCTTACATGCTTACCAACATGGGGACTTAATTTCTGTATTAAACCAGGAATCCCGGATGATGAAATGGACAAGGCAGCCAATACATGGGGATACATGCAGGCACCAATTCCTTATCAGAATGGTGGTACATGGTATGGAATGTACTCAAACTCTAAAAATAAAGATGCAGCATGGGCATGGATTAAAACTATGACATCTAATGTAGATTATCTTGTAAATGGACTTGCTGATACATGGGGAGATTTCCCGGGATATATTCCGGCAATCGAAAAATGTATCGAAGAAGGACATACAGATATTGTAACTGGCGATCAGCAGTATTTCGCAGACTTCTATGAAACAGCGAAAGAAGTTAAAGGTGATCCAATGACAAAATATGACCGTCAGGCTTGGACAAGTGCAGGCGCACAGATGGATCTTATTGCGACAGGACAGATTACACCGGAAGAGGCAGTACAAGGATTCAAAGAAGATATGAAGAATATTTATCCGGAAATCGAAATTGATTAGTCCATAAAATGAGTATGGATATCATATAAAGGGAGCTGCTTCAGTGAAGTACTCGGAGGAGTACCTTCCCTGGAGCAGCTTTTTAAATAGAAAAGGAGGGCTACAAAAAGTGGCTGCAGTAAGCGGAAAGCGGAAAAGAAACAAAATAAATAAAGATAATGCAGGATATTTTTTTATTGCACCATATTTTATCGTTTTTTTAACATTTACCTTATATCCAATTTTATATACATTTAAGTTAAGTTTTATGTCCTGGGATGGATTTGGGGAACAGCAGTTTATAGGATTGGCGAATTATCAGAGGTTACTTCAGGATCAAATGTTTATAAAATCTATCGGAAACACAATTTTTATTGCACTTTTAGCAATGATTCCACAGATGGTATTTGGTTTGGTGCTTGCGTTTTTACTGAATCAGAAGAAATTACGTGGAAGTAATTTCTTTAAAACAGTATTCTATTTTCCGAATCTTGTAACAGCTGTTTCACTTGGTGTACTTTTTAGCTTGTTATTCGATTGGAAAGCAGGTAGTGTGAATCAGGTTCTGATGACATTACATATTATTAAGGATCCGATTAACTGGAAGGGAAGCCCTTTACTGTCACAGCTCATTGTTGCATTGGTGTTATTCTGGCAGTATTTTGGATATTATACCATTATTTTTACAGCGGGTATTCGAGGAATTCCATATGAACTTTTTGAAGCCGCTGAAGTGGATGGAGCTTCAAAAGTACAGACATTTTTTAAGATCGTACTACCGCTTATGCGTCCAATCATGACGTTTGCATTTGTTACATCAATTATTGGTGGTCTTCAGATTTTCGATTTACCGTATACTTTTGGTGGTGCAATGGGAGGAACAAAAGCTTCATTATTAACCATGGTAATGTATATGTATAATATCGCATTTACAAATTTAGATTATGGATATGGTGCAGCAATTTCATATGGATTATTTGTAATTATTATTGTATTTTCAATTATTTTCATGAAATATACAACAGGAAAGAAGGAGCAGTATTAAATGAGTATGCAAAGTAAAAAAGAAGGTCATGGTAAACTTTATCGCACCTTAACGTACATATTTTTAATTTTTCTTGCCATTATCAGTATAGTACCATTTTATAATATGATTATTGGATGTACTCATGATAATGCCGCTTTAGCAACCAGTTTTCAGATGATTCCAGGAAAACATTTGCTCGATAATTATCATCGGCTTCAAGATAATGTAAATATTTGGAGAGGTCTTGCAAACAGTGTTGTTATCTCCGTGATATATACGGCAATTTCTACTTATATTGGAGCACTTACCGCCTATGGTTTTGCAAAATACAAATTCAAAGGGAATAAAGTTTTATTCTGGATCGTCCTTGCAACAATGATGCTTCCTGGACAGCTCGGAATTATTGGTTACTTCCAGGAAATGAATAATTTGAGATTGTTAGATAATTACATTGCTATTTTAATGCCGAGTTTTGCCACACCAGTTATGGTATATTGGATTCGCCAGTATATTGATGCATATGTTCCAAATGAATTGCTTGAAAGTGCACGTATTGATGGTTGCAATGAGTTTAAAATATTTAATAAAATTATTTTCCCAGTAATTATTCCGGGAGTAGCTACACAGGCTATTTTTACATTTGTTGGTTGTTGGAACTCTTATGTACAGCCATCTATATTGCTGTTCTCACAAGAAAAGTTTACATTACCGATTCTGGTACAGCAGATGCAGGGAGTATACAAAACAGATTATGGAGTAGTATATCTTGGCGTTACACTTTCAGTAGTGCCGATATTGCTTTTGTTTATGTTCTGCTCAAAGAAAATTTTGGAAAGTTCAATGTCAGGTGCAGTAAAGGGATAGGATATGGAATATAATTTTGATGAAATCATTGACAGACGCCATACAAACAGTGCAAAATTTGATGAAATGGATGCATTATTTGGAAGTGATGTCATGCATCTTGGTGTGGCAGATATGGATTATCGTTCCCCGGAACCTATTTTAAATGCGATGCAGAAAATTGTAAAAAAAGGTGTATTTGGGTATACGATTTTACCGGACAATTATCAAGATTTGGTATGTCAGTGGATGCTACGCAGATATCATGAAAAAATAGATCCAGAATGGGTTGTTTTTTCACCGCGGATTAATATGGCTCTGAATATGGTGGTAGAGACATTTACCAATCCTGGAGATGGAATCGTACTGCATACACCGGCATACACTGCCTTGCAAAATGCAATTGAAAAATATGATCGGAAGATGATTGAAAGCTCATTAGTATTAGAAAATGAAAGATATCGAATGGATTTTAAACAGTTAAGAGAAGCATTGGACGATAATCTGAAAAAAGGAATCCATACAAGTCTTATGTTGCTGTGCAATCCACATAATCCAACCGGGCGTGTATGGAACAAAGGAGAGCTTGATGAAATTGCATCAATCTGTAAGGATTATAATTTAATGTTGGTAGCTGATGAGATTCATGCAGATTTTTTAAAGAAAGGCAAAGAATTTGTTTCTACGTTAAAGATAAGAACAGAATTGAAAGAACGATTGATCGTATGCAATTCGATTACAAAAACCTTTAATGTACCGGGAGTAATTTTATCGAATATGATTATTCCGGATACAAGAATCCGCGAAAAAGTAAAAGAAACAATTGACCGGTGGGGGCTTCATAATCCGAATATTTTTGCTGCGGGCATTATGGAAGCGGCTTATACAGAATGCGATGACTGGCTGGAACAGGTAAACATTTATCTGGAAGGAAATTATAATTTTCTTGCTAAGTATTTGCAAAAACATATGCCAGAATTTGAAGTAATTCCTTCAGAAGGGACGTACATGGCATGGATTAAAACGAGTAAATTAGGAATCAGTCCAAAAGCTTTAGAGCAATTCTTCATTGAAAAAGCTAAAGTATCAGTATATATGGGTGATCGGTATGGAAAGCATACCGAGGAATTTATTCGTGTGAATATTGCAACTTCCAGAGAGTATCTGGAGAAAGCTTTGCACAGAGTGAAAGCTCATTATGATGAAATTGTGCAAGGAAGATAATGTTTTGGTATGGAGAAGAAAATGAATATAGAATTTTTGGAGAATTTATTAAATCAGATTTCCGTATCTGGAAGTGAAGAAAACGGGCAGCGTGTTTTAAGGGAATATATGGAACAATACGCAGATGAAATAAGAACCGATGAAATAGGAGATGTGATTTGTGTATTAAATCCGGAAAGTCCTGCCAGAATCATGCTTTCTGCACATGCAGATGAGATTGGTCTTGTAGTAACAAGAATTACAGAAGAAGGAAGAATTCAGGCAATTGAACGCGGTGGAATAATGACACATAATTATCCGGGTCAGAAAGTCCAAATCTGCACAAAGAAAGGCATCGTGTACGGTGTTGTAGAATGTAGCAGAGAATTATTGAAAAAGGAAACGGTAAAAGTAGCAGACTTATTGATAGACATCGGCGCAGTATCAAAGGAAGATGCGCTACAGCATGTCTCTTTAGGAGACACAGTTGTACTGGATTCTGGAATCAGAAAGTTGTTACATAATCGAATAACAGCGAGAGCAATGGATGACAGAATTGGGGTATTTGTTATCATGGAGGCTTTTAAACGTGCAAGAGAAAAAGGCTGTAGCGCAGGTGTTTATGCTGCTGCCACAGTGGGGGAAGAAACAACGAAAAATGGTGCATTTTGGTGTAGTGCGCAGATTGATCCGGCACTTGCAGTAGTTGTTGATGTTACAAATTGTACAGACTATAGTAGATTCCCAAATGCAGCCGTTTCAGGAGATATTGTTCTGGGAAATGGTCCAGCACTTTGCAATAGTCCAATAGCAACTAAACAGCTTAATGAAAAGATGGTGGAATGTGCTCAAAGAGCAGGTATTGGTATTCAGAGAGAAGCGGCAAGTTCAAGAAGTTTTACAGATGCGGATCAAATTCATTTTTCTAATAAAGGTGTTCCAGTGGTTTTTACAGGGATACCACTTCGGAATATGCATAATCCAGGTGAGGTTGCGGATATGAAGGATGTAGAAGGATGTATAGAACTTATCGCAGAGTTTTTATGCAGTTTTAAGTAGAAGGAAAGCCTTTGCTTTGCAGAGTAGATTTGCAGAGAGAAGGCTTTTTGTAGTATATTTGAAGAAAAAGTAAATTTTGCATAAGGAGAATGACAAATGATCAACCGAGAAGATATGCTGGAATTGACGCGGCGGATGACGCCTGCAAGAACATCATTCACAAGAATAGCAGGCTGTTATGTAGATGCAGACGGAGATTTTGACGGAAGCTTTAACATCAACTTCCTCAAACTCTCTCCGTCAGAAAAAACAAAAAATCTCGCAATCGCCAAAACGATTCCATTTGCAGAGACAAACACAAAACTGAAAAAATACGAGATCCAGCCGGAAAATCAGAAAACCGGAAGTATGTGGCAGCTTTTGATGGCGCTCAGAGACTGTGAACTCAAAAACGATGCCCTGATGGATACTCTTTATGATATCATCATGGAAAACATCCGGATCACCACCCCTTACGCGATCTATGTTTTCCATGATAACTACGATATCCCAGCCAAAGCCACCGACAAAGAACGCCTCGGAGAATCCGAAGAGATGTTCCCTTACCTCATCTGCGCTATCTGTCCCCTTGTCGGCGAATACGAACCCGGATCCCCAACATCCGGCTTCCTCTTCCCCGCCTTTACAGACCGCAGCGGTGACCTGAACCATATAAATATCTATGGCATAACTGAAAAGAAACGTGAAGAACTTGGTAGACTTATATCTTTATAATAATGTGTTGTTGGAAATATTTTAAAGATACAAATTTTTAAAAACTAAAACAAATCATTATACTCAAATTTATGAATATGGTTAAAACCCTAGACAAACAAATCACCATCAGCCATGCGCAGCGAACTGATGCTCCACAAGGGAAAATTTTCAAGTTGCAGGAGTACCAGAAAAAACGGATAAATAAATGAATCGGGTCAGATTCCCTTGAGCACTATGGAGATGAGACTCAGTATATTGTGGAAGCCATTGCTGACACAATATACGCTTTCAGAGGCTCATCGGAATGCTCAGTGCGTGGGAAGCATACCCGATTCATTTATTTATCCGTTTTTTCGTCCCCCTCCAACACCTTAAAACCTACCTTATTCATCCATCAGCAAGCTCCGGAACTCCGTAAAGAAACGTCCCTGCTCTTCTTTGGTCATCTTAACCAGCATCTCCAGGCTTTCCATACTGATCCGCCCGGCTGAGAACAGCAGTTCCGTATAATCCCATTTCGTATATCCATACTCTTTTTCCCAGTCGCAGATTTTCTTCATTCCATAATAATAGCAGGTGAAATATCCCGGCGCATTCTGGTGTGCCTGTACCTGGGCGCGGGCAGTTACGCGGTCAAAGCCAAGCTCTTCTTCGTAGATTTTTACAGCATCTTCCAGTGTCACTCCAAAATAATACAGCTGCAGATCAACCAGGATACGGACAGAGGCATGATGACGGCGGAATGCAACGAACAGAGGGAAGAACGGGTCTTCCGCAAAGATAAAGGTAAATGCGCGTTCAGTCCGAATACAGGTTCCCTCTTCCAGAGGTACACTTTTTGCTCCTATTTTTACAGTTTCCGGTGTTGGATCGATCGCTGCACGGATAAACTGGACATGGTGTCCCGGATAAGTTTCGTGCATGGTATTCATCTTGATCCAGCCATCGGTAATGTTCTGATAATTATACTGATTCAGGAACATCTGGCCGCGGAGCGGTTTGACACGGAAATCGCCACCCTCATAACCGCCCCAAGGGTAAGAATCCTTATAGCAAGGCGGAAGAGGAACGCACAGACAGGTTTCATCTTCCGGAAGACGTACATATTCATGAGCGACAGCACGGGTACGTTTCAGATAATTTCTGGCACGTGTATACATTTCCTTGGCACTGTCACAAGGACCAGCATAGCGGAAAAGCACATCACTGACTTCTTTCATTGTCTTCGGAGTTCCTTCCGGAAGCTCTAATTTGGAGGCGATTTCGAATACTTCAGCACGGGTCTTTTCAATTTCTTCTTTATGCCATGCAAGCAGTTCGTCGAGAGATACACCAAGACGGTTTTTCAGAAGGCTGCGGTAAGCTTCCGGATCCATCTTGATGGTCTTTGAGAGATCATCCTTTAACAATTCTTCAGAGTCAGACTGGCAGTCTGAACCGAGTAAATCTGCCATTTCCTGAAGCTGATCGATAAAAATCCGGAAGGACTGTGATAAAGACGCAATCTGTTCTTCTGTGAAATCCGGGAAATATTCATTTAACAGTTTCAGGTCGCGCTGCATATCCAGCCTTGCGCGGGCAAAGGCAGAAGAAAGGGAAACTTCATTTTCTCCGTATTGCGTGTGGATCAGATTAAGGATCAAATCCTGATTTTCATGAAATGCCTGTAATTTTCTGGTCAGGACATCGAGACGTACTTCATTAGAACGCCGGTCACAGCGAGCGATTTCCTGAAGATAATAGACAAAATCCAGGAGAGGTGCTTCCGGACTGTGTTCTTTTTCTTCGATAGTAAATTTGAGAGAATCCAGGAAGTCTTTCAGATGATGCTTCACCAGACGATAGACATTGTCCGGTGCATCCAGGTTTTCAACCTGTGTTTTTAAATCATTCCATTTTTCGCGGACCGATCTGATCTTTTCGGGAGTCGGGAGAAAAAGGATATTTTCAAAAGAACGGTGGCTTTCGAGTTGGTCATGCAAAATGGCAAGTTCTCTGTCAAGTTCGCGGTAAGTATTGGTTAAGTCAGTATTTTTCATAAGTAAATAGCGCTCTCCTTTTTTAGAAATTTATTCTGATTGTATCTTACCGCAGAAAATGTCAAATGAAAAGCAGGACAGATAAAAAGATTCGCGTGTCGACTTATGCCCCTTTCTGTGATATGATAATCAAGAGATTATTATGAGCAGAAAGGGGCATTTTTTCGATGGCAGCAACATCTGAAAATAAGCCAAAACAATATATATCTGTCGGGATCCTGGCGCATGTGGATGCCGGAAAGACGACGCTTTCGGAAGGAATCCTTTATCTTACCGGTCAGATCAGGAAGCTTGGAAGAGTTGACCACGGAGATGCGTTTCTGGACATGTATACGCTGGAGAGAAGCCGGGGGATTACCATTTTTTCCAAGCAGGCGAATTTTGCGCTTGGAGACAAGCAGGTGACTCTTCTTGATACACCGGGGCATGTGGACTTTTCAGCAGAAATGGAGCGTACCCTGCAGGTTCTTGATTATGCAATCCTGGTTGTCAGCGGAGCGGACGGTGTGCAGGGACATACACGAACCCTGTGGAATCTTCTTGCAAGGTATCAGGTCCCGACCTTTATTTTCATAAATAAGATGGATCAGGACGGTACGGACAGACAGGACAGACTTGCTGAATTAAAGCGGAAGCTCAGCGGAGAGTGTGTGGACTTTACAGAAGCGGGTGAAGAATTTCTGGAAGAGCTGTCTATGTGTGATGAGACGGTAATGGAAAGCTATCTGGAAAATGGAGAGATCACGACAGGTCAGATTCAGACGCTGATCCGGGAACGAAAGGTATTTCCATGCTATTTCGGTTCTGCACTGAAGCTGGAAGGTGTGCAGGAATTACTGGACGGACTGGAAAAATACATGGACGGACCGGTAAGCGGGACGCATGCTGAAGAAGCTTTTGGAGCGAAGGTATATAAGATATCCAGAGATTCACAGGGCAGCCGCCTGACACATATGAAGATCACAAACGGAGTACTGAAGGTCAAAGAGATCCTGGAATATATGGCAGAGGAAGAACCTTTGCAGGAGAAAGTCAACCAGATCCGGATTTATTCCGGGGACAAGTACGAGATGGTGCAGGAAGCAGAAAAAGGCTGTATCTGTGCTGTGACAGGACTTACCCGGACTTATCCGGGACAGGGGCTTGGGATGCAGCAAAGTTCTTCGGCACCGATACTGGAGCCGGTTCTGAATTACCGGGTGGAGCTGCCGGAAGGCTGTGATGTCCACCGGATGCTGCAGAATTTTAGACAACTGGAGGAAGAAGATCCGATGCTCCGTGTAGTCTGGAATGAAGAGGCAGGAGAGATTCAGGTCCAGCTGATGGGCGAAGTGCAGACGGAGATTCTGCAAAGTCTTGTAAAAGAACGGTTTGATGTGGATATTTCTTTTGGAAGTGGGAATATTGTTTACAAAGAAACGATTAAAAATACAGTTGAAGGAGTAGGGCATTTTGAGCCGCTGCGTCATTATGCAGAAGTGCATCTGATACTGGAACCGGGAGAGCCGGGAAGTGGAATCACGATCGATACGATCTGCAGTGAGGATGTGCTGGACAAGAACTGGCAGCGACTGATCCTGACACATGTGCTGGAAAGAGAGCACCGGGGCGTTCTGACGGGATCGGTGCTTACTGATGTGAAGATCACACTTGCCAGTGGACGTGCACATCTGAAGCATACAGAGGGCGGAGACTTCCGCCAGGCGGTGTATCGTGCGATCCGCCAGGGACTGATGCAGGCAGAGAATGTACTGCTTGAACCGTATTATGCGTTTCGTCTGGAAATTCCGTCAGAGCTGACAGGCCGTGCACTTACGGATATTCAGCGGATGAATGGAGAATTTGACGGACCGGAGACGGAAGATGATATGGCTGTGGTCACCGGAAGTGCACCGGTGTCTGAAATGCAGGATTATCAGAGAGAAGTAACCACATACAGCAGAGGAAGAGGGAAACTGTTCTGTACGTTGAAGGGATATTTTCCATGCCATAACCAGGACGAGGTTGTAGAGGTGATTGGTTACGATCCGGAGCGGGATGTGGAGAATCCGACGGGTTCTGTATTCTGTGCTCATGGAGCAGGATATAATGTACCGTGGCAGGAAGTGGTGGAACATATGCATATTGAGGCACAGCTTCCGAAGATCCTGGAAGAGCGGAAAAGGCTGGCAGGAGAGACAGAAAAAAGTCTGGATGAGACTGTACCGGTAAATTTACGCAAGGAGAAAAGTGGATCAGCAGAAGCAGCAGCCAGAGGCGGCAGGCATTATGCGCGTAATGCCAGAGAAGACAGGGAACTGGAAGAGATTTTTATCCGGACTTACGGACGGGTAGAGAGAAAAGCCGATCGTCTTCCAAAGACTGTGACTGCAGGGAAAACGCCAAAAGCAAAGAAAGATGAAGAAGGCGTACAGGAATATTTGCTGGTAGATGGTTATAATGTTATTTTCGCATGGGATGATCTGAAAGAACTGGCAAAAGAGAATATTGAAGCAGCAAGAAATAAACTGATGGATGTGCTTTGCAATTATCAGGGGTTCAAGAACTATCCTTTGATCCTGGTATTTGATGCCTACAAGGTTGAAGGCGAAGCAATGGAAATCTTCAAATACCATAACATTCATGTTGTGTATACAAAAGAAGCTGAGACGGCGGATATGTACATTGAAAAGGTAGTACATGAAGTCGGAAGAAAGTATCATGTGACGGTAGTTACATCAGACGGTGTGGAGCAGGTGATCACACAAGGGCAGGGAGGTACGATCATATCTTCCCGGGAGTTCCTGGAAGAGGTGAAGATCGTGAACCGGCAGATTCAGGAAGAATGGGAACTTCACAAAGAGAGTGCGAAAAATTATCTGTTCGATCATATGGACAGGGAGCTTGCCGGTCATATGGAAGAGGTCCGCATGGGCCGGAAAGAATTGGGTGAGAGAGCAAATGATCAATAAAGAGGAATTTCTGAAAACCTGTAATCTGACAGAGGATGACCTTACGGCTGCCCGGATTTCCTGGGAGGAGCTGACAGAGATCTATGAAGATTATATGTCAAAAACGAAATTGTTCCGTCATCTGGGAAAAGAATTTGTAGATGAATATATTTATGATATTGAGCGGGCAGGGATCCATTCCTATCGTTACAGAACCAAGAATCCAATGCACCTTCTGGAAAAGATCATCCGGAAGCGGAAAGAAAATTATGCAAAATTTGAACATATCAACAAATCGAATTACCACAAATACATCACAGATTTGATTGGTATCAGGGTTTTCTTCCTTTACCGGGAGGACTGGATCCATTTTCATAAGTTCATCACTTCGATGTTTGAAAATGATCCGAACAATTATATAGAGGACAGGCTGCGGGATTTTGATGAGGATCCGGAGCACTGCTATATCGCAGAACGTCCAAAAGTATACAAGCGTTCCGGGGATACGAGGATTTATGACAGTACGCAGATTGAAGTGCGGACAGGCGGGTATTACCGTTCACTGCATTATATCATCAAGTATCACGGATACTATCTGGAAATCCAGGGCAGAACGCTTTTTGAAGAAGGATGGAGCGAGATTGACCATGATATTGTGTATCCGTATTACAAGGATGATGAGATGCTGACGGAGTTTTCCGGACTGCTGAACAGGCTTTCGGGAGTGGCAGATGAGATGAGTTCGTATTTCAGAAAGATGAAAGAACTCAGAGAAGAAGAACCGGATAAAAAATAAAGGATCTCTTGTAAAAAATTAAAAATAAAAAGCAAAAGACGTTTAAAACAAAAGGAAATAAAGTATTGTAAAATTTGTTTGACAAATAAAAATTGTCTAATTATAATTACATCCTATTAAACGCGACGGGGCATAACAAAAAGTTATGTTCCGTTTGTTTTATATATTGGGAAATTGCATTTTAAAGTATATAAGAACAGAAAGGTCAAATGCCAAGAGGCATAGCTGCAGAAAATTGCGGTTATGCTTTTTTTGTTATGCCAAGGGCCTGTTTTCATTGTGGAGTTTTTCGTTGATCCGAAAAACGGAACTTTGAAAACCAAAAAACCACCTGCAAGGTGAGTCAGCATTGCTTTAGCTTACAGAAAAACCTCCTGTGATACAATAATGATGGTTCGCCAACCACATGAAAGTACAAGGAGGTATCCAAATGGATATAAATAGTTTATCACATACGAAATGGAATTGTAAATATCACATAGTTTTGCACCGAAATTTAGAAGAAAAATAATATATGGACAATTAAAAAGAGACATAGCAGGTATTTTAAGCATGTTATGCAAAAGAAAAAGGGTCAGGATAGTAGAAGCAGAGATGTGTCCAGATCATGTACATATGTTAGTAGAATTACCATCAAGTATAAGTGTATCAAGTTTTGTAGGGTATTTAAAGGGGAAGAGTACGTTAATAATCTTCGAAAGACATGCAAATTTGAAATATAAATTTGAGAACAGACATTTCTGGTGCCGAGGATATTATGTAGATACAGTAGGAAAAAATGCGAAGAAAATACAGGAATATATTCAAAATCAATTAAAAGAAGATTATGAATATGACCAGATGACGTTGCGGCTGACGAACCATTTCGATGAGTCTTTAGACTCCAGCGCCGGGAAAAAGCCCTTATAGGGCGTGAACAAACCACCGGCTAAGCCGGTGGTTCTGATTAAAACTTTTTGTCAGAATGAAAAATTGAATCATTTAGTATAAAACAGGCAATAGTTGACAACCCCGCAAAAATCAGTGTAATAACAGCAAGTCCCAAAAAGAAAAATCCAAGAGAAATCTGATCAAATACCTTTCCCATAATTCCATAGCACAAAGCAGTGGTGCAAGTGCGTAGCATAGAAACAACGGACAAGATAGTGGCACGATATTTGGAGTCTATATAATCCTGGATAATACTGTCAGAAACAGCAAAAAGTATTTCCGGTATAAAACAGGCAATAATTGTAAAAATCAGGAAAACAGAAGGATTTTTCATGCGCATCAATAGCAGAAACAGAAATCCCTGTATGAATAAACCATATATAAATATCTGTTTCCGGTTTAATATTTTCAAAATAAATCCAACTAACAGGTAGGCTGCTGAATTGATAAAATACGATGCGGAAAAGAAAAGTCCAATTGTTGCAACAGTAATGTGAATTCGATCTAAAAACAATTGATTCATATTATAATATCCGCAAAATATACCATCTGTTATGCTGGAAATGAGGATGAAAAAGCATAAGATTGTTCCAGGTCTGTATTCTTTGAAATCGGTTTTGAGATGAACTGTTTTGGAATTATGTTCCGGTTCATCAATATTTTTTAAAAATACAATTGCAAAGAGCATGGTAATTATCTGAATACCATAAACAAGATTCCATGAATATGCAGCCAGTTCTCCACCGATAAAGATTGAAATACCAATTGTCAGTGATTCAAGTGAAAGAACTTTTGAATTTATTTTCAAATAGTCATTTTCAGTATGCTCTCTTTTTAAAATATCATATAATAATGCACTGTTACTACCGGTGACAAATGTGTAGGCAAATCCTTCCAATCCTGCCAGAATCATAAAAGCAACCGGTTTTTTGGAGATTATCATTGTAAATGAATGAAGTGCGAGTAAAAAGCATCCGAGCATCAGGGAGTTCCGTTTTCCGAATTTATCACCAAAATAGCCGGTAGGTATTTCAAAAATGGTGATGGAAATATTTAACACAATGGAATAAAGTGCCACTTCGGAAACGCTTAAACCTTTGTTGGTTAAAAACAGCAGAAAAATTCCGCGGGTCAGGGCGATGGAAGTTAGTACCGTATATAGTGTGTAAAAAAGTAAGTTTTTGCTTTTATAAAATGGTTTCATGAGTGTACCTTTTTGTGATAATATTTGTGAATGAAATACAGTTATTCTTTAGTATATCATGCATGAATTTATAAAGAAAGAAATATATAGGGAAGTGGGAAGCGAGCGTTGCTTACTTCCCACTTCCCGGTTATAATTGGAATAACAGAAATTAAGTCAGAAAGGATGGATTCAATGGAATATATAACATCTCTACAGGCAGCAGATAAATGGAATCTTTCAAAACGTCAGGTAAATGCGCTGTGCAAAAGCGGACAAATATATGGTGCAGTAAAAAAAGGACAGCGTTGGATGATACCGGAAGATGCAACTTTTGAAAAATATCTCAATCATTACGATGTGATTTATCTGGATATTACCTTGTAGGAATTAATTACAAAAAAGCAATGAAAGAACATACCTGTAAAATAGAAGAGATTATTCTTTAATCAGGCATTTATGGAGGAAGAAAACCATGCGATTTCTTCATTTATCAGACCTGCACCTCGGCAAGCGTGTGAATGAATTTTCCATGCTGGAGGATCAGGCATATATTTTAAAAGAGATACTGAACATTATCGATGAGCAGAAGGTGGAAGCGGTTCTGATCGCGGGCGACATTTACGACAAGGTGATTCCGTCCGCAGAGGCGGTGAGGCTTCTGGATGATTTCCTGACAAGGATCGCCGCGAGGGAGCTGCCGGTGTTTCTGATCAGCGGAAACCATGATTCTGCAGAAAGAATTGCTTTCGGTTCAAGACTGATGAGCAGCAGACAGATCTATCTTTCACCGGTATTTGAGTCGGATGTAGAACCGGTAACGATAAGTGACCGGTACGGTGAGATCAATATTTACATGCTTCCATTTGTGAAGCCGTCTTTGGTAAAAAGAGTGTATCCGGAGGAAGAGATCATCACCTATCAGGATGCTGTAAATGCGGCAGTGCAGCATATGCAGATCGACACAGACAAACGAAATATCCTGCTTGCGCATCAGTTCGTGACCGGTGCGGCAAGATGTGATTCAGAAGAGCTTTCTGTAGGCGGTGTGGATGATGTGGACGCAGCTGTATTTGACGGATTTGATTATGTGGCGCTTGGCCATCTTCATGGCCCGCAGAAGATTGGGAAAGAGACAGTGCGGTATTCGGGGACGCCGCTCAAATATTCTTTTTCTGAAACCAATCACAAAAAAGCAGCAGTCATCGTTGATGTAGAAGAAAAAGGCAAAATAAATATTCAGCAGATTCCATTTTTGCCGAAACATGATATGCGGGAAGTCAGAGGCACGTATATGGAAGTGACTGCGCTGGATTTTTACAAGGATATGAACACGGACGATTATCTTCACATTACGCTGACTGATGAAGAGGATATCCCGGATGCGATCGGGAAGCTACGATGCATTTATCCAAATATCATGAAGCTGTCTTATGACAATCTGCGGACGAGAGCGGCAGGGACAGTGAGAGGAACGGCAGAAGTAGAGGAGAAATCCCCGATGGAGCTTTTAAGAGAGTTCTATGAGCTTCAGAACAACCAGCCCATGACGGATGAACAGGAAGAGATTGCCAGAGGAATGATGGAAGAAATATGGGAGGATGAGAGATGAGACCGATAAAACTTACGATTTCTGCATTCGGACCGTATGCAAAAGAGACAGAGATCATTCTGGATGAACTTGGTGAGCGGGGGCTTTATCTGATAACCGGCGATACCGGTGCCGGAAAGACCACAATTTTTGATGCAATCGCATTTGCACTTTACGGGGAAGCGAGTGGAAATGAAAGAGAGCCGGGGATGCTTCGGAGTAAATATGCGGATCCGAAGACGCCGACCTTTGTGGAATTGGAGTTCTTCTATCAGGGGCAGAACTACCATATCCGGAGAAATCCGGAGTACATGCGTCCAAAGGACAGGGGCGAGGGCATGACGCTGCAAAGAGCGGATGCGGTACTGGAATTTCCGGATGACAGGCTTCCGGTCACAAAGGCAAAAGAGGTCACGAAAGCAGTGACAGAACTGATCGGGCTCGACCGCGGACAATTTACTCAGATTGCAATGCTGGCGCAGGGAGATTTTATGAAGCTTCTGTTTTCAAAAACTGAGGAGCGGAGCAAAATTTTCCGGGAAATTTTTCATACCAGACCGTATCTTGCATTTCAGGAGAAAATGAAAAATGCAAGCGGCAGATTGCAGGAACAGTACGAGGATGTCAGCAAAAGCATTTTGCAGTACATGAAGGATATCAGCTGCGAAGAGGATGACGTGCTTGCTACGGATGTGAAAAAGATCCGTGAGAGCAAAGCGGTGGTTCATGCGGACAAGGTTCTGGAAGTGTTGGAAATTCTGACAAATCAGGATGCAGATTCGGTGAAAGAAAAGAAGAAGAATTTAACGAAGATCGAGAAAGATCTGGAAGAGCTGAACCAGAGAATCGGAAAGGCAGAGGCAGTAATCCGTGCAAAAAAGGAACTGGAAAAAGCAGAGCAGACGATAGCAGAGAAGACACCAACGCTGAAAGAACTGGAGATGGCACTGAAGAAAGAACAGGGAAAAGTGCCGGAAAGAGAGCAGCTGACAGAAGAGATCGGAAAGAGGCAGGAAAAGCTTGCAGAGTATGACGAGCTGAAAAAACTTCAGAAACAGATCAAAGAGCTTGAGAAACAGATTGAGATATTAAAGGACCGGGAAAGCCGATATCAGGAAAAGAAAGCGCAGATGCAGGTACAGCTGGAACAGAAAAGGAATTTACTGGAACAGCTGAAGGATGCGGAAATAAAAGTTCTGAAAGTTACAGCAGAACAGAAAGAGGTTTCAGTAAGAAAAGAAGCGGCAGAAGACATTCTTATTCAATATAAAAGATACCAAAGACAGAAGAAAAGTGTGGAAGAGGCGCAGAAAGCATACCTTGTCATGCAGGAGGAATGTACAGAGCGAAAGACACAGCTTGCCTGGATGGAGAGGGCATTTCTGGATGAGCAGGCGGGGATTCTTGCAAAGGTTCTGAAAACGGGAGAGCCGTGTCCGGTGTGCGGATCGGTCCAACATCCATGTCCGGCACAGATGACAGAGGGTGCACCGGAGAAAGAAGAGCTTGAAAAATACCGGAAAGAGACTGCCAATGTGGAGAAAAAGACGAATGATGCAAGCTTTAAGGCAAATGAAAAGCTGGTCCAGTTAAAAGCGCTGGAAGAAGAAATCCAAAAGAGTGTGAAAAGCTTTGACAGCAGCATACAGGAAGAAGAGATTGAAAAATCGCTGGCGTTGATCGGTCAACAGATGGATGTCCTTGAAAAGTCAGAAAAGGAATTACAGAAAAAGCTGGAAGTAGCTAAAGAAGCAGTGGCAGAAAAGCAGAAGCTGGAAGCTGAGATCCCGGAACTGGAGCAGATGCAGAAAAAGCTTCAGGAGGAAGAACAGGAGCGAAAGGATCAGCTCCTTGTGTCTGAGAGAGATAAAGCAAATGCAGAAGAGCAGGCTGTGAAGGTGCGTGGCAAACTGGAATTTCCGGAGAAAGCAGAAGCAGAACAGAAGATCAAAGAGCTGGATAAGCAGAAAAAAGAGATCGATAAGAATCTGAATGCTGCCCAGAAGGCATTCCAGGACTGCAGTCAGTCGGTAGAAGCGGCAAAGACGAAGAAGAAAACGCTGGAGAAGCAGATTGCAGGTAATAAAGAAACCGATATGGAAGAACTTGTCCAGGCACGACAGGAAGTATCAGGTGCGAAAAAAGAGCTTCAAAAACAGATGGAAGAGATCAGGATCCGTTATGAAAACAATCTGAAAATCAGGAATGCGATCGACAAGCAGAGTGCAAAGCTTCTGGAGCTTGAGCGGAACTGGACACAGGTGCGTGAGATTTCCGATACGGTAAACGGAAAAATCAAAGGAGGTTCCAAAGAAAAGATCAAGTTTGAGACCTACATCCAGACCAATTATTTTGACCGGATCATTGCCCGTGCAAATACGCGGTTTATGGTGATGAGTGGAGGACAATATGAGCTGAAACGCCAGACTGATACGGATGACCGGAAGAGTCAGAGTGGTCTGGAACTGAATGTAATCGATCACTACAATGGTTCTGAGCGAAGCGTGAAGACGCTTTCCGGCGGGGAATCCTTTAAAGCTTCTCTTTCGCTGGCACTCGGACTTTCTGATGAGATCCAGGCATCGGCAGGCGGAATCCAGCTGGATACCATGTTTGTCGATGAAGGATTTGGTTCACTGGATGAAGAGTCACTGGAACAGGCGATGAAAGCACTGAATGGTCTTACGGAAGGCAACCGTCTGGTGGGAATCATTTCCCATGTACAGGAATTAAAAGCAAGGATTGATAAACAGATTGTGGTTACAAAAGAAAAATCAGGTGGCAGCAGAGTGGAACTTAAGATTGACTGATCTGTGCCGGAGAAAAACTTCATGCTGAGATGAAGCGGAGCACCAATGGAGGTGGGGAGAATTTGCCGAAGCTGGATGGGGAGGAAGATTTTTATGAGCTGTTTTTTGCGGGACTGGAGCAGAAGGAAAATAAAAATCTAAGTGAATAAAAATACTATGAAGAAATGGTTTTGACTTTCAGATATGCAGCAAGTGTGTTAAGATAGGTACAGACTATTCATAAAATGTGCAAGAATATACAATTTGAAAAGAGCGAATATAAAAGGAAAAAGGAGTAAAAATCATGCCAGTTTTTGATTTTAAACACACATCAGATGAAAAAAAGTTCCAGGAATGTACTTATACAACATTCCGCTCGAATGAGACAGAAGCGACAGCGGAGAAACCGATGCTGGTTCTGGATAACAGCAACCGGAAATGGAAGCATCATTCCTGTGGTGTTTTCACCAACCCGATTAAGAAGACATCCTTTGAATTTGACGAGGAAGATGGAACTGTAAGTGCGGACATTCTCCAGATCGATGCGAGATTTGTAAGCCTGATCAAATGGCTGGGCGAGAACCACATCAATGTCCGTCTTTCCGGTGAAAACCGTGCAGACGGCTATGCAGTATATAAGATCCGTGAAATCGCATTCGGTGGGGCAACCAAGCTTTCAGCTGAAGATGGTTTCCTACAGTTCATGATCGAGCGTCTTTTCGCAAGCAGTGCACCGACAGAAGAAGCAGTGGATGAGGAAATGGAAGAGGACGGCGACAGCATGAAGCTGACAAGCCTGCAGAGTATCACCGATTTTATGAACTGTGCAGGAAGAACCCTTCCGGACAATATCCGTTTGTGGGCAAGAAGAAACCTTGCTGTTGCAAGATCACATGAAGTGTCACCGGAAGAAAGAAGACATGCGCAGAGAGCTCTTTCAATCATGATGAATATTCAGTGGAAGAGCAATTATTTTGAATCCATTGATCCGGATGAGGCAAGAAGAATCCTAGATGAAGAGCTTTACGGAATGGAACGTGTCAAACAGAGAATCATCGAAACAATCATCCAGATCAACAGAACGCACACTCTTCCGGCGTATGGAATCCTTCTGATCGGACCGGCCGGAACCGGTAAATCGCAGATCGCTTATGCAATTGCACGTATCCTGAAGCTTCCGTGGACAACTCTGGATATGAGTTCCATTAACGATCCGGAACAGCTTACAGGAAGTTCCCGTGTATACGCCAATGCGAAACCAGGAATTATTATGGAAGCATTTGCGGCAGCAGGAGAATCCAACCTGGTATTTATCATCAATGAGCTGGACAAAGCAGCATCCGGAAAAGGAAATGGGAATCCGGCGGATGTACTTTTGACACTCCTTGATAACCTTGGATTTACGGATAACTATATTGAGTGTAACGTTCCGACAGTTGGCGTATATCCGATTGCAACTGCCAATGAAAAAGATCAGATCAGTGCACCGATCATGTCCCGTTTTGCAGTTATCGATATCCCGGATTATACACCGGAAGAGAAGAAGATCATCTTCTCCAGATTTGCACTTCCGAAGATCCTGAAGAGAATGAGCCTTCGTCAGGACGAGTGTACGGTGACAGATGAAGGCCTTGATGTGATAATTGAACTTTACTCCAATACATCAGGAATCCGTGATCTGGAGCAGGCAGCCGAACATATTGCGGCAAATGCACTGTACCAGATCGAGGTAAATCATGTAAAAGAAGTTGTGTTTGACGGAGAAGCAGTGAGAGCATTGCTTTCATAAGAAAATTAAAATATGAAAATGTAAATGATGATACCAGGGGCAAAAGATTCTATTTCTGTTAATATTTATAGATACAGTAAAATTGCAGAAGGAGCCGGAAAAGAAAAATAGGGTACGGGTGACTTTGCACTATGGAGATGAGATCCAGTCAATTGTGGAAGCCATTGCTGACACAATTGACGGTTTCGGGAGCTCATCGGAATGCCCAGTGCAACGGAACCCGTACCCTATTTTTCTTTTCCGGCGGTGCTTATCATTCTACCCCTGTCTATAATAACTCAGGAAATCAGAAATTTTTCCCACTGCTTCTTTCAGAACTTCAATTCGTGGCAGATATACTACCCGGAAATGATCCGGCTGTTTCCAGTTAAATCCACTTCCCTGTACGATCAGGATTTTCTTATCCTGCAACAGATCCAGTGCAAACTTTTCATCATTTATAATGTTGAACTTCTTCACATCGATCTTCGGGAACATATAAAATGCAGCCTGCGGTTTAATGGCAGTGATTCCCGGAATGTCAGTTAGTGCTTTGTAAATATATTCGCGCTGTTCGTAAATACGTCCGCCCGGAACGAGGTAGTCGTTGACGCTCTGATTGCCCCAGAGAGCGGTCTGAACGACAGACTGTGCCGGAACATTGGAGCAGAGACGCATATTGGAAAGCATCTTGATTCCTTCGATATAATCTTTTGCGATTGCTTTATTTCCGCTGAGAACCATCCAGCCAATACGGAATCCGGCGATCATATGGGATTTTGAAAGGCCGCTGAAGGTGACGCAGAACAGATCCGGTGCCAGTGAAGCAATGGAAATATGTTCTTTTCCGTCCATAACAAGGCGGTCATAAATTTCATCTGAGAAAATGATCAGGTGATGTTCCCTTGCGAGATCAACAATCTTCTGCAGAACCTCTTTCGGATAAAGTGCTCCGGTCGGGTTGTTCGGATTGATGATTACAAGAGCTTTGGTACGGTCTGTGATCTTACGGCGCATATCTTCGATGTCCGGATACCAGTCAGACTGTTCATCGCAGATATAATGAACGGCTTTGCCGCCGGCAAGTGTGGCACAGGCAGTCCACAGAGGATAGTCTGGTGACGGAATCAGGATTTCATCTCCGTTGTCAAGAAGAGCTGACATACACAGGTTGATCAGTTCGCTGACACCATTTCCGGTATAAATATCATTGATTGTGACATTCGGCAGCTTTTTGATCTGGGAGTACTGCATGATTGCCTTCCGTGCAGAGAAAAGTCCCTGAGAAGGAGAGTATCCTTCACAGTCGGAAAGCTGCTGACTCATATCATAGATGACTTCGTCCGGTGTGCGGAAACCAAATGGAGCCGGATTACCGATATTGAGCTTCAGTACGTGGGTACCGCGTTCTTCCATACGGGCAGCTTCTTCAACAACCGGTCCACGGACATCGTATAATACATTATCGAGTTTGGATGATTTTTTGAATATATGCATGGCAGAACTTCCTGCATTATCGTTATCATTTTTGTCGGTTATTGTCTTTTTCATCGGTGTAGTTCCCCTTTTTGAAGAGTTTGAAGCTCCGACAGAACCAGAAGTCTTAGTGGTAGACGGAGCTTTTGGGGCAACGGAGTTGTTTTCCCGAGCAGTAAAGTTTTCCTGACTGTCACCGAGCAGCCAATCGGCATCTACGTGAAGCGTATCTGCCAGAAAATGGAGGATATCATTTCTCGGAACAGTTTTTCCGCTCACGTACTGGCTTACATGGCTTTTACCTAATTTTACATTATTTTCTGCGGCGATATGAACCAGATCAATCTGTTTCAGGTTCTGTGCATACATCGCCTCTTTAAGTCTATCTGAGAAAGTTGTCATTTGAAAATCTCCTTTCAAACTAAAAAGTTCAATTTAAAAATAAAACAGTGAAGTTCAAAACTTAAAATGATTATAGCACTTCGAATGATTTGGTTCAATAACAAATATTATTTTTTGGTTCAAAAAGTTTGATTCTAGCAACGGCACCCTGAAAAAAGGCGGTATCCCGCCAAAATTCAGATGCTCTGGTAACTGAGTTGCCGAGTAGTTCACAAATAATGATACGTATTACGTTTCAGGACGATAAAAGTTCCGGTAACGCATAAAGTTAAAAGTTCAGCAATTGCAACTGAGCACCAGACTCCGTTGATCCCGAGAAGCAGTGGAAGTAGCAGAACCACTGCCATCTGGAAGACCAGTGTTCTGAGAAACGAGATCAGCGCAGAGAGCAGACCGTTGTTCAATGCGGTAAAAAATGCAGAGCCATAAATATTGAACCCGTTGATCAGGAACGCAAAGCTGTACAGACGGAACCCACTGCGTGTCAGTTCAAAAAGCCCCTGGTCATAACCGACAAACAATGTGGCGAGTGGTGTTGCGATGAGCTGCGCGATGATAAATAAGGAAACAGCCCAGGTTCCAATCAGCCTGATACTCTTGTGGAAAAGATTCTTTAGTTCATCCTGATTGTTGGCACCGTAGTGATAGCTGACGATCGGGGCACTTCCAATCGCATAACCAAAGAAGATCGAAACAAAGATAAAATTGACATACATGATCGTTCCGTAAGCTGCAACGCCGTCCTCACCGGCAAATTTCATGAGCTGCATATTATAAAGAGCATTTACAACAGAGCTGGAAAGATTGGTCATAAGCTCGGACGAGCCATTGGTACAGGTCTTTAATAAGATTCTGCCATGGAAATGTGTTTTCCCGAGCTTTAATAAGCTGGAATTTTTCCGTCCAAAGTAGAATAACGGGAAAAGCCCTCCGATAAACTCTCCGCATACAGTCGCAAACCCGGCACCGGGAAGTCCGAGGTGGAGTACAGCTACAAATAAAAAGTCGAGAACCATATTGGTCACACCGGCGATCACGATCACGCGAAGTCCCAGATGTGGCTTTTCGGCAGTTACAAAAAAGCTCTGAAATACATTCTGCAGCATAAAAGCAGGCAGCGAAATGCAAAGAATACGTCCATATAAAATGCAGTTGTCAAGAAGAGTACCGCTTGCACCGAATAAAATGGCAACCGGTTTTACAAGGAACATACTCAGGATTGCGATAATGATTCCTCCGATAGCAGTGATATAGACGAGCATGGAAAAATACTCATTGGCATTTTCGATCTTTCCTTCACCAAGCGTCTTTGCAACAATGGCACTACCACCGGTTCCGATCATGAAGCCGAGAGCGCTGATGCCCATCAGGAAGGGCATGATCAGATTCACCGCTGCAAAAGCGCTTTTTCCAACAAAGTTGGAGACAAAGAGTCCGTCAACCACACTGTAAATGGATGTGAAAATCATCATTATAATAGATGGAAAAACAAATTGCAGAAGTTTTTTATAAGTAAAGTGTTCGGATAATTGAATTTTCATAGTTTATAGATCCTCCTCAAGGTTAGAAAGTCTAGAACGTAAGGTCTGATTATATTTGGCATTCAGGCGCAGAAGCTGTTCACATTCTTCGGGACTGAAAGAAGCTAAAGTATCATTTTCAATCTGGATGAGAGGAAGCAGCTTTTCCTGAATAAGCTTCTTGCCGGAATCTGTAAGATGGATATGCATACTCCGTCCTTTTCCGGGAGAAAGAGTGAGATATCCGTCGGCCTGCAGTTTCCGGATGGATGAATTGATCGTCTGCTTTGGCAGGCAGGAAGCCTTGCAGATATCACGCTGCAGACAGTTATCACCCATATCAAAAAGTGCATAGAAAATCTCAAAAGCGCTGTCAGACAGATGCAGTCTGCGGGCAGCTTCGTGGTAAATTTCATTTGCTTCTTTATATAAGCAATTGTATTCTTTTAAATATTTGCTGATCAGTATAGTAGAATCCATAATTTCCTCCATTTATACAATTATATAGATGAATGAATTTTCGATCATACAAAGTAAGTCCGAAATCATACTTACAAGAGTATAGTCTGAAATCGGACTTATGTCAAGCGCTGATTTTGCAGGTGAAGGATGAAGCGTAAATTTTGCAGGTGAAGGATGAGGGAGTTGTGGATAATGCATAGAAGGTGTAGCTTTACATAAAAGAATAAGAACTGCTTTTGCATAATATAAAAGAAGATAACAGGTATACAACTGTGTGGATTGTATACATTTACAATACAAGTAATGTATAAACCAAAGTTGTATTGTCAGTTCATAAAAATTTTACACATAACACACAAAAAACTGGTTTTTATCGAAAAAAATCGGTTCAAATAATGGCATAATGCACAAAATAGATAAAAAACACTAGTTTTTGATGGGTGAAACATATAGTTACAATACAACTTTGGAAGAAAACTTTCTTGTATTTTCTTGAAAAAACCATAGTCAAATAATATAATCAAATCATCAAGAAAACGGAGATGGAGGAGAAGATATGAAAAAAGTTTTCAAAAAAGTAACAGCAGCTACAATGGCAGCTACAATGGTAGTCGGACTTGCTGCATGTGGTGGCAGCGGAAGTGGATCTTCTGACAAGAGTGCTTCAAAATCAGGCAAGATCAAAATTGGTGTTTCTATTTGGTCTTCAACAGACGTACTTGGATCACAGTGTAAGAAAATCCTTGATGAAGCAGCAAAAGCTCTTGATGTCGAAGTACAGTATGTTGACCAGGGACATGTTTCTGAAAAAGTTACAGCATCTGTAGAACAGCTTGCAGCAGCAGGATGCCAGGGAATCATCATCTGTAACTCTTCTGATACAGAAATGACATCTGCTATCAAGACATGTAACGACAACAAAGTATATCTTGCACAGTTCTTCCGTGTAATCAGCGAAGAGAACAGCGCAGATATCTATCAGGCAGCTAAAGATTCTGATTACTACATCGGAGCTGTACATGAAGATGAACCGGCAAACGGTGAAGAACTTGTAAATATCCTTCTTGAAAAAGGAGATCGTAACATCGGTCTTATCGGCTGGGAGCAGGGAGATGCTACATGGCTTGGAAGATGGGAAGGTTACAAAGCCGGCGTTGAAAAATGGAACAAAGAAAACCCGAACGACAAAGCAACTCTTTCTGAACCACAGTACGCAGGTACAACTTCAGAAGGTGGATCAAAAGCAGCAGAAGCTTTAATGGCAGCAGATCCGAACCTTGATGCTCTGATCCCAGCTGGTGGCGGTGGAGATCCTCTTCAGGGAGCAATCGCAGCAGTTGAACGTGCAGGAAAGACAGACAGCATTGATATCGTTTCTACAGACTTCCTTCCAGATCTTGGCGAAAGACTTGAAAACGGATCTATGGCTGGTGAATCTGGCGGACATTACTGTGACCCACTGATTTCCTTCATGATGGTTTACAATGCAATCAAAGGAAACTACAAAGACTTCGGCGGCAAATTCGAAGATGTTCCGTTCCCATATCTGTATGTATCATCAGCAGATGATTACAAATCATATGAGAAATATTTCGTAGATCAGCTTCCATACACAGATGATGAACTGGTTGAAATGTCTAAACTCAGCATGGATGATTTAAAGGCAGCAGCTGCTAAGGTATCTATCGAAGATGCAGCATCACGTGCAGGTAACTAAGACAGACAAATAATAACGACTATTAACTCAGAAAGGGTGACGTCGCAAAGGCGATGCCACCTTTTCTAAATCAGAAATGACAATTATGAAGAGGTAGATAATATGGGCACTAGTAAAAAACTTTCAGGGAAAGTGATGGGATATCTGATCTTAATCGGTCTGGTCGTACTTTCCTGGCTGATCTTTAAAATCTTGACACCACATAACTTCGGTTCCTTTTCCAATATGCTCAATTACTTTCAGGCGAGCCTGATTGCTACCGTAGGTGCAGTTGGTTTCTATTTTGTAATGGTAATGGGAATGTTCGATTTCTCAATTGGTGCAAACATCATGCTTTCCGCAATCGTTGGATGTGTATTTGCAACCAGATTTAACATGGGCTATTTTGGACTTATTATTGGATGCGTTCTTACAGGCGCAATCGTTGGAATACTGAACGGTATCTTCTATGTAAAACTTCGTATTCCATCAATGATCGTAACAACTGGTCTGGCTCTTATTTATGAGTCGGTCGCAAACTATATCGCAGGCGGTGTTGAGCAGACACTTCCGGCAAACATTCGTGCATTTGGTCAGATGCCATGGGATATCATCCTTGCATTAGCGGCTTGTGCAGTAGCTTACATATTCTTAAACTACACTAAAATCGGAACTTATACCTATGCAATCGGAAGTGATGAGTTCGTTGCAAAGAATATGGGTATTGATGTAAATAAATATAAAGTACTTGCATTTATCTTAAGTGGTGCATTCCTTGGGGTTATGGCGATCTTGACAATCAGTTATGGTTCTTCTATGGTAGCTGTTACCGGAATGGCATCTATGAGCCGAAACTTCGTTCCGACTATGGGATGTTTCTTTGGCCTTGCATTTAAAAAATATGGAATGCCACTTCCGGCAATCATCATCGGTGAGTTCGTAATCAACATCATTTTCTTCGGTTTCATTGCTCTCGGAGCACCGACTGCAATCCAGGATGTTATCACAGGACTTGCACTGCTTATTATCATTACTGTGACAACAAAGGCTACTAAGGGCGAAATCGTCAAGTAATGAAGGGAGGAAGACAGCAATGAGTGAAGTAAGATTACAGGTAAAAAATCTTTGTAAAAACTTCGGTATTACAAAAGCAGTTCAGAATGTATCCTTCAATGTAAACAAAGGAGAGGTTCACGCGCTGATCGGAGAAAACGGTTCTGGTAAATCCACTCTGACCAACATGCTGACAGGTATCTACAGCATTGGAAGCGGACAGTTCATTCTGGACGGAAAAGAAATTCATCCGAAGAACCAGGTAGAAGCAAACAACGAAGGTGTATCTATCATCGTACAGGAACTTGGAACTCTGTCAGGACTTACAGTTGCAGAGAATATTTTCCTCGGACATGAAGATCAGTTCGTACATTTTGGAATTAAAAATACAAATGCCATGAACAAAAAAGCAACAGAGCTTTTAAAGCAATATGGCTTTGACAGAATTAAAGCAGCTGACATGATCGACAATTACAACTTCGAAGACCGTAAGCTGGTCGAGATCGTAAAGGCTACCTATTTTGATCCGAAGATCGTTGTTATCGATGAGACAACAACTGCTCTTTCACAGGAAGGACGTGAAGAGCTTTACAAACATATGGAAAGAATCAGAAAGAGTGGAAATACAGTTATTTTCATTTCACATGACCTTCCGGAAATCCTTGATAAGTCGGATACAATCACAATCCTTCGGGATGGTGTTTACATTGATACTGTTAAGAGTAAAGATGTAACAGAAGATGATCTGAAGAAACTGATGGTAGGACGAGAAGTAACAGGTGATTATTATCGTGCAGATTATGGTGAAAAAGTATCTGACGAAGTTGTATTATCAGTAAAGAATGTTACTGTTCCTGGATTGATCGAAGATGTAACATTTGATCTTCATAAAGGTGAAATCCTTGGATTCGGTGGACTTTCAGAATCTGGTATGCATGAAATCGGAAAAGCTATTTTCGGTGCATCTTATGACCGTACAGGTAGCGTAACACTGGCAGATGGAACACAGATTAATGATATTCCGACTGCGATCAAACACAGCATTGCGTACACATCAAAAGACCGTGATAATGAATCTGTTGTTCTGAATCAGAGTATCGGAGACAATATCTGCCTCCCATCACTGGATGAACTGGCAGGAAAGTCACATCTCTTAAGTGACAAGAAGCGTAAAGAATTTGCAGACAAATATGCAAAACAGATGTCTGTAAAGATGGTAGATGTAAACCAGTTTGTATCAAATCTTTCAGGTGGTAACAAACAGAAAGTCGTTCTTGCAAGATGGATCGGAAAAGATTCTGACATCGTTGTACTGGACAGCCCGACACGTGGTATTGATATCAAAGTTAAACAGGATATCTACCAGTTAATGAATCAGATGAGAAAAAATGGAAAATCCATTATCATGATTTCAGAAGAGCTGATGGAGCTGATCGGTATGTGCGACCGTATCATAATTATGAAAGATGGAAAAATCAGTGGTCAGCTGGATAGAGATAAGAACCTCGATGAAAATGGTCTTATTTCTATGATGGTATAAGGAGGCAGCTATGGGAAGTCAAGTAAGTGCAAAAACAAATGATAAAGAGCAGCAGCTGAAAAAGGCATCTAAGATGACCTTAATTCGTTCGCTCCTGCCAATCGTAGGATTGGTTGTTATTTTCCTGTTATTTAATGTTCTGACAGATTTCCGTATGATGGGAAATATGTCACTGGTACTTTCACAGGTATATGTAACTATGATTGCAGCTATGGGTGTTTTCTTCATTATGACAATGGGAGGTCTGGATTTCTCTCAGGGATCTATCCTCGGTATTTCATCCATCGTTGTATGTATTCTTTCACAGAAAAGCATTCCACTCGCAATTATCGGTGGCATTGCATCTGGTGCGGCAATTGGAGCTCTGAATGGTTACTTCTATGTATTCCGTAAGATTAAATCCTTCATTGTTACAATTTGTACCATGTTCTTATTCCGTGGATTTATCAAATACCTTACAACAAATGCACCTGTTGCAGGTTCTGCAAAACTGATCAACTATGACAGTACAGGACTTAAGGTTGCATGTACGGTAGTTATTTTGATTATTGGATTCATTGCATTCCGTTATACAAAGTTCGGAACTTATCTGAAAGCAATCGGAGCCGGTGAAAAAGCAGCAATGTTCTCTGGTATCCGTACAGATAAGATGAAATTCCTCATCTATGTACTTGCAGGCGCAATTACAGGATTTGCGGCATTTATCAATGTAATCAAAGTCGGATCGGTTACATCTTCAGGTGGTAACCAGCTGGAAACACAGATTCTGATCGCGCTGGTATTAGGTGGTATGCCGATTTCCGGTGGCGCAAAGGTTCGTTTTGAAAATATCGTTGTTGGATCTTTGCTGTACATTGTATTGAACAGTGGACTGACGATGATGGGATTCACAACACAGATGATGCAGCTCATTCAGGGCGTTGTATTCCTGATCTTCGTTGCAGTATTCGCAGACAGAGATTCTATCCAGGTAATCAAATAATATAAAAAATTTTACAGTTGGGGAACTGACAGTTCTCATTTTCGAGAAGAATTTCCCGGATGTATACAGATCAGAAGTCAGGATTTGCAGTCCAAATAAGATTGCGGATCCTGATTTTTGGTCTATGTGGCAGAAATGGAGAGTTTATGCATAAGACAGATCAAGAAGGACTTAAATACCAGAAATTATATAATTGGGCGCATACACTGATTACCAGTGGTATAATTAAAAATATGGATAAATTTCCGTCAGAGACAAGTCTTCAGAAGAAGTTTGGGTATTCCAGACAGACCGTGAGGACTGCATTGCAACAGCTAGAGGAAGAAGGTCTGATTACCCGTGTGAGGGGAAGCGGAACCTATGTTTCTTACGACAGCAATGGAGTAAATGGAGAAAGACCACAGATAGGTCTTCTTCTGAGCTATTATTCTGATTATCTGTTTCCACGGGTATATGATGGGATTGAAGCTTCGCTGGCAGAAAAAGGGTATGGAATTGAGGTCGCAGTAACGAAGAACCGTCTGAATGATGAGGCGATTTATCTGGAGGGACTGCTGAAAAGTAATGTTAGTGGTCTGATCATTGAGGGATCAAGATCTGCATTTCCAAATCCAAACATTCGTCTTTATAAAGAAATCAAAAGAAAAAATATTCCGACGCTGTTTATCCATAATCATTATGAAAATGTGCCATTTGACAGTGTGGAAATGTCGGATTCCAGATCGGCTTACGAGCTGACCAGGATTTTGATCGAGAACGGACACCGCAGGATTGGTGGAATTTTCAAATATGATGATATGCAGGGAATTGAGCGGTACAAAGGATTTATTCAGTGTCTGTCGGATTACGGTGTAAAATTTGATGATGACTGTATCCGCTGGTATTCAACAAAAGATATGGAAGAAAAGCTGAGTAAAAAAGGACTTCTCCGTATGTACAGACGGACGAAGGATTGTACGGCGATGATGGTCTACAATGATGAGGTGGCGGATTATTACATGGAGTTCCTGGAAGAGAGAGGGCTGCATGTGCCGGAGGACATTTCGCTGGTATCTTTTGATGATGCAGAGCTTCAGGATTCGAGTACCAGTATCCAGCTGGTGACAGCGGTGCATCCAAAGTATCAGCTCGGACGTATCACAGCAAAACATCTTCTGCGGATGATGGAGGATCCGGAATGGCAGCAGAAAAATTATTCGTACCGGTTTCCTGTAAAAATTAGAGATGGAAATTCAGTGCGGAAAATATAGAAAGAGTGAAAAGCAGGTGACGAAATCCGGCAGCACTGAATGCATTCGGAACCTGTTCAAGCTCGGCAACCATTCCGATCAGTAAGAGTTGTGTGGAGAATGAACTTGGTGTTTCCAACCAGATTTCCAGTATTGCAATTCCGCTTGGAGCAACGGTCAATATGGATGCCGTTTCAATCGTTATGTCATTCATGATCATGTTCTTTGCAAATGCATGTGGTGTCAATGTCAGTGTATCGATGATGATAATTATCCTTCTGGCAAATGTGCTTCTGTCAGTCGGTACACCGGGAATCCCGGGAGGTGCGATCGCATCCTTTGAGGCACTTGCTACGATGGCAGGACTTCCGGCAGGTGTTATGGGCGTTTATATCAGTATCAATACGCTTTGCGATATGGGAGCAACCTGTGTAAATGTTATTGGTGATATGGCAGGCTGTGTGGTATTGCAGGAGAAGATTGATCTGAAGTAGGACGAAAGAAAATAGACGAAAACATAGGCAGCCGGTCTGAAAAGATCAGCTGCCTTTTTACATATTATTCATCTAATAATTGGAATTTCATATACACCGGATCATGATCCGAGTAGCTATATCCGGTATTTACATTTTCATATTCTGTGCATTCAATATTATCGGAAGTAATAAATCCGTCCAGCGTCACTGTGTAGGTCACACCAGGTACATATTCCATATCTGCATTCCGTGCACTGTCCCAGAGAGCATCCTTTTCACTGTCAGAAAGATTGTCCAGGCAGAATGAAAAGTGTTCTGGAAGCTCTTCGCGTGGGAATGGATAAGCCCAGGACTCACAATTTTCTGCATCTTTTTCGGATGCCTTAAGGTCATGGTTGAAATCACCACCGCAAAGTACATAATTACCGGCTTCGTATTCCTTTTCCATATCTGCACTCAGCATACGGATCTGTCCTTCGCGAATCGCATCACTGTTGCCGTAAGCAGACATGTGTAGCAGGAAGATAACCAGTTCCTTTCCGTTATCTACAGGGACTCTGGAAATACTGTAACAGCGGTCAAGATCAAAGAACTTGCTGAAGCTTGTCGATATAGGAAAGCTTCTTCTCAGAGAATCCGTAACCGGATATTTGGAGAAAAGAGCAAGTCCGGAACGGCTACGGCCATGCGGCTGTGTGAATGGATAAAAAAGGAATGCGGAATCGTAATTCTGTGCAAATACCGTATTGTAACTTGGAATCGTATCCTTTAAAATCGAGTATTCATCTACATGGTAGCTTCTTGTAGAGTTCAGATCAACTTCCTGGATTAGTGTGAAATCCGGATCTTTGGAAGCAACCAGCTCTCCGGCACCCTGAATATCAGCTTCGACACTTTCCTTACTTTTTGCCCAGGAAGATTTTCCACCGTCCATAAAGAAGCTGAAGTCCGGCGTGTAGGCTCCGAAACCAACATTGTAGGTCAGAGCGGAATATTCTTTCTCGGTTGTCAGTGTGTCAGCTGCGGCTGTTCCACCGGAAGTTTTCTCGATCTTCGAAGCCTGATTATCTGGAATGCGGTGATAGCTTGCAAAGAGATAGATCAGATATGCAATCAGCGCAACCAGAATGATAAGCAGGAAGATTCCGAGAACTTTTAATATCTTTTTTATGTTCTTTTTCATAATATCCCCTTTTTGTTTGTTAAATTATAGATAAATCTATGTAAAATATAAGTTTACTATAGCATGTCTAAAAGATTATTTCTATAGAATTGAGAAAAGAAAACAGGTATAGTAAACTATAAAATAAAGCGAAAAATCTCATTGAAGTTCTTATTGCATCTCGTTATAATAGGAAATGGAGAAATGAAATCACAATAATATTGGGGAAATAATATGTGATTAGATCCGAGTATTTATTTAATGATTGGGAGGTTTACCATGAACGAAAAGAATTACAGCAAAGTACCAGTATTTGAGAATGGACTTGCACAGCCGGTATTTCCACTTACAGATGGAAAGACAGGAGAAAAGTATGATCCGGCAACATCCAGTATCGTAAGATATTGTGTTTATGTGGAAACGGATTACGATGTGGACGGAGATGGAAAAAGAGATCTTGTGAAAGCTGTTGTCCAGGTACCAAGAAGTGCAGTAGAGGGGAATTATAAGGCTGCAACTTTATATGAGGCACGTCCATATGCGGCGGGAGTCCAGGAAGATGGATATCCGCATATGAAAGAAGTGGCAGAAAAAGAATATCATCCGGTTAATTTTGCAGATCTTGACAAAAAAGTGGATGCGCATGTTCCGCAGGGATGTATCAGTGCAATGGATCTTTCTTTAAAAGCAGATCCGGCAGACTGGTATTATCCGGATAAAGGAAATAATAACATTATGGTTTTTGAAAATATCGACACCTTTGATTATTATCTTGTACGTGGATTTGCAGTTGTTTTAAGTGCGGGATTTGGTTCAAAAGGATCTGACGGATTCAATTATGTTGGTTCAGACTATGAAAGAGACGCTTTCAAAGCAATTGTAGAATGGCTGCATGGAGACCGTATCGGATATGCAGACCGCGAAGGAACGGTTGAGACAAAGGCAGACTGGTCAAACGGAAAGGTTGCCATGACAGGAAGATCTTACGCCGGAACCATGCCGTTTGCAGTGGCAACAACAGGAGTAGAAGGACTGGAGACAATCGTACCGATCGCAGGAATCGCGGACTGGTACAGCCAGCAGAACATGCAGGGCGCACAGCGGTACTGGCCGAAAGAAATGCTGAACAGCTTCCTTGCCTATTTTTGTTCCAGCCGTTACAATGATGAGACATTAACCGAGAAGCAGCGGGAGGATATGGCAGCATTCCATCATGAGATGAGCCTTCAGCAGATCAAGGGTGGATTTGACTATAATCCGGAATTCTGGGGTATGGGAAATTATCGCCTTCATGCAGACCGGATCAAATGCAGTGCGCTCATCGTACAGGGATTGAATGACGAGAACGTGTCTACCAAGCAGTATGAGATGATGTACAAATCTTTCCAGAAGGCAGGAAAGAATGTAAAAGCAATCCTTCATCAGGGTGCACATATCACACCAACTATGCCGAAACGATATGGAATCCTTGTAGATGGTAAATTCTATGATGATATTATCAATGAATGGATTTCTCATTATTTATACGGAGTTGAAAATGGTGCAGAGAACAGACCGGCAATCCTGGTGCAGATGAACTATGACCAGAGAAAATGGGAGACAGCAGATTCCTGGGAGACAGCATATAAGATGACTCTTACATGCGAAGAACAGGGAACAACTGTAATCGATACAGACTGGGAAGCAGCGGGTGTCAGTGCAGAGAACTTCGATGATGTGATGGGTGTGAGATCAAGCAATATGGCACAGCGTTATGTGACGGATCCGTTTAAAGAGGCAGTGACATTACAGGGAACAACTTGCGTAAGATTAAGAGCAGCGTTAAAAGATGGAGATGCAGAAGCAGATTTCAATCCGGTAAACAGTAATGATGCAGATACTCTGACGATGAAGCTTGGAATGCATGAAATGTCAGGACGTATGGATGATGTGAAGCTTACTCTTCTTCTTTGTGACGTGTGCGATGAAGAATTTGACAGCAT
The DNA here is from genome assembly GCF_027695515.1 of Coprococcus sp. LG101-27. Taxonomy (NCBI): domain Bacteria; kingdom Bacillati; phylum Bacillota; class Clostridia; order Lachnospirales; family Lachnospiraceae; genus Coprococcus; species Coprococcus sp. LG101-27. The sequence goes on from NZ_JAQEUJ010000005.1 coordinate 63,581, forward strand.
TCAGTCTGTAGATCCGCAGAGAAATACAATTCCGGTCAATGTGGTAAAAGAAGGCGGAATTATTAGCGGAGGAGAGGTTCCGGCATGGAATGAAGCGGAGTTTGCTACTGTACATAAGAAATACCGTGTGATCACACGGGCATTTGCAGATCTGTGCAATCCGGAAGCAGGATATGAACCGGAGACAGCACAGAACAGTATCGAACTGAAAAAGGGTGAATACCATGATTACCATATTTATTTGAATGCGACAAGATATACGGTAGAGCCTGGACATAGTCTGGCACTGGTCATCACGACAGAAGATCCGATCAACTGTCTGATCCACAAGACCTATTCTGTGGAAATTGAGAATGCATCAGTGACAGCGGAAGTTCCGATGACTGCAGTGGTAGAAAATCGCGTGATGACGAGAAAATAAATTACATAAAAGGATAGTTATATAATTATTTCATGAAGGATCACCATTCCTGGAAACAGGCTTTGGTGGTCCTTTTTTACAGTAATGCAGATGTATCCTATGCTTCAGAAAAAAATTTTAAGATATATCGGGATAATTCTTTTTATTTTTTGGTAAATATTGTAAAATAATTAGAAATGAAAATAACAGGAAACTGCGTAGTAGAAGTCTGGAGGAAAAGACATGAACGCGGAAGAACGAATGACAAAAGAACAATTAGAAGAAGAAATCCGACATTTTCGGAAGATCTTTCAGGAGATCCGTCTTTTCCCGATTGGAAATATATCAGATATCGATGAAGAATGGAGAAAAATCAATGAGGGGCAGAGATGCTATCATTATTGGAAACGGGAAACACCCTGTGATAACTGTGTAGCGATGCGTGCAGCGACCACGAAAGAAGAAAAAGGAAAGCTGGAGATTGTAAATGGCAAGATTTATCAGGTGATCGCACGTTATATAGAAGTAGATGAGAAGCCATATGTACTCGAGCTGATCCGTTGCCTGGATGGTGACTGGTCGATTGGAGAGATCAATCATGAGCGTTTGATAGATATGTTTGTACATTACAATGACAGGTTATACAGAGATGCAGTGACAGATGCATACAACCGGCGGTATTATGAGGATGAGATGAAGAACAAGAAGAAAAATGCCGGGGTTGCACTGATCGATCTAGATGATTTTAAACTGCATAATGATACCTACGGACATCAGGCAGGGGATATGGCACTCTATACGGTTGTAGATATTATCCGGAAAAATATCCGTAAGACGGATAAGCTGATCCGTTTTGGCGGGGATGAATTCCTTCTTGTGATGCCGGAAGTTACGGAAGAAGTTTTTAGCCAGAAACTGCAATTGATACAGGAGCGTATCTATAATGCAAATGTTCCGGGATACCTGAATTTGCGGCTTTCTATCAGTGCCGGTGGCGTGCTGACGGAAGGAGACAGTATTGAGGAAGCCGTGAACAGAGCGGACAAGCTGATGTATCAGGCGAAGGCTACGAAGAATAAAGTGGTTACACAGAAAGATGAAAGAGAGCAGTACGAGAAGCATAACCAGATTAAACAGCGGATCCTGGTTGTCGATGATTCAGAGATGAACCGTGCGATTCTCTGTGAGATGCTGAAAGATGATTTTGAGATCATCGAAGCAACGAACGGACAGGAATGCGTTTCGCTAATAGAACAATACGGGAAAGAGATATCACTGGTACTGCTTGATATCGTGATGCCGGTTATGGACGGTTTTGAAATTCTGATGTATATGAACCGGAATCACTGGATTGAAGATGTGCCGGTAATTATGATATCCAGCGAGGAATCTGAGAACTATATCCGGAAAGCGTTCAAGTTTGGAGTATCCGATTACATCAGCAGACCTTTTGACAGCAAGGTTGTATACCAGCGTGTATTTAATACGATCAAGCTGTATGCAAAACAGAGAAGGCTGATTTCCATGGTATCCGATCAGATGCATGAAAAGGAAAAGAACAATCAGATGATGGTAGAAGTTCTAAGCCAGATTATGGAATTTCGTAATGGAGAGAGCGGCCTTCATGTTGTCCACATCAATACATTGACGAGACTTTTTCTGGAAAGACTTGTTGAGAATACGGATGCATATAATTTGACGCCGGATGACTGCTATCTGATTTCAACAGCATCCGCGTTTCATGATATCGGTAAGGTTGGAATTGATGAGTCGATTCTGAATAAGCCTGGAAAGCTGACTAAAGAAGAATTTGAGACTATGAAAGAGCATACGCTGATTGGTGCTTCTATGCTGGATAAGCTGGAGCATTATAAGGATGAGAAGATGATCAAGATCGCGTACCAGATCTGCAGATGGCATCATGAACGTTATGATGGTAAAGGGTATCCGGATGGTCTGATCGGAGAACAGATTCCAATTGCGGCACAGGTTGTATCTGTGGCAGATGTTTATGATGCACTGGTGAGTAAGCGTGTATATAAAGATGCGTATTCACATGAGCAGGCGATGAAGATGATCCTGAACGGAGAGTGCGGAGCGTTCAATCCGCTTTTAATGGAAGTTCTTGTGGAAATCCAGGATAAAATAAAAGAAGAAATACGTTACGAGGCATAAAAAAGAAGAAACGTCCGCCATGAAGGTAACGATCGGACGTATGCTTCGGAAAAAGGATGCATCAGATGGTGCGATGACGCCATTTCAGGCAGTCTGTACGGCACTCGCGGCAACGGTCGGAACCGGAAATATTGTAGGAGTTGCAGGAGCGATCGCGATCGGAGGACCGGGGGCAGTCGGAAGCTTCTTTATCAGTATGAAAAAAGGTGTGTCCAGAGGAATTTTCTCTAATGAGGCAGGTCTTGGTACCGGATCGATTGCACATGCATGTACAGATACAAAAAAACCGGTGAAACAGGGATTCTTCGGAATCTTTGAGGTATTTATAGATACGATCGTAATCTGTACACTGACCGCACTGGTAATCCTGTGCAGCGGAGTTCCGATTGGTTACGGGGAGGCAGCAGGTGCGGAGCTTACGATTCTTGGATTTACTTCTACATATGGGAGCTGGGTATCGATCTTTACCGCGGTTGCAATGTGCTGCTTTGCATTTTCAACGATTATCGGATGGGGACTTTATGGAACCAGATGTATTGAATTTTTATTTGGAACGAAGATCAACAAACCGTTTATGGTGCTGTATTCACTGGTTGCGATCGTCGGAGCAACGATGGATCTTGGACTGATGTGGAATATTGCAGAGACATTTAACGGACTGATGGCAATCCCGAACTTAATTGCAGTCTTCCTGTTATCAGGAGTTGTGGTAAAACTTGTAAAAGAATATTTTGCAGGGGAAGGGAAAGGCGTATAGAAAAATGAAATACCTGGCAGAAAGTGAATTTTTCTTTCTGCCAGGTTTTTTTAATTTCCAAAATCAACACCATACACTTGAAAGTGGGCTTCAATTCGGTGTTTGGCTTCCCATAAAATCTGAACAACTTCTTTTTCTTTTTCCCCAGAAATACGGAAAGTTGGTATGGATACACTTAAAGCTGCGATTGGCGCGTTATTGTAATCCAGAGAAACGGCAATGCAGTTCACCATTAAATTAGTTTCTTCATGCTCTAATGCGTATCCGCGCTGTCGGGTAAGCTCCAGTTCTTTTATCAGATCATCGACGGTAGCAAGTGTATGCGGGGTGTATGCGGTAAGAACTTCCGGAAATAAACTGCGTATTTCTTCTTCGGATTTGTAAGCCAGAAGTGCTCTTCCGAGACCAGTACAATACAGAGGAAGTTGTTTTCCTACAGAAGACATCAGACGGATTGGCTGAGGTGCTTCTTTTTTTGCAATATAAAGTACCATGTTTCGGGACTGGATGCCAAGCTGACAAGTTTCGTTGGTTTGTGTTGTGATATTACTCATTTCCTGCTGAATGAATTGTAGGGAAGTCTTACGGTTATTATATGTAATTCCTACAGAATAAGTTGCTACACCAATAAAATAGCGCAGAGTATTCTTTTGCATATAAATAAAATTCCGGGCAGTCATCGTATGAACAAGCGGCATAATGCTGCTTTTTGGAGCGTTCAGTGCTTTGGAAAGCTCAGTGAGGGTCATTCCATCTTCTGAGTTTGAAAGAAGCTCCAGTATATCAAGTACCCGCTCAGTAGGGCGATGTTCAGTTGTTGCCATTGATTTAAATCTCCTTTATTAACATTGAAATTATTCAAATTTCAATCAAATATATAAAAATTATATCAGATAATCGTATAGAATTCCAGAGTTGCGTGTTGTATATGTAGAAATTTACCTAAAAAAATTGTGCAAAATGATAAAAATAATGAATTTATTTGATGATATATTGACAATAAAGTGTACGAGTGCTATTTTAAGAACATAAAGTATGTAAATACATACGGAGTACGTATATACGAACAAGTGAAAAGTAAAAGGTAAAGAGGAGGCAAAAAACTATGATTATGAACTTTTTGAAGAAAGTGCCGGCTGGAATGATGATCGTTCCGCTTTTGATTGGAGCAATTTTAAATACGTTCTGTTCGTCGGTACTTCAGGTAGGTTCACTTACAACAGCAACTTTTTCAAATGCAGGTGCGGCAACAGCGATGGGAATTCAGCTGGTATGTCTTGGAACAACGTTAAGATTTAATGAACTCGGAAGTGTGTTAAAAAGGGGCGGAGTCCTTTTGATTTCCAAATTTGTGGCTGGAGCAGTAATTGGTATTGTTGTTGGTAAAGTGTTCGGTACAGATGGATTTCTTGGATTATCTGCATTAGCAATTATCTGTGCGGTAACAAACAGCAATGGTTCCGTATATCTTTCCCTGATGCAGTCTTATGGTGATGAAGTGGATAGTGGCGCAATGGCATTACTCTCATTGAATGATGGTCCATTTTTTACACTGGTCGCAATGGGAGCTTCAGGACTTGCAAATATTCCGATTCTTTCAATCCTTGCAGCAATTACACCGATCATTGTTGGTATGATCCTTGGAAATCTTGATAAATCATTTTCTGATTTCCTTGCACCGGCAGGACCGATTTTAATTCCTTTTGTAGGACTTACACTTGGAGCAGGAATTGATCTTTCCGCAGTTATAAAGGGAGGACCGTCAGGAGTTCTGCTTGGATTTATGACTACTTTTATTGGTGGAGCATTTATTGTATTATGTGATCGGAAGATTTCAAAACGACCGGGTTATGCCGGCTGGGCAGTAGCGACAACAGCAGGAAATGCAGTAGCTGTACCGGCAGTTGTAGGACTGGCAGATAAGAGTCTGGAAGCATATGTACCACAGGCAACAGCACAGGTTGCAGCATCTGTAGTTATTACAGCAATTCTTGTTCCAATCGTCACAAACTGGTGGGCACATAAATATGGCTGCCCGAAATTCCCTCTGGAAGAGAAGAAAACAGAAGCAGCGAAGTAACAAGATATATTGTAACATATTAATTTAAAGATACCAGGGTCAAAATATCTTTTGACCACAACATCATTTAAACATGAAAATAGGAGATGAGCAAAATGGCAGTAACAGTTAACGCAGCAATTATTGATGAAAAAGATACCGTCGTTGTAGCAATTGAAAAGATTAATGCAGGAGATGAAATAATCTGGAGAGACAGAAACGGAGATGTACAGAAGATTACAGCAGCTACAGATGTACCAATGTACCATAAAGTAGCAATCAAGGAAATGCCAAAAGGAACGGAAGTAGTAAAATATGGAGAACACATTGGTCTTGCAGCATGTGACATCCATGTTGGCGAGCATGTACATGTACATAATGTCCAGAATCACAGAGAAAATCTTTAAATACGGAATATAAGAAGACAGGAGGAATTTAAAAATGGAAAAAATGACTTTTTGGGGATATAGAAGACCAGATGGAAGAGTTGGAATCAGAAATAAAATTTTAATTTTACCGGCAAGTGTCTGTGCATCAGATACAACAAGAATTATCGCATCCCAGGTAGAATCTGCAGTTACATTCAATAACCAAAATGGATGTTCCCAGGTTCCGTCAGACCAGCAGTTCACAATGGATGTAATGGCCGGATATGCAGCAAACCCGAACGTATATGGAACGGTCGTTGTATCACTTGGATGTGAAAACTGTCAGATGGATCTTGTGTTAGATGCAATTAAAGAGAGAACGAATAAACCAATCCGTCATTTCATTATACAGGAAAACGGAGGAACGATTTCTACAGTAGAAAAAGCTGTCCGTGCAGCAAAAGAGATGGCACAGGAAGCTTCTCTTCTGCAGAAAGAAGAATTTGATTTTTCTGAGCTGATCATCGGAACAGAATGTGGAGGTTCGGATCCGACTTCAGGACTTGCAGCAAATGTCCTGATCGGAGAGATGAGTGACCGTATGGTAGAACTTGGAGGTACTTCGATTCTTTCTGAGACAACAGAATTTATTGGCGCAGAACATATTCTGGCACGACGTGGAAAGACAAAAGAAATCAGTGACAGAATTTACCAGATCGTTCATGACTATGAGCATGCGATTAAGTTGGTAGGACATGATATCCGTGAAGGAAATCCTTCTCCTGGAAACAAAGAAGGAGGACTTACAACATTGGAAGAAAAATCATTGGGATGTATCCATAAAGGTGGTCATTCAGAAGTAACAGCAGTATATGATTATGCAAAACAGGTAGAATCAAAACAGGGACTTGTTATTATGGATACTCCGGGAAATGACCCATCATCAGTAGCGGCAATGGTAGCCGGTGGATGTCAGATTGTCGTATTTTCTACCGGACGTGGTACACCGACAGGAAATCCGCTTGCACCGGTAATTAAGATCACCGGTAATAAAGTTACTTTTGCAAATATGTCCGATAATATTGATATTGATGCAAGCCCGTATATTTACGGAACCAAGACGATGACAGAACTTGGTGATGAGCTGATGAAAGAAATCAAGGAAGTTGCGGATGGCAAGCTGACAAAAGCAGAAGCTCTTGGATATACAGAAATGGCAATTGCGAGAGTTTGTAACTATATGTAAAAAATGAGGTGAAAAAATTGCGCTATACCAGAGTAAAAGATAAAAATGGAGAAATTCATCTAGCAGCTTTCGAAAAGGAAGAAACCGTGTTTTTTCTGGATGAATTATTCCCGGAATTAAAAGGGAAAACGTTGATAGATTTTGTTCATATGGTAAATGGTGATCCGCAAAAAGCAGCACAGATGATCTGTGCTGCAGATGGATCGGTACATAGAATGGAAGAGCAGCAGATGTTGACACCGATTGAACATACGGTTCACGATATCCTCTGTGTCGGAGTCAATTACACAGATCATCTGGAAGAGACAAAGGAACATCTGGCAGGAGCTGTGTCGGATGAAGTATCCGGTACCGTGTATTTTGCAAAAAGAACAAACCGTATTCTTGGGGCAAATGAAGAGATCCAGGGACGATTTGATATCGATGAAAAAGTGGATTATGAAACAGAATTAGCGGTCATTATAGGAAAAGAAGGAAAAGGAATCACGGAAGAAAAAGTAGAAGAATATGTATTTGGATATTCCGTATTTAATGATCTTTCTTCAAGAGATCTTCAGACCAGACATGGACAGTGGCTGATGGGAAAAAGTCTGGATAATTATACGATCATGGGACCTGTGATCGTAGACCGTACAGAGCTTCCGATGCCATTAGAACTTGATATTAAAAGTTATGTGAATGGTGAACTCAGACAGAATTCAAATACAAAATATCTGATTAAAAAAGTTCCGGGGCTGATTGCTGAATTGTCCAAAGGAATTACTCTGGAGGCTGGTGACATTATTGCAACCGGTACACCAGCAGGTGTTGGAATGGGATTTACGCCACCAAGGTTCCTGAAGAAAGGTGATAAAGTTACATGTGAGATAGACAGGATTGGTCAGCTGACGAATTATATTGTCTGATTTTTACAAGAAAGTGAATTAGGATAAAGATAGGAAGAGAGGTAGAAAATATGTGTAAAATCGTTACACCAGTTGTTACAGTTTTTGATGAAAATGAAAAACCGGATTATGAAGGGAATAAAAAGGTAATTGATTTCCTGATTGAAGGAGGCGTTGATGGAATTCTTGTGTTGGGATCGTCCGGTGAATTTACAGGACTTACGAAACAGGAGAAACATGATTTCTTCAAATTCTATGCAGATTATACTGCAGGGCGCACAAAGCTTTATGCTGGAACCGGAAGCCTTAATTTTGAAGATACTGTGGCGTTGTCAAATGAAGTGAATGAAATGGGTTATGAAGGAGCAATGGTTATCGGACCATGCTATTATGCACTGGATCAGGAAAAGATTTTTGTATATTATGATACGCTTGCAAAAGCGGTAAAAGGAAATCTTTATATCTACAATTTCCCGGCAAGAAGTGGACATTCCATCGCTCCGGAAACCTTGAAAAAGCTGGTGGAAAATAATGCTAACATTAAAGGCTTAAAGGACTCCGTATCAGAACCAAATCATACAAATGAACTGATGCTGGCAGTAGAAGGACATGAGTTTGAGATGTTCTCAGGATTTGATGATCAGTTCCTTTATAATCTTACATCCGGAGGAGTAGGATGTATCGGGGCACTTTCCAATATTGTCCCTGAGATCTGGAGTGATCTTGTAAAATCAACAAAGGAAAAAGATTTTGACAGAGTTATGGCGTTATCGGAATTGACGCATGAGCTTATGCCACTTTATGATCTGGATTCAAATTTCTCATTGCTGTTTAAAAAATTGATGCAGCACAGAGGTGTAGAAATTGAAGACCGTGCAATCTTCCCGTACAATCAGATGGAAGAAAGTGTGTATAAAAAAGCAGAGATTTTATTAGATAAAGTTATAAAGAAATATCAGAAATTGAAATAATAATATGTAGTAAGAGCAGACATTGCCTTCCCGCCGCAAGGAATGTCTGCTCTTTTGCATATTTATATATGAAATGAATACTTACCAGGATTCAGGTAATATAAGGTCTTCTTTACGCATTGCAAGAGAAGCGCCTGGAACGGAAAAGTCCGGCATACCATTTTCATCCCAGAAAACTTTGCCGATATAAGCATTTCTTCCGGCATCATAAAGTGGCTGATAGTCTCCTTCACCCAGATAACGTTCTTCCTGGCGTGCGTGATAGACCATCAGATCTTCTGTGTCATCGGTAGAACGGATAAAGCTGTTATGTCCAGGTCCGAAGAAGCCGGTGGTGCGACTGCTCTGGAATACCGGGTAAGGGAGCTTTGTCCAGGAAGAAGAGTCCAGAAGATCAGAATCTTCGCTGGCATATAAAAGTCCCATATTGTAAAGAGCATCTGTGCCACTTGCTGAAAAGGTAAGGAAGATCCGCCCGTCATGCTTTAGCACAGCGGGACCTTCATTTACAGCGAATCCGTGGAGCTCCCAGTTATACTCCGGATGTGTCAGAAGAACAGATGGAGTACAGATTGTCCATGGATTGGATAATTTGGCAATAAAGATATCGGAAATATTGTTTGTCTTTTGTGCCCATACAAAGTAATCTGTATCGTTGTGATGGAAAAAAGTGTGATCCAGCGAAAAGTCTGTAAAAGCAATATCATTTTCTACAGTTGTCTGGATCGGCCCTTTGCTGATCCATGGATCAGTCATCGGGTCATCACCGGTACAGGCAAGGCAGTGTGGACGGATCCGCCATGAAGAGTGGTCAGATACAGTCGTGGTATAATATACATACCAGCCACCCTGAATATAATGGATCTCAGGAGCCCAGATGTGAGGACTTACACGATCAGGACCGATAGGTTTTCTTTCGTAGATTATTTTTTCTGTGTAGCGCCCGGAATTGTCAGTCAGATCTTCGAGCGTGTCTGCGCTGCGCAGGATGATGTAAAGATACTGATAAGTACCATTCAAATTATGGCCTGCGTCGGTATGAGAGCCGAGAAAATAGTATTTTCCATCCGTGTGCTTGTAGATATAAGGGTCTGCACGGTGGCTGATGATCGGTGCTGCATAGTCGTTGTCCTGAATATGTCCAATACCATCTTCGCTGCGGATGATTCTGCGCAGTTCCTTCATTCTATTGGTATAAGTTACCTGTACGGTTGCGGAAGAATCGTCCATTTTGGAGACAGATTGTATACATACTGGCTCTGGCTTCCCATATTTATTTTGTAAAGAAAAGAGACCGGAGACAGCAATTTTTTCGCCGTTTGGATCTTGATTGGCTAATGCGTCGGATACAGGAAGTTCTTCGCACGGAAGGATGATTGAAAATCCGCCGTTAAGGGCGTACCAGTCTTTGCGGTTGTAGCTGTATTCGAGATAATAATGATTTTCTTCAGGGATCTCCCATGAGACATTCACGGATCGTATATAAGCAGAATCCTGCTGATCGTGATAGAATTTATCTGCCATAGGAAGTGTAATTGATTGTTTCATAAATCCTCCTTTGGCATTGCATTTATAAGAAAACAAGGATTTTTATTAATTTTAGCATAGAATTAACTGATTGACAAGGCGGAAATGGATAGTCTAAGATAGAGAATAAGAAGAAAAATAAATGGGAAGAATGACCGGAAGAATAAAAAAGGGAGAAAAGGAAGCAAAGAGATGGTTACGATCAAGGAGATTGCAAAGGAATGCAATGTTTCTGTAGCAACAGTATCAAATATTTTAAATCACAAACCTGGCGCAAGTGATGAAACCAGGAAGATCGTGATGGATAAGATAAAAGAGCTGAACTATAAGCCAAATACTGTGGCGAGAAATCTGAAGACAAAGAATACCAGAACAATCGGGGTTATTGTTGAAGATATGACGATCTTCAGTATCCCGGATATTGTAGATGGTATTACAGAGCATTGCGAGGAGAACAGTTATCAGATTCTACTGATCAATCTGAGACTGTTCAAGAAATACAATGATTTTTACTATCACAGAGATGATTATTATGGACGTGTCGGTGAGGAGATTGACAAGCTGATCGCAAGACAGGTAGAGGGGATTATTTATGTTACGGCACATGAGAGAATTATGCGCTGTATTCCGGAGAATTTGCCGATACCAGTCGTTATGGCATATGGATATACAGCGAATAAAGACATTCCGTCAGTGGTAGTGAATGACGAAGATGGAGCGCATCAGATCGTGGATTATCTGATTGCAAACGGACACAGGCGTATCGGAATTATTACTGGTAAGCCGGACAGTATCCATATGCAGGAACGACTTCTTGGTATGCAGAGAGCTCTTTTTGAAAATCAGATATTATATAATCCTCAGGCAGTATATTATGGAGATTGGACAAGAAAAAGTGGATATGAGGGAACGAAGCAGCTTCTGAAACAGGGGATAACAGCAATCTGTTGTATGAATGACCTGATGGCGGGTGGAGTATATGACTGTCTGGAAGAGAACGGAATACTTCCGGGGAAGGATATTGCAGTAACCGGTTATGATAACCGTGAATTATCCGGATATTATAAACCACCACTTACCACCATTTCCCTGCCTCTGCATGATATTGGTTATACGGCGAGTGAGGTGATCATGCGTATGGTAGAAGGAAAAAGATTAAAAGAGCCGGAAGGAATATACCGTGTTGGATGTCATATGTTAGAGCGGAGCTCGGTTGAAAATATTACAGAAAATTCATGAATTTACACTAAAAATAACAGAAATCAGAAAAAAATAAGCGCTTATAGAAGAGAAAAATGCTCTGTAAGTGCTTATTTTATTGTGTGATTGTGCAAAATACACAAAATTAAACGTTTAAGTTCTACTTGCATTTATAATAAAAGTGCGTATATAATTAAAACAAGCAAGAAACAGGTAAATAAAATAAAAATATGAGCCTGAAAAACAAAAACAGCATTGCATATTTAAGAAAAACGGGAAAATTGTAAAAAAGAATATTAAACGATTAAGTAAGTATATATAGATCGTATTTAATATTCCGAGGAAAAATTATGGATGACAAGAAACTAAAAACGGTACCGCTGAATAAGATTAAGATCTCAGATCGGTTCTGGAACAGATACACCCATCTTGTGAAAGATGTTCTGATTCCATATCAGTGGGATATCTTAAATGACAAGCTTCCGGATGTGGAAACCAGTCATTGCATTGAAAACTTCAGGATTGCGGCAGGAGAAGCGGAAGGCGATTTTGAAGGAGCAGTATTCCAGGATACAGATGTAGCGAAGTGGCTGGAAGCTGTAGCATATTCTCTGGCAGTAGAGCCGGATGAACATTTATCTTACCTTGCTGATAAAACAATTAACCTTATCGGTCGTGCCCAGTGCGAAGATGGTTATCTGAATACATATTTTACGATCAAAGATCCGTCAAAGCGTTGGACGAACTTGAAAGAGGGACATGAGTTATATACAGCAGGGCACATGACAGAAGCAGCGGTTGCATATTATAAAGCAACCGGAAAGACGGAATTTCTGGATATTATGAAAAAGTTTGCAGATCTGATCTGCAGGACATTTGGACCGGAAGAAGGTCAGAATCACGGGTATCCGGGACATCAGGAGATCGAGCTTGCATTGATCCGTCTGTATCATGTTACCGGGAATAAGAAATATCTGGAGACAGCAAAATACTTCATCGACCGCAGAGGTGTAGGTGAAAATTATTTCTTAGAAGAGGAAAAGAAACCGGAATATAAACAGATCTTTCCGGAGTTTGCCGAATATGATCCGAGATATTCACAGTCCCATCAGCCGGTAAGAGAACAGAAGACGGCAGAGGGACATGCAGTAAGGGCTGTGTATATGTATTGTGCAATGGCAGATCTGGCATATGAGTATCAGGATGAAGAGCTGATGGAAGCGTGTAAGACATTGTGGGAAGATATGACGAAACGCCAGATGTACATCACAGGAAGTATCGGGGCATCCGGACTTCTGGAACGGTTTACAACGGATTACGATCTTCCAAATAACAGTAACTACTCAGAAACATGTGCATCGATTGGACTTGCGCTCTTCGGAAGAAGAATGGCACAGATCACAAAAGATGCGTCTTACATGGATGTTGTGGAAAGAGCACTTTACAATACTCTGTTGTCGGGAATTGCGCAGGATGGAAAGAGCTTCTTCTATGTAAATCCACTGGAAGTATGGCCGGATAACTGTATTGAACGTACTTCTAAGGAACATATAAAACCGGTCAGACAGAAATGGTTTGGAGTAGCATGTTGTCCACCGAACATTGCGAGAACACTGGCATCTATGGGACAATACATCTATTTTACAGATAAGAACACAGTATATGTAAACTTATATATTTCCAATGAAGCACAGATCGATCTGGATGAAGGAACAACAAAGATTCAGATAGAAAGCGACCTGACCAATACCGGTCACATCGTATTAAAGGTCACACCGGATGAAGGAAGCACAAATAATCTGGCGATCAGAATTCCGGATTATGTGAAAGCGTACACCATCCGGAAAGACGGGGCACTTTTAGAGCATCAGGATATCTGTCAGGCATATCTTACGATCGGTGGAATCAGCAAACAGACCGAGATCGTAATTGATTTTGAAGTACCTGCAAGATTTGTGAGAGCAAATCCGAATGTCAGAGAAGATGTGGGAAAAACTGCACTGGTGAAAGGACCTCTGGTGTACTGTCTTGAAGAAACAGACAATGGAGAGAATCTTCCGGCTATCTTCGTGGATACGAAACAGGAAGTCAGAGAAATGTTTGAACCGGAACTTCTTGGAGGCGTGACAACACTTCGGTTTAAGGGAAAGAAACTGAACGTGGATACGTGGAAAGACGGAGCGTTATATGATAGCCGGGAAATGGCATTCGAGGAAGTAAATCTGAAAGCAGTTCCATATCATTGCTGGGACAACCGCAAGACGGGTGAGATGCTGGTATGGATGAAAGAGATGTTTTAATTAAAGAATCTATCAGGGGACATACAACCCTGTGGAGAAATAAATACCCAAAAGGAGGAAGAAATATGAAAAAGAAATTAGTGTCAGTGATTCTTTGTGCAGCTATGACAGCAACAATGTTGCTCGGCTGTAGCGCAGGAAGCGAAAAGAGCGGCTCCGACAGCAAAGCAAAAGGGGAATCAGGCGGAACAAAAGAGATGGAAGTTGATGGAGATGCAACCACTCTTAATGTATGGACATTCATCGAGTTACACCAGGAATTCTACACCAACATGGCAGAGAAGTGGAATGAGGCACATCCGGATAAGAAGGTTAAATTAGTACTTTCTAATATGCAGTATGATGATATGCACAACAAATTATCTCTTGCACTGGAATCCGGAAAAGGTGCTCCGGATGTAGTTGATATTGAGCTTGGAAAATTCCCGGCATTTACAAGTGGTGAAATCGGACTTATGGATCTGACAGATGCGATCGAACCATATAAAGATAATGTAGTAGAATCCCGTCTTGACATCTATGGGAAAGATGGAAAATATTATGGCTTCCCAACACACGTTGGTACAACCGTTGCATTCTACAACGATGATCTGTTAAAAGAAGCAGGAATTGATTACACAACGATCAAGACATGGGATGACTTTAAAGAAGCCGGTGTTAAATACCATGAAGCTACAGGTAAAGAATTTGCCTGCGCTGAAACAACAGCTCAGTGGATGATCAACCTGATGTTAGCTCAGAAAGGTACAGATTACCTTGACAAAGATGGAAAACTTGATCTTACAAACGATAAAGTAGTAGAAGTACTTCAGTATATCAAAGATATGCAGGAAGCAGGCGCACTTGCAACCGTAGCTGGTGGACAGCCGGATAACGAAGAAGCTTATCCGGAATACAACAGTGGCAACTTTGCAGTACAGATTATGCCTTTCTGGCAGACATCAAGATTCACAAACTATATGTCTGACCTTGATGGCAAGATCGCTATTGCAGCACCTCCGGTATTTGGTGACAACGATGCAGTTAAGACAATCGGTGGTGGCGGAACCGGTACAGCAGTTGTTAAATCTTCTGAAAACGCAGAACTTGCAGCAGAAGTATTCGCTTACATCAAACTGTCTGAAGACGCTAACAAAGAAGTTTGGAATGTATTAGGATTTGACCCTGTTAATACAGCAGTATGGACAGATACAGATCTTACTCAGAATCCGGACAACCAGTTTGTAAAATACTTCAAGACAAAACCGTTTGATACATTATTAGAGCTCCAGGATGGCATTGGCTCACTTGCTTCTTGCACAAGCGAAAAATATCCATCTATCAATAACGAGTTCTGCACAACAACACTGAATAACATTTTTGAAGAAGGAATGGATGTTAAAGAGGCATTGGAACAGTCTCAGGAAACTCTTGAAAATGAATTTGGTGGCAAATAAAAAAGTTACAATTAAGTAACTGGTAATGTAATATTCAGGGGTTGCGTGCAAAAGCTGCCGCAGCCCTTTCTATAATTTAAGAAGGAGGATACATAAACCATGAAGAAACTGTTCTATTCTCAGAAATTAGCTCCTTATGTGTTCATCCTTCCTTTTGTCCTTACTGTTATATTTTTCTGGGCAGTTCCAATCGCGAACGGAGTCCTTTTAAGTTTTCAGGATGTATTACAGGATAAATGGGTTGGATTGGATAATTATAAGAGACTTCTGTCCGACAAGATATTTTTAAAAGCTCTGGCTAACAGTACTCGATACATGATCGGAACACTGGTGCTGCTGATTCCGTTTCCGATGTTTTTCGCAACGCTGCTGAACAGTAAGCTGATGAAGAAACCAGGATTTTTTAAATCAATCTATTTTCTTCCGGCTTTGACATCAGTTGTAGTTGCAGGTACAATCTTCCGTCTGATGTTTGGTGAGATGGAGACTTCTCTTGCCAACCAGGTGATCGGAATGTTCGGACTTGGACCGATCAAATGGTTAAAGAATGATCTGACTGGTTATTTTGCACTGTTACTTCTGGCATGCTGGAGATGGACAGGTGTTAACATCCTGTACTTCCTTGCCGGATTACAGAGCATTTCAACAGACCTTTATGAGGCAGCTTCTATTGATGGAGCAAATAAATGGCAGCAATTTACAAGAATTTCCCTTCCACTTCTGAAGCCAACCACCGTATACGTGCTGACGATCAGTATCTACGCAGGTCTTGCCATGTTTAATGAAAGTTACATGTTATGGAAAGGTAATAACTCGCCACAGAATATCGGGCTTACGATCGTTGGATATCTGTACAGGCAGGGAATTGAAAAACGTGCAATGGGTTATGCCTGCGCGGTAGGGCTTGTACTTCTGGTTATTGTTATGATCGTCAATATGATACAGTTGGCGGCAACAGGAACATTTAAGAAGGAGGAGAGATAGTATGGGTGAAAAGAGAAAAAAGAAAGACCGGCTTTGCACAGTATTGATGCTCATTTTCTTCTCAATCCTGGCTATTCTGATTATTCTTCCGATTTATACGATCTTTCTTGCCAGCTTCAAGCCGGGCGGAGATCTTCTGCAGTATGGACTGAACCTCGGAATTGACTGGAAACGTATGAGCCTGGATAACTACGTGCTTCTGTTTACAGGACAGCATAACTACTGGAGATGGTTCTTTAACAGTATCTTTCTTACTGTAATTACCGTAGTAGCCACACTTCTGGTAAGTGCATTTGTAGGATATGGATTTGCGGCTTATGAATTCAAAGGGAAGAATGCAATGTTTGTTGTCGTTCTTCTGATCTTATCTGTTCCGCTGGAAGTCATCATGCTTCCTCTGTATAAGCAGATGACTAACTGGGGACTGATGGACAGCTATATTGCGATCATATTACCATTTGTTGCACATGCATCCACAATCTTTTTCTTCAGACAGTATCTTCTTGGACTTCCAAAATCACTTATGGAAGCCGGACGAATTGACGGAGCGACGGAGTATGGTATCTTTTTTAGACTGATCATGCCGATTATGAAACCTGCATTTGCGGCCATGGCGATCTTAAATGGTATGAACGCATGGAACAATTACCTGTGGCCATTACTGGTAATCCGTTCTTCAGAAAAATATACACTGACACTTGGACTTAACACCTTGATCAACCCATATGGAGATAATTATAGTCTTCTGGTTGTAGGTTCATTCTTCTCGATCATTCCGATTTTTATACTGTTTGTATGCTTCCAGCAGTATTTTATTGAAGGTATGACAGCAGGTGCAGTAAAAGAATAATTGTTGTAAAATAAGAAGGTAAGATAGAATAGGAGGCTGAAAATGAGTAAGACAGCGAAGATGATCATTGATAAAGATTTCCGGATTTCCAAGGTAGATGAGAGAATTTATGGTTCTTTCATTGAACACCTCGGACGTGCCGTATACGATGGCTTATATCAGCCGGGCAATCCGTTGTCGGATGATGATGGATTCCGTAAAGATGTCATTGATCTGGTAAAGGAACTGAATGTGCCGATCATCCGTTATCCGGGTGGAAACTTTGTATCAAACTTTTTCTGGGAAGACAGCGTAGGACCGGTGGAGGAGCGTCCGGCACGCCTGGAACTTGCATGGAGAAGTCTGGAAGAAAATAAGATCGGATTAAATGAATTTGTAAAATGGACGGATAAAGTAAATTCCAACATGATGATGGCAGTAAATCTTGGTACAAGAGGAATTGCAGATGCATGCAATCTTCTGGAATACTGCAACCATCCTGGTGGAACGAAATACAGTGATCTTCGTATCAAACATGGAGTGAAAGATCCACATAACATTAAGGTATGGTGCCTGGGAAATGAGATGGACGGACCGTGGCAGCTCGGACACAAGACCATGGAAGAATACGGACGTCTTGCAGAAGAGACCGCAAAGGCAATGAAACTGATCGATCCATCCATTGAACTGGTATCCTGTGGAAGCTCAGCTCTTGATATGCCGACATTCCCGAAGTGGGAATCTACCACTCTGGAGAATACATATGATTATGTAGACTATGTATCTATGCATCAATATTATGGAAATCGTGATGATGATACTGCAGATTTCCTTGCATGCTCTGATGATATGGATGAATTTATCCGTACAGTCATTGCAACCTGTGATTATGTAAGAGCGAAAAAACGTGGAAAGAAAAATATCAATATCAGTTTTGATGAGTGGAATGTATGGTTCCATTCAAATGCGGCAGATGATGATATCACACAGAATCATCCATGGCAGGTAGCACCTCCGATGTTGGAAGATATTTATACATTTGAAGATGCACTGTTAGTCGGTCTGATGCTGATCACATTGCTGAAACATGCAGACAGAGTAAAAATTGCATGTATGGCACAGCTGGTCAACGTAATTGCGCCGATCATGACAGATCAGGGAGGCGGAGCAGCCTGGAAACAGACAATTTTTTACCCGTTCCTTCATGCATCCAGATATGGACGTGGTGTTGCATTAATGCCGCTTGTTCAGACAGCTAAGCATGATACTGCAAAACATGAAAATGTTACTGACGTAGAAAGTGTTGCAGTGTATAATGAAGAGAAAGAAGAACTTACAATTTTCGCTGTTAACCGTACACTGGATGAAGATATTGAACTGACAACAGATTTAAGAGGTATGGAAGGCTTCCATCTGACAGAGCATATTGTAATGGAAGAATCCAATCTGAAACTGGTGAACAGTTCTTATGAACAAAAAGTAGTACCAAAGACAGTAAACCGTTCAAAGATGGACGGCGGAATTATGACAACTCTTCTTGGAAAAGCATCATGGAATGTAATCAGATTAAGTAAGTAGAGGCGGATAGATAATGAAATTTCTGGCAATTGACAGTCCGGTAATGAGGGTACTTGGGCGACTTGGAGATATTATAATATTGAATATGATCTTTGTAGTCGGATGCATTCCAGTGATCACCATTGGAACTTCATTAAGTGCATTGTACGCGGTAGCGATGAAGATGGCAAGAGGGGAAGAACCATCCGTGTGGAAGGAATTCTGGAAAGCGTATAAAAGGAACTTCAAACAGGCAACCATTTGCTGGCTGATCATGGCTGTCGTTGCCATACTGTTGTTTGTGGATTTTCGTATCATAAGAGTTTTTCAGGGAAGCATGTATAGTGTGATGCGTGTGATTCTGGCAATTATTCTTGGAATGTGGATACTGATGTTCCAGTATCTGTTCCCGTATATTGCAAGATTTGAAAATGGTATTTTTGCGACATTGCGCAATGCATTACTTCTTGCAGCAGTGAACATTCCGTTTACAATCGTGATTACAGGTTTAAGCGTCGGATCACTGATAGTGACATTATTTACATCCAGATCATTTGTAGTTGCAAGTATTTTATGGGTGTTCTTCGGATTTGCAGTATTATCGTATGCACAGTCATTTCTGCTGTGCCGGATTTTTGAAAAATACGAATAGAGTTGTGAACACTAAATAGAAAATAATATAACAGGGACAAGACAGAAATCGCTATAATGCCTGGAAATTCAGGTGTTATAGCGATTTTTTGCCGATCCGGTAATATGGACACCGCCGTACCAGATTCCTTCATTTTCAAAATTTCCAACTTTTGATGGCTTTTCTGATGGAAGAAATTATCCCATAACAATTTCTACATGATATTCATTCACATTCTCATCCGGTCGAATACAGATTCCGCCTTTTGCTTCTTTATCGGTTCTTACAGGTGCAAGATCTTCTGATTCCACGTCATATGCATCCGACGATCATCTGTGAGTACACATATGGCTCTGTGTGGTGGATATCACTGATGTCTTCAAGGTAAGCAGGGCAGGTCTTGCGGTAGATCTCAAATGCTCTGTTACCACGTCCGATTCTCGTCTCAGCAATCGATACCCATGGATTGTTGTGGCAGAAGATACCTGCATTTTCTTTATATCCCGGTGAATAAGAAGAAATTTCACCAAGGTTGAGGTGATAAGTTGTATATGCAGGCTGGAGCAGAACAATACCGTACTTTGTAGCCAGCTTTTCTTTAACAGAATTCAGAGCTTTTTTCGCCTGGCCGTCATTTACACCGACATCGGCAAGTACACAGAATCCCTGTGGTTCGATGTAAATCTGGCCTTCTTTGTATTCTTTGGATCCGACTTTTTCGCCAAATGCATCGTAGGCACGGAGATCAAAGCACTTTATGAGATCACGCCACTGATGGGAATTAAGACACTTCTCGGTGGTAATGCAGAAGTTACATTTGTACAGGGATACAAACGGGATGAAAAGAAAGAAGAGTCTGAGGCGAACTGGCAGGAGACCAGCCTGGAAGATGGCGGCGGAAGCAGAAAAGAAGAGCAGTCTGTAGATGTGAAAGTAAAAGAAGAAAGAGTACTCCTCAGAAAAGAGGCAGCAGAGCTTGCCGCGCAGTATGATGAGGTCATTCTGGTTGGTGGTCTGAACCATGAGCATGACAGTGAAGGAATTGACCGCGCAGATATGAAACTCCCATATGAGCAGGATGAACTGATTCGGGAAGTACTGAAGGCAAATCCGAATACGGTGATTGTCATGATGGCAGGAAGTCCGGTTGAGATGGGGAGCTGGATCAAAGACGCAAAGGCTGTTGTATGGAACTGGTATTCCGGAATGGAAGGTGGAAATGCGCTTGCCGAAGTTTTATTTGGAAGAGTAAGTCCATCCGGAAAGTTGCCGGAAACCTTCTACAAAAAGCATACGGACTGTTCTGCACATGCAGTCGGAGAATTTCCGGGCGACGAAAAGGTGCGTTATAAAGAAAGTGTTTTCGTAGGCTACCGCTATAATGATACTTTTGGGATTGAACCGGAATTCTGTTTCGGACATGGACTTTCCTATACAACCTTTGCCTATTCAGGTGCAGAGATAAAAAGGAACGGGGCTAAGCTGCAAGTCAGCTGTGATGTGACCAACACAGGAGACAGAGCAGGAAAAGAAAGCGATGTAGTTGAAGTCAGAATCGGAAGCTCATCAAGGAATATAAGAATTGCGAGAGTGTTGTAAGAAGATGAAATGGAGAATCATCCGCTCCGGTATCAGCCGGGGACTGGGAGATTCTCCATTTTTATTTAATCATGATTTATTCATTTATTTCAAAACGCCAGTGCTGCCTGATTCCCGGATATTTCTGGTGATCGACTTCGCTCATAAACATATCGTATGGTCTTGCACAGATTTTGAATGGTGCATACATTGCCTGGTAGACAACCAGCTTTTCGCCTGTTTCAGTATGCTCGGCGAAAGCCAGTACATTGTAGAGATATTTGGTGCTCTCTTCGGATACCCATTCTCTTTTGAAATGGCGCACGATATCGCCAACATGGATTTCATGGAGGGGTTCTGCGTCATTTTTTTCGGTATTGGCAGAAAGCGTAGAAGCAGGCTGTGCTTCTGGGATAACCGTACTGGTTTGTGTTGAGGCAGACGATTCCGGGTGGAAAATTACAGACGCAGAATCTGCTTTATTTTCCGGATCGGCATCCAGATAAATATATTCATCTTTATCAAGAGAAACCGGTGCGCCGGTCTTTCCGATAATATGGACACCACCATACCAGGTGCCTTCGATTTCAAAAGTATCTCCGATCTGATATTCGGAAGAATATTCATCGTTCTTTTTTATAATTTTAATCTTATCCATAGATAGTACACTCCTGTTTGTATTTGAAAACTAATCTAATTATATGTGCATTTTCCAATTTTTCCAACCTAAAAATGGGAAAAATCGTGTATACTGGAAAGTACTAGTTGCTGGTCACAGGTACTGTGAACAGTAACTAGTACTACGGAAAGGGGAAAGATAAAATGGTAAAACCAATTATGAGAGATCTCTTTTTTCTGCGCCAGAAGGCAGAGAAAGCAACGAAAGGAGATTTTCCAGTTGCAATTGATTTACTGGATACATTAAAAGCGCACGAAGATGGCTGTGTGGGAATGGCAGCAAATATGATCGGGGTAAATAAAGCGATCATTGCAGTCAATATGGGATTTATGAATGTTGCGATGTTCAATCCGAAGATTGTAAAGAGAAACGGAAAGTATGAGACAGAAGAAGGATGCCTGTCTCTGGATGGCGTAAGAAAATGTGTGCGTTATCAGGAAATTGAAGTAGAATACGAGGATATCAATTTTAAACGGCAGAGACAAAAATACAGTGGATGGACGGCACAGATTATTCAACATGAGTGCGATCATCTGAATGGAATTATTATTTGATGGAATACCTAAATCAAAGAGCCGGTATTATGGTTTTGCATTTTATGGAAAGAAAATCCTGATTGTAACAGATAAACAGGTATGATGTTGTTATTACAACAGAAATAAAAATCCAGAAACCGTATACTTATCCATACAAAAAAGAAGGTACGAGGAATGAAAATATGAGTAATACAGCGACGATTTCGCAGGGACAGGAGATTTTAGCACTCCAGGATGAACTGACCGGTGCGCTGATCGGTCTTGCCAGATCCTGTGGTAACAATCCAAAGACAGAAAACACAGATGAGATTATCGTCGAAGGTCTTGTGCATACGATTACGAACAGTAACATCGGTACAACATCTTTAAAAGCGATGATCGAAAAAGTAAGAGAAGAAAAAGATACCGTCGCACCGGATTGCGCAGTCTGTGCAGCACCGTGTGGCAATACCTCCGAATATGATGTGAGCAATATCTGGAAACACGAAACAGATGTGCGCGGCGTGGAGACTGCAATCCTTTTCGGAATCCGGGAGATGGCAGCTATCATTTCCCCGGCGGTCGTCATTGGGAAAACAGATGCGGAAGTGAACGAATTTTTCTATAAGGCACTCTGCATGATCAGTTATGGAATGAGTAAAGAGGATCTGTTACCGGTTGTGCAGGAACTGGGCGAGATGAACCAGAAGTGCAGAAGGCTTCTTGGACAGGTGTAGCAAGAGAATAGTCTGAAAAAATGAGATTTCTTGACAGAGAACAGGGGATTTGATATTGTTTAAAGGATGGAAAAATCTGACAGACGAGAAATGAACCGATAGAAAAGAAATGAAATAATGGGAAGCGGGTTGCGTCTGGCAATCCGCTTCTTTTGATGAGAAAGAAAAGAGGGCAAAAATGGAACTGAGTATACTTCTGATGGAGCAGATCGCAAAGCTGTTCATTATGATATTCATGGGTTATGCGATAGTCAAAATGGGATTTCTGAAGGATGAAGACAGTAAGGTACTGTCAACACTGGTATTATATCTGATCGTGCCATGTGTGATTCTGAATGCATTTCAGGTGGATTATACCCCGGAAAAGGTGAGCGGCCTTATGCTGGCATGCATCGCGTCACTGCTTCTTTTATTTATCCTGCTCCCGATCGTCAACCTGATCGGAAAAGTCTTGCATCTGAATGAAGTGGAAACCATGTCCATTTATTATTCCAATTCAGGAAATATGATCGTACCGCTTGTGGCATTTATGCTTGGCGAAGAGTGGGTGTTTTATGCATGTGTGTTTATGGGGATTCAGACCATCTTTTTCTGGACACACTGTAAAAATGTACTGAGCCATGAAAAAGGATTTAACCTGAAGAAAATATTTACCAATATCAATATCATTACGATCATAGCAGCAATCGTGTTGTTCTTTGCAAAGATCCGGCTGCCGGAAATTATAACCGGTACGTTAAGTTCTGTCGGGGCAATGGTGGGACCGGCAAGTATGTTTGTAATCGGAATGCTGATGGGCGGAATGAATATCAGAAAGGTTCTGACGAATAAGAAGGCGTATTTTATTGCGTTAATGCGTCTGATCGGATTTCCGTTTATTGCACTTCTGATCCTGAAGATCAGTGGACTGGTTGGATGGAATGCAGATGGGAAGAAGATCCTTCTGATCGTATTTCTGGCGATCATTGCACCTGCTGCTTCGACAGTTACGCAGATGAGTCAGGTGTATGGAAATGATTCCAGGTATGCGAGCACGATCAATGTGCTGACGACACTTGGGGCGATCGTGACGATGCCGCTGATGGTGTTGGTGTTCCAGATGGTGATGTAAATAAAAAATAGATAAATGGAGAAAAGAATGTTCCTGGAGGCGGGGATGTTCTTTTTTTATTGGAAAAATATTTGATTTTAGGGAAGGATTATATGGATATAAAGAAAATATTATACAGATGATGTGAAATAGTAAGAAAGAGAGTTTTTGTTATAAATGCACAAAAGATATAGTATGAAATTGCTGGATATGACAAAAATAAATAATAGTATTTACATTTTTGAAACCAAGTTGTATATTAAAGAAAAAGGAACTGGTCATGACGACATGACATCATAACAAAGGAGGAAGAAAAATGAAAAAAAGAGTAGTACAGGCATTGGGATGCTTACTTGCAATGACAATGGTAGCAGGAAGCCTGACAGCATGTGGAGGAAAATCTGAGAAAAAAGCGGAAAAAAAGGAAGGAAGCGATGTAAAGGTTGCAATTATTTGTTCGGCTGCCGGACAGAATGATAATGGATATAATCAGTCTGCTGTGGAAGGAGCAAAAAAAGCTGCCGATGAATTTGGAATTGAATATAAGGTTGTCGAGCCTACAACAGGTGTACCACAGGCGCTGGAATCACTGGCTGATGATGGATACAATGTAATTTTCAATCTGGAATATGATTTTGAAGCGTTGATTCAGGGAACTGGTGGAGCACAGCCAATTGCAGAGATGTATCCAGATACAACATTTGTATGTGTAAATGATAATCCAAACCAGGATAAAGATGGAAAGACAATCCATGATAACGTAATCAGTGTATTGTTTGATGTACATCAGGCATCTTTCGTAGCAGGTGCACTTACTACATTGGTAAATGAAAATGCAGAAACTTTATTTGGTACAGATGGTTATAATTTCACACCTGCAGATAATGGCGGACGATCCGTAGGATTTATCGGAGGAACTAATTCAAATGGTATCACGGTATTCTCTTATGGATATATCGAAGGTATCAACTATGAAGCTGAAAAGCTGGGTGTAAATTATGATTACTATGCAAAATATGATGCAGGATTTGCTGATTCTGCAACAGGAAGTACAGTAGCAGGAACATATTATAATCAGGGAGCAAATATTGTATTCTCAGTAGCTGGTTCTGTAGGTGATGGTGTTGCATCAAAGGCAAAAGAAGAAGGAAAGCTTGCAATTCAGGTAGATGCTAACAAAGATGATCAGCAGCCAGGATATGTTCTGACAAGTGTTATTAAAAATACAGAAGTACCTGTATATGACATTGTAAAAGAAGCAGTAAATGGAAAGATTGATAAGATGGATCGTGCACAGACATATTCATTAGCATCAGGCGCAGCTTCTATTACAGATCTTTCAGAAATCAGCAAACATATACAGGATAGCGGAAAAGACAAATGGGAAGAAATCAAAACTGAAATCAAAGATGTAGAAGACAAGATTTCAGATGGAACAATTGTAGTAACGGATGCGCAGAGTGGAGAAGAATTCGATGCTTCTAAATGCCCGAATGTTACAGTAAAATAGTTGTTTTGACAGAAAGGAAGCAGCAATATGAACAGCATGATACAGACGGTTGATCTGACCAAAAAGTTTAACGATTTTGTCGCAAATGATCATATTAATCTGGATGTAAAAGAACAGGAGATTAAATGTATTGTAGGTGAAAACGGTGCAGGAAAATCTACAATGATGAATATGCTCTACGGATTGCTGCAGCCAACAAGCGGAAAAATCCTGATCCGGGGGAAAGAAGTTACACTGAACAGCCCGGTTGATGCGATTGCAAACGGGATAGGGATGGTGCACCAGCATTTTAAGCTGGTGCCGTCTCTTACCGTATATGAAAATATACTGTTGGGTGCGGAAATTACACAGAAAAAAGGCGGAATGAAAACTCCGTTTATCGATCAGAAAGAGGAAATTAAAAGAGTTGAGAAACTGATTCAGGAAAATCATCTGGAATTAAATGCAACAGATAAGATTGAAGATATATCTGTCGGTGGACGTCAGAGAGTAGAAATTCTGAAGATGTTATACAGAAATGTAGACATATTGATTCTGGATGAGCCGACAGCCGTACTTACACCACAGGAAGTTGATGAATTGATTGCAACGCTCAAAAATCTAAAAGAGCAAGGAAAAACAATCATTGTTATTACACACAAATTAAGGGAAGTAATGGAACTGGCAGACAGTATTACTGTAATAAAACAGGGAAAAGTTGTTGGAAATGTATTAAAGAAGGACACAAGTGAACGAGAACTGGCACAGATGATGGTCGGAAGAGATGTTGTTCTTACTGTAAATAATGAACGAAAACAACAAGTTGAATCAGAGATTATGTACAAAGCAGAAAATCTTACGACTGTGAATGACTATGGAAAAGAAGTTGTATCAGATATGTCATTTGAAGTGCATAAAGGTGAGATCCTTGGAATAGCCGGTGTTGAAGGAAACGGACAGTCAGAGCTTGTAAAGCTTATGACTGGTTTGATGGAATCGACGAGAGGAACAGTATTTTTTGACGGTAAAGATATTACAAACTGGTGGCCGGAAAAATTAAGAAAAGCAGGAATTGGAATTATTCCTGAGGACAGATATGCACAGGGATTGTGCCGGGAAATGACGGTTTCCGATAACTGTATAGCAGGATATCACGGAGAAAAAGATGTTTGTAAACACGGACTTTTTAATAAGAAAATAATCAATGCCAAAAGAGATAAATATATTAAAGAATTTGATATCCGTCTTGGTGATGTGAATGGCAATATAGGCAATTTGTCAGGAGGAAATGCACAGAAAGTTATCATTGCAAGAGAGCTTTCTGCAAATCCCAAACTTCTGATTGCCTGCCAGCCAACGCGAGGCGTTGATATCGGATCTATTGAATTCATCCATAAACAGATTCTGAAATTCAGGGATGCAGGAAATACTGTTATCCTGATTTCAAGTGAGCTGTCAGAAATTATGAGTTTATCTGATCGGGTAATTGTTATGTATAAAGGTAAAATTTCAGGTGAAGTATCGCCAAAAGAAGTATCTATGGCTGCTATGGGACTACTGATGGCCGGAATTGGAAAGGAGGAACAGGATCATGAAAAAGAAAGATAGTATTATAAAAGGAATCGTCAATTCTGTACTTCCGGTAATTCTTGCATTTGCATTTGGAGCAATTGTTATTGCAGCGATCGGAGAAAGTCCACTGGAAACTTACGGGGTATTGATCAGGAAATCACTTTTGACAGAAAAAGGCTTTATGAATACGCTGCATTATGCATCGCCGCTTATTTTGACAGGACTTGCGATTGCAATTACATTCAAAGCTAATCTGTACAACATGGGTGTAGAAGGACAAATGCTTTTGGGAGGATTCTTTGCAGGAATCACTGGAGCATATCTTAACATTTCCAATCCATTTATAAGTAAACTGATTTGCTTTTTAGTTGCAATTATTTGTGGAATGTTATTTGCATTGATTCCGGCAATTTTGAAAGCAAAATGTAATGTAAATGAGATGGTTGTAACTTTGATGTTAAACTATGCAGTTTCAAAGACTTTGGAATTTTTAACCACCGGTGTATTCAAAGATAAGAGTGCAGGGTATGTGGCTACACCAACGATTAAAGAGGATGTAATGTTCAAAAGATTCGGAGCATCAAGAATGACTATGTTTTTTGTAATTGCAATGATTATTCTGGTGATTATGTATTTTGTTATGAAAAAATCAAAACTGGGATATGAAATTACAGCAATCGGAAAAAATCCGGAATTCGCAGAAGCAACAGGTATGAATGTCAGCAAGAAAATCATTATCATGATGCTGATCAGTGGCGCACTTTCCGGTGTGGCTGGAGCAGGATGGATGTTAAGTGATCAGTTTAAATATACACTGACATTTTCTGCAAACCCTGGTCTTGGATGGGATGGTATGTTGATTGCTCTGCTCGGTGGACATTCGCCAATTGGTATTTTGATCGCGGCAATCTTTTATGCTGCATTAAAAACCGGTAGTGACAGCATCAATATGTATACTGCAGTTCCGAAAGAAATCGTTGCAATTATTCAGGGAATGATCATTCTGTTCCTGGCAGTTAAGTTTATTGGTGATAAAACAAGCGTATTTGGTCGTTTTAAAAAGGCGAAAAAGGAGGATGCATAATGGAATTATTAAATAGTATTTTGTATGACACAGTATACCATAGTGCTCCTATTATTCTATGCGTGATCGGTGGAATATTTGCATATAAAGCAAATGTATTGAATATCGCACTGGAAGGAATGATGCTGAATGGAGCATTTATTTCAGTGTTAGTCGAGTATCTGACAGGAAGTGTGGCTCTGGCAGTGATTGCCGCAATCGTAACGACTTTATTGTGGGGACTTGTATTTTCATTCTTAGGAATTACTTGTAATGGTAATGTTATTGTTATCGGTCTTGGAATTAACTTGATTGTTCCAGCGATTGCAAAATTTGTACTGAAAGTTATGGAGCTTGCTAATATCAGTCTTCAAGATGTAGGAGTTGCAGATTTTAAGATCAATATACCGGGCATCAAGAGTATTCCGCTGATTGGTGGAATCGTAAGTGGTCATCCGGTCATTACATATCTGGCATTTATTGGAATTGCGGCAGCAGCTATTCTGATGTACAAAACAAAATTTGGAATCTATGTCAGAGTTGTTGGTGAAAATGAAGATTCAGCGATCAGTCTTGGACTGAAAACACAGAAATACAAATATATTGCTGTTCTGATTGGAGCATTTTGCTGTGCATTAGCCGGAATCAATTTATCAATGGAGAGAATGGCAATGTTTACAAGTGATATGACAGCAGGACGAGGCTTTATCGCAATTGCAGCAATTTATTGTGGACAGGGGAAACCGGTACAGTCTTCACTCTATGCAATCTTATTCGGTGTTGCAAGATCACTTGCGGTCAATTTAAGTGTATATGCAGGACCGGCAGCAGGAATGTTCGATACAATTCCATATATCATCATGGTAGCGGTGCTTGCAGTTGTTTCATTTATGAAATTTAAGGATGTTAAGGTAAGAGGATACAAGTTCGACTAAGGGGGAGGAAAATGGCAAAGACAGCATTGATTATTGTGGACATGGTTCGCGATTTTACGGATCCGGAAGGTCTGGTATTTTATCCTGAGAATCAAAAGATTCTTCCACGGATTAAAAAGGTTCTGGATGAAAGCCGGAAACATGAACTGCTGATTGTTTTTTTACAGCACTGTAACAGAAAAGATAAAGTAGATAAAAAAGCACAGTCCATGAGACCAAATTGTATAGAAGGGACTTTTGGAATTGAAATTGATCCAATGTTGGAAGTTGATGAAAAGAAAGATTATGTCATCCGAAAGAGAAGGTACAGTGGATTCTTCGGCACAGACCTGGATCTGGTATTGCGGGAAAATGAAGTGGAAAATGTAGTCGTTGTTGGAACGAAAACAAACTGCTGCATTCGGGCAACGGTGACAGATGCATTTTATCTGAATTACAACCCATATGTTATCCGGGAATGTGTGGCAACGAATTCAGAAACAGTTAATGAAGTTCATCTGACAGATATTGATAAGTATCTGGGAAAAGTCATCGATATGAATACATTCAGCAAGATGCTGGAAGAGGGACAGTTGTAGGAGGCACGGATAATGAAAGTAGATGTTCTGACAAGCGGCTATGTAAGTATGGATCACATTATAAAAATAGCAACACCTGCCAAAGTGGGATTTACATCACTGGTTACAAATAAATCCAATTCAAAAATTTTTTACGGAGGCTGTTCTGTAAATATTGCCTATGCACTTTGCCGGCTTGGAATGAAGGCAATGCCAGTTTTAAGAGTAGGCGGAGATTATGAAAGTAATGGTTTTAAAAAGTTTCTGGAAGAAGGAAATGTACCACAGGATGGGATTACACAAATAGCAGAGGAAGCAACCAGTGTATGTTATTTGTTACAGGATAATAATAACGATCATATTACCATATTTTATCCTGGAGCAATGGATGGAAGATATGCACAGAAAATGAAAGACAGCTTGTTTGAAACGGCAAAGCTGGGAGTGATAACCGTTGCATCAAGACCAGACAATGAAGAGTTTTTTGCAAAATGTAAAAAGCATCATGTACCGGTAGTTTTTGGAATGAAAGATGATTTTGATGCATTTCCAGAACCATTTTTGAAACAGTTGTTAACAGAAAGCAAAATCATTTTCACAAATGAAGTAGAATGTGAAATTATTGAAAAGCTTTTCGGACTAAATACGATTACAGAGCTGTTTAAAATTGGAAAAGCAGATATCATTGTGACAACTCTGGGAAAAGACGGAAGCATTTGTTATGTGCGGGAAGACGGAAAAATACGGAAAGAAGAGATTGGAATTTGTCAAGTGGAACAGGTAGTAGATGCAACTGGATCGGGAGATGCTTACATGGCAGGATTTGTTTATGGATATTTACATGGATATTCTCCGGCAGACTGCTGTAGGCTTGGAAGTGTATTATCTTACTTTGTTTTACAGGCAGAAGGGTGCTGTACAAATGCGCCAACAGAACAGGAATTATTACAGAAATTTGAAACATTACGTTGAAAGGGGAAATGCAGATGAGTACATTATATATGGGAGCAAGCGAAGAAACGGTTGCGAAATATGTACTTTTTTCGGGAGATCCATGGAGAGTAGAAGTTGTAAAAAAGTATTTGGATAACCCCAAAAAAGTTGCATTCATGAGAGAGTTCAATACATATACAGGAACCTATAAAGGAGTAGAGATTACAGTAACGTCGACGGGAATCGGGGCACCGTCCGCAGCGATTGCGATGGAAGAGATGTATGAGTCTGGAATGCAGGTCGCTGTAAGAATGGGGACAGTAATGTCTATGCAGGATGATATGCTGGGACATTTTATGATTCCGATTGCCGCAATGAGGCGTGAGGGAACCAGTCAGACCTATGTGGATCTGAGTTACCCTGCGGTTGCAGATATTGAACTTGTTAATGTGATGAACGAAACAGTTCAACAAATGGGAAAACGGTATTTGAATGGACTTAATTGTACGATGGATGGATTTTACAGTTGTATGCATGATTCTAAATTTTCTCTGGAGTGTGGACGTGATATGTCAAAAACATTTGAAGAGGTCAAGAAACTTGGGGTAACAGGAATCGATATGGAATCTTCATGTATTCTGACACTGGGACGACTGATGGGAGTTAAGACCTGTATTTTAACAGTGGTTACGGTACTTGAAAATTTGAAGGAAACTTTAAAGGGACAGGATCGTGTAGATGCAGAGGATTTACTCTGTAGAACAGCGCTGGAAGGAATTTATAATTATCATATAAAAAGAGAGGATGGTAAACATGAGTAAAGAGATACTTACTTTAAATTCACAGACAGTAATCGGAATGGTGCATTGCCTTCCGCTTCCGACAACAGCTGGATTTGATGGGGATTATCAGAGAATTATTGACCGTGCAGTTCAGGATGCGGTTACACTTGAAAAAGCAGGGGTAGATGCTGTTATTGTAGAAAATATGGGGGATACACCTTTTTCCGCTTTTTTAAATAAAGCACAGGTAGCGGCGCTTACAGCTGCAGCATATGCTGTGAAACAGGCAGTTCAGATTCCAGTAGGACTTGACGCAGCGTTTAATGACTGTGAAGCAGATATTGCGATTGCTGCAATGGTAGGAGCATCCTTTATCAGAGTTCCAGTATTTGTGGATACAGTATTGTTTACAGATGGAATTATTCAGCCATGTGCAAAGAAATGTATGGAATATCGCAAGATGATGGGACAGGAAAATGTTAAAATTCTTGCCGATGTGCAGGTAAAACATGCGCATATGTTAAGAGAACATATTACGATTGAGCAGTCAGCAAAAGATGCTGCATCAAACGGAGCAGACGGAATTATTGTTACAGGTACACAGGTTGGAGAAGAGACACCACTGGATCTGATTAAGAGAGTGAAAAATGTAGTAAATCTTCCGGTGTTTGCAGGAAGTGGTGTAAATGCAGAAAATATTCATGATCAGCTTCAGACAGCAGATGGTGCGATTATCGGTTCCAGCTTGAAAGAGGGAGGAATTTTAACAAATCCAATCTCTTATGAACTGGTTAAGAAAGTATTAGACGGATTGAAATAGAGAAAGGCAGGAAGATAAAAATGATGCGACCAATGAAACTTGCAGGATCAGAATTGATGTTTGGAGAAGGAAGTCTTGCATATATTAAGACAATTAAAGCAAAAAAAGTCAGTATTGTTATTGGCGGACATAGCATGGAAAAGAGTGGAATGCTGGCAAAGGTAGAAGGATATTTTAAAGAAACCGGTGCTGAAACAATGGTTATCAGAGGCGTAGAACCAGATCCGTCTTTTGAAACTGTACTCAGAGGAAGAAATGAAATGCTGGAATTTGAACCAGATCTGATTGTCGGACTTGGCGGTGGATCAGCAATGGATGCTGCAAAAGCAATGTGGATCTTTTATGAACATCCGGAATTGACTCAGATGGAAGATATTCTTCCGCCGAATGAATTTCCGAAATTACGAGGTAAAGCAAGAATGTGTTGTATTCCTTCGACAAGTGGAACAGCAAGTGAAGTTTCACGTTCTATCGTAATTTCAGATAATGAAAAAGGATTAAAGCATGGTGTTGGAAATATGGAAATGATGCCGGATATCGCAATCTGTGATCCGGAAGTAACAATGTCTATGCCGGCTAAGATTACCGCAGAGACAGGAATGGATGCGCTTACCCATGCACTGGAAGCACTTGCTTCAAACCGTGCAAATTATCTGTCAGATATTCTTGCAAGCCAGGCAGCCCAGGATATTATGGAAACTTTACCGACTGCATATGAGAATGGCAATGATATAAAAGCAAGAGAGACTATGGTACAGGCATCTATGGTAGCTGGAATTGCATTTACCAATGTATCGCTTGGAATTGTACATTCTATGGCGCATACAATCGGTGGTATTTTCCATGTATCACATGGTCTGGCAGACGCCATTATTTTGCCGTACATCATCAGATATAATGAGCAGAATGAAACTGCGAAAGAAGTTTATGCAAAATTTGCAAAGAGAATCGGAGCAGAAAATCTTCATGAAGCAGTAGAAGCGTTAAATGAAAAGTTAAATATTCCAAAATGCTTTAAAGAGATCATTCCGGATGAAGAAAAATATATGGCAAAACTGGATGAGATGGCTCCGCTTGCAAAAGCTGATGGATGCACAAAAACAAATCCGGTTATTCCGGAAATTGACGAATTTAAAGAATTATTTATCAAGGTGTACAGAGGAGAATAAAAATGGAGATTATTTGTTATTTATCAAATGGATATCCTACAATTGAAGCAAGTTATAATATGGCAGTAGAATATGCAGATGCAGGATGCAGAATGATGGAAGTGGATTTTCCATCCAGAAATCCATACCTGGAGAGTGATTATATTGCAGGAAGAATGAAAAAAGCACTGGAGGCTTGCGATGATTATGAAAAATATATGGATTCAATTGTTGCCATTCAGAAGAGACTTCCAGATGTGAAGATTCTGGTTCTGGCATATGAAAATACAGTTGAAGAGATTGGTGTAGACAGATTTATTGAGTTCTGCCTGACAAATAATTTAAAAGATATTTTGCTTGTTGGCTTAAAAGATGATATTATTAAAAATAAGATAATTGCAGCGGGGCTTCAGGTATCTTGTTATGTACAGTTCCATTTACCGAAAGAAGAAGTGGAAATGGCAAAACAATCAAATGGATTTGTATATTTACAGGCGAAGCCGTATGATACACAGCAAAAAAATGAGGAATATCCTACATTAAAAGATTGTGTAGAGTATTTAAGAAGCTGTGGAATTGAAAGACCTATTTATTGTGGGGTAGGCGTTCATGCACCAGAAGATGTAAGACTAGTAAGAGAGGCAGGCGGGGATGCAGCGTTCGTTGGCAGTACAATTCTAAAACTTCATGAAAATATTCCTGCAATGAAAGAAAAGATCAGGGAATTTAAAGCTATGTGTTAACACTTGGAATATTCTGTGATTAAAAAAGGTGAGATGGGGTGAAGGAGATGTTCGACGAAAAGTTACCTAAATATTATCTTGTGAAGAAGGCAATCGTAGAGAATATTGATAATGAAGTTTACGATTCAAAGGAGCCGATTCCGAGCGAAAGAGAATTGATGGAGACTTATCAGGTCAGCAGAATTACGATCCGGAAAGCGATTGATGAATTGGTCACAGAAGGATATTTGTACAAAGTCCAGGGAAAAGGAACCTATGTAAAGACGGATGAAGGAAGTAACAATCTTTTTTCAATTACGAGTTGTACAGAGGATGTATTAAAACTGGGGATGATACCAAGTAAAAAAGTTGTTGTTTCAGAGTTGGTCAATGCAAATGTAAAGAGAGCAAAAGCACTTGAGATTACAAGCAGTGATAATGTTTATATGATAGGAAGAATCTTATATGCAGATAAGGAACCTTTAAACTATACACTGACTTTTGTGCCAGAGAAGATTTTTCCGGGATTATCAAAGTATGATTTGAAAGAGGAATCTCTTTATCGGATTATAACAGAAGTTTATGGTGTTAAGATAACGAAGGCCAGAAGAACGATTGAAGCGATTGGTGCGCAGGACGAAATTGCTGAGTATCTGGATATCGAGGAAGGGACACCTATTATTCTGTTCCGTTGTATTACATATGGTATTGTGAATGGAAGAGAAATTCCGATCGAGAATTTTAAATGCTATTATCGAACAGATAAATTTAAATTTTATATTGATCAGGTGAGATAAAAAATCAGGGAAATAGTAAAATTGAGCACATCGAGCTCTTCGAAAAGTCGTCAGCAGAAATGTTGGCGACTTTTCAATTTTTGGAAAAATGTTACAAATCTAATACAAAAAACAAAGAAAAAAGTGGCAAACAGGTGTGAATATAGATGGAAAAATGTTACAATACTAATAATGGAGGTGCAAAAGCATGCTGGAAAGAAAGATATACAGAAAATTAGATGAGTGGAAGCGGACATCAGATAAAAAAGCACTGTGCATTATTGGAGCCAGACAGATAGGGAAAACTACCATTATAAGAGAATTTGCAAAGAAAAATTATGAGCATTATGTTGAAGTTAATTTTATCTTAGATAAAGAGGCGGGGAAAATATTTGATGGTAATTTGGATGCAGATACAATCATTACGAATCTGACTGCGTTTAAAATGCAGGAATTTGTACCTGGAAAAACTTTGATTTTTTTAGATGAGATTCAGGAATGTCCAAATGCCAGATGTGCAATTAAGTTTCTGGTTGAGGATGGAAGATTTGATTATATTGAATCAGGATCGCTTTTAGGAGTACGATACAAAGAAGTACCATCTTATGCAGTTGGCTATGAAGAAATCTGCTATATGTATCCGATGGATTTTGAGGAATATATAAGAGCAAATGGAGTTCAGGACTCTACAATTGAATTATTGAAAACATGTTATTCTGAACACAGTGAGGTCCCGGAAGTGGTTCATCAGACTATGTTGAAATTATTTTACACGTATATTGTTGTCGGAGGAATGCCTGCAGTTGTCCAGATTTATGTGAATACGCATGATATAGGAAAAGTCGTTGCACTTCAGAGAGAGATTTTAGAATTGTATCGTCTGGATATTGGAAAATATGCAGAAGGGTCAGACAAAATTAAAATCAGGGCAATTTTTGACAGTATTCCGGCACAGCTTAACAGCAAAAATCGGAGATTTATTTTAAATAAAATAGATGATAAAGGAAGGATGAACCGTTATGAAAATGCATTTTTATGGCTGAGTGATACAGGAGTTGCACTTCCTTCTTACAATATTGAAGAACCTCAGCCGCCATTGCGTCTGAATGAAAAAAGAAATCTGTTTAAACTATTTATGGGAGATACAGGGCTTCTGTGTGCAGCATGTATGGAAAATATTCAATTTGCGCTGTTGAATGGTAATATGGAAGTGAACATGGGAAGCATTTTGGAAAATGTATTTGCACAGATTATTAAAAGCAACGGTTTTAGTTTGAATTATTTTGAATCGAAAAAATATGGAGAATTAGATTTTGTGATTCAAAACGGAATGGAAGTAGATTTGCTGGAAATAAAATCCGGAAAAGATTACAAAAAACATTTTGCATTATCAAAAGTGTCGGCAGTAGAAAACTGGGAGTTTGGAAGAAAAATCATATTCTGTTCCGGAAATGTAGAGGAAGAAGAAGGAATGGAATATCTTCCGTGGTATCTGGCAATGTTTTACCAGGTGAATAAAGAACCAAAAGAATATAAATATGAAGTGGATTTGTCGGGATTGTTATAAAAAGAGAGTGCTCTTTGATGCAAAAAGGGTATTTTTTACATCTGCTTATTTTTCACTACTCATTTTCCACTTGACATTCCCCCACTTTCATCATACCATTTTGTAGAATGTTTATTGTCAATGAAAAATGGACTTACAGAAAAGGGGAAAATCACAGATGAAAAATTGGAATCAGGTTAAGCTGGTGCCGGAATTTAATGAACAGGGTGTAGCTTGTTATAAACTGGCCGGTGGAAACTATGTAAATGAATATTATGTTGTATCGGAAGCAGAGACAAGAAAGCTTCTGAATACACCGGAGATCGTCGGATATGAGGTATATGACTGCCTGATTCCTTCTACATCTCAGATGCTTTACTATTTTAAGGAACAGAAGAAAGTGACAACTGCAAATATTCTTTCTATCTTGAGAGGAGCGTTGAACTATCCGTTGGAGGAAAGCTGCTACAGAGAGCACATCCGTGTACACGATATCAGTTTCTTATCCAGTGAGCGTGTATTTGCGGATGAAGAGATTGCAGGGCTTGAAATCAAATATAGTAAGCTTACCATGGTTCCGGACAGCACACTGATGATCGGAGATATCATTGCAAGTGGGGAGACTCTGATCCACTGCCTGCGCTATGTGACAGATTTTTACAGGAAGAACGGAGCAAAGCTTCGCAATATTATCATTTTCACAATTGGTGGAACAAAGGGAATTGAGATTCTTGAGAATCTTACCAGAGAGATCCGTGAGTTCTGGCCGGAATTTGAAGGGTTCATTACCGTGTATTATGAAGGAATTTTCAGTACTTATCAGGATAAAGGTGTGTCAGGAATCAACCTTCCGGATGTGGACTTCTACTGGAAGGACGGAATCATCGCGCCGGAGTTCAGAAGAGAGACACTTTCCATGTGCAGTCCGCTTTTTGAAAAATGTATCATCTACGATGGCGGGGCAAGACGCTATGAGATTCATGAGCATGTAGAGGAAGTTCTGGAATTCTGGGAAGGAATCAAAGAGAGAGCAGATAAGATCGATTTTAAAGAACTGCTTGATGAAAAGATTGGATACCCGACACCGATCAGTTATGAGGACTGGATCGAGAAGAACCACTATGAGAAGATCCGTCCGGCAGACACCAAGTGGCTGTACCGTCAGGAACAGGGATATATCGAGAGTATGAAAAATATTACATTAAAAGAACTGGCAGATCAGAGAATTACCGAATTTACCGATTCTTTGAAGAAATATATGCTATAAAAAGAATGAACTTGTTGATCACAGAGAATGGAATGAGGTAAAAAATGAGCAAAAACACGAAAGATACAACTGTTGATATTGACTATGCGGACCAGGCAGTCCCGAAAGAGGGCAGAAAAGGTTTCCTGACCATGTTTATGATCATGCTGGGATTTACATTTTTCTCGGCAAGTATGTGGGTTGGGCAGCAGATGGCAGCAGGACTTGATTTCTGGGGATTTATCAAGTCCCTTCTCCTTGGAGGAGCGATCCTTGGTGTGTATACAGGACTTCTGGGATATGTAGGTGCAAAGACCGGACTTAGCATGGATCTTCTGGCAAAAAGAGCGTTTGGAGAAAAAGGATCTTATCTTTCTTCTGCAATGATCAGCTTCACTCAGATCGGATGGTTCGGTGTGGGTGTTGCGATGTTTGCAATCCCGGTATCAGGAGAGCTTCTCGGTGGAAGTAAGGCTGCGATGTGGGCTCTGGTATTGGTTGCAGGAGGCTGTATGACCGCTTCTGCATATTTCGGAATTGATTCCCTTACGGTGGTAAGCTATATTGCAGTTCCGCTCGTTGCGATTCTTGGAACGGTAGCAATGGTGATGGCAGTTCGGCAGGGAAATGGAACGATCGTTGACCAGTTTGCAGTATCCAGTGGATCTGTGACCGTGATCGGTGGAGCAGGTATGGTAGTCGGTTCCTTCGTATCAGGCGGAACGGCAACTCCGAACTTTGCAAGATTTGCAAAGGATGCCAAATCAGGTACAATTGCAACGGTTGTAGCATTCTTTATCGGGAATTCACTGATGTTCTTTTTTGGGGCGATTGCCTATATTTTCGTTGGCGGAAATGAT
Source organism: Coprococcus sp. LG101-27 (assembly GCF_027695515.1). Classification (NCBI taxonomy): domain Bacteria; kingdom Bacillati; phylum Bacillota; class Clostridia; order Lachnospirales; family Lachnospiraceae; genus Coprococcus; species Coprococcus sp. LG101-27. Next base: position 101,953 of record NZ_JAQEUJ010000005.1, read on the forward strand.
ATCTTTGAGGTTATGATCCGTCTGAATCTGTTCTATATGGCGATTCTGGTTCTGGGACTCAATATCTGGACAACCAATGACAATGCGCTGTATTCAGCAGGTCTTGGACTGGCAAATATTTTCCGGCAGAAGAAGAAACCGATGGTTCTGATTTCAGGAATTATCGGAACACTTCTTTCTGTATGGCTGTATTACAATTTCTGTAACTGGCTGAACGTACTGAACTGTACCCTTCCGCCGGTAGGGATTATCCTGGTGCTCTCGTACTTTATAAATAAGAAGGAGTACGACAGTGATAAAGTAGAAATCAAAACTGTGAACTGGTTTGCTGTGATCGGTGTGATCGCAGGTGCAGTGGTAGCAAATCTTGTGTCATGGGGAATTGCTTCGATCAATGGTATGGCAGTTGCAGCGGTCTGCTATGTGGCTGGACAGGTGCTTTGCAAAAATCGTGAAGAAGCGGCAGAAAATGCATAAATGAATAGCGTAAATGAACGGGCAGATTCGGGGGACAGAGTCTGCCCGTTGTTATATTATGGAGCAGGATTACGCATAAGGTTATCAGTCTAAACAATATTATTAAAAAAACTGACCATAAGTCAATAAACAAATTGACTTATGGTCAGTTTTGTTGTATATTGGTTTTGTAAAATAAATGACTGGCGGTCATTAAGAGAGAAAGAATAAAAAGAAAAGAGGAATAAAGTATGGTAAAGGTTGGCAAAAAGATTGTTAAATTCAGAGTACCGATACTGATACTCAGTATTATCCTTTTGATTCCGGCTGTGTGGGGGTATGTGAACACCAGGATCAACTATGATGTGCTGACTTATCTTCCGGAAGACATTGAGACAATGCAGGGACAAGAGATCATGACGAATGATTTTGGGATCGGGGCATTTTCGATGCTGATGGTAGACGGCATGGAAGATAAAGAGATTGTGAAGCTGAAAGAAAAGGTAGAGAAGGTAGACGGAGTAGAGAATGTACTCTGGTATGATTCACTGGCTGATATTTCGGTTCCACAGAGCATGCTTCCGTCAAAGCTGTATGATGAGTACAACACAGAAGACGGAACAATGATGGCGGTATTTTTCAAAGACGGAACTTCATCCGATGAGACCATGAAAGCGATTACCGAGATCCGTAAGATTACCGGAGAGCAGTGCTTCTTAAGTGGAATGTCTGCGATTGTAGAGGACACCAAAGAGCTTGCCGAAAAGGAAACACCGCTTTATGTACTGATCGCAGTCGCACTTTCTGCACTGGTTCTGGCAATTACGATGGAATCGATTTTTGTTCCGGTACTGTTCCTTTTGAGTATCGGAATCGCAATTGTATATAATCTTGGAACGAATGTATTTTTTGGAGAAATTTCTTATATCACGAAGGCACTGGCAGCGGTACTACAGCTTGGTGTCACTATGGACTATTCTATTTTCCTGATGCACAGCTATCAGGAGCAGCAGGTGCGCTATAACGGGGATAAAGAGCGGGCGATGGCACACGCGATTTCCCAGACCTTTTCATCCGTAATCGGAAGTTCAGTCACGACGGTTGCCGGATTTATCGCACTCTGCTTTATGAGCTTTACGCTTGGAAAAGATATTGGTATCGTTATGGCAAAAGGTGTTATCTTTGGAGTCCTGGTCTGTGTAACCGTTCTTCCGTCCATGATTCTGTGCTGTGACAAACTGATCGAGAAGACGAAACACAAACCGCTGCTTCCGGATATTGGAAGGATTTCAGATAAGGTGACAAAGCGTTACGTGATTTATGTAGTAGCATTTGTGATCCTTCTGTTTCCGGCTATTTACGGAAACAACCACACGGGTGTTTATTACAATTTGGACGAGTCACTGCCCAAGGATCTTCCGAGTGTCATTGCGAACACGAAATTAAAAGAAGATTACAATATGAACACCACACATATGATCCTGGTGGACAGCTCGGTTGCAGGTTCTGATGTCAAGAAGATGTCACAGGAGATTGAAAAAGTAGATGGTGTTAAATGGGTACTTGGACTGGATAACCTGGTCGGCTCCGGTGTTCCGGCAGATATGCTCCCGGAATCTGTCACCGGTATGCTGAAAAATGACAAGTACCAGCTGCTGATGGTAAATTCTACGTACAAAGTAGCAACGGATAAAGTAAACAAACAGATTGAGCAGATTGATAAGATCATGGATAAATATGATAAGGGTGCAATGCTGGTAGGAGAAGGACCATTGACAAAAGATTTAATCAACATTACAGACACGGACTTTAAGCGTGTAAGTGCAGTGTCTATTGGAATTGTATTTGTGATTATTCTGCTTCTGTTCAAATCAGTTACTATTCCGGTGATCCTGGTCGGTGTGATCGAATTTGCAATCTTCGTGAATATGGGTATTCCGTTTTACACTGGAACAAAGCTGCCGTTTGTGGCATCAATCGTAATCGGTACGATCCAGCTTGGCGCGACCGTGGATTATGCGATTCTGATGACTACCAGATACCAGAGAGAGAGAAGCCGCGGCGCAGGCAAATTTGACGCGATCACAACAGCGCATAAGTTCTCTGCGCAGTCGATCATCGTCAGTGCACTCAGTTTCTTTGCTGCAACGATCGGTGTCGGACTTTATTCCAATATCGATATGATCAGTTCACTGTGTATCCTGATGGCGAGAGGTGCACTGATCAGTATGGTGGTTGTTGTGCTGATCCTTCCGTCCTTATTCATGGTATTTGACAAGATTATCGTAAAGACGAGCAAAGGTTTCCGACCGTCAGACTTGAAATCATAACCACATCATAGTATAATTCTCTTGGATTATTATATGATACAAGGAACGGAGAAAAAGATCCGTGCGTATCAAAAGGGCTGATACAATCCTGCTATCATAAAAGGAATAAGGAGGAATCCACTATGATTAATTGGAACAATTTGGATACACTTACATCATTTAAAGAACTTTCGGAAGTAGAACGTGTCAATCTTGCAGAAGTGATGTCCGGTGAGAACGGAGCAGAACGTGTTAAGGATTACAGCGTTCCGATGACAGAGGATCTTACTTACAATTACGCTGCAAAAGCAGTAGATGATAAAGTACTTGCAGCACTTGCAAAGCTTGCAAAAGAAGCGCAGCTGACAGAAAAGTACGCAGCACTCTACAATGGAGAAGTGATCAACACAGGAGAAAAGAGACTGGTTCTTCATCAGCTCACCCGTGGACAGCTTGGAGATAAAGTAGAAGCTGACGGAGTAGACAAGCGAGAATTCTATGTTAAGCAGCAGCAGAGGATCGCAGATTTTGCCAATAAAGTACATGCCGGCGAGATTACAAATGCAGCAGGTGAGAAATTCACAACAGTCGTACAGATCGGTATCGGTGGAAGTGACCTTGGTCCTCGCGCAATGTATCTTGCACTTGAGAACTGGGCTAAGAAGAACGGCACATTCAAGATGGAAGCCAAATTCATCAGCAATGTTGACCCGGATGATGCAGCAGCAGTACTGAATTCAATTGATGTAGCACATTCTATTTTTGTTCTGGTATCAAAGTCAGGAACAACTCTTGAGACTCTTACCAATGAGTCATTTGTAAAAGATGCCCTGAAGAATGCAGGTCTGGATGCTTCCAAGCATATGATCGCTGTTACAAGCGAGACATCACCACTTGCAAAGAGCGATGATTATCTTGCAGCATTCTTCATGGATGATTATATCGGAGGACGTTACTCATCTACTTCAGCAGTCGGTGGTGCCGTACTTTCGCTGGCATTTGGACCGGAAGTATTTGCACAGTTCCTTGCAGGAGCAGCAAAGGTAGATGAAGTTTCCAAGAATGAAGATTTATTGAAGAATCCGGCAATGCTGGATGCGATGATCGGTGTATACGAGCGTAATGTACTCGGATATCCGGCAACAGCCGTTCTCCCATATTCACAGGCACTGAGCCGTTTCCCGGCACATCTGCAGCAGCTGGATATGGAATCCAATGGTAAATCAGTTAACCGCTTTGGCGAGCCGGTAGATTACCCGACAGGTCCGGTGATCTTCGGAGAACCAGGAACAAACGGACAGCATTCCTTCTATCAGCTTCTCCACCAGGGAACCAACATCATACCGCTCCAGTTCATCGGCTTCAAGAACAGCCAGATCGGAACCGATGTTGTGATCCAGGACAGCACAAGCCAGCAGAAGCTCTGCGCAAACGTAGCTGCACAGATCGTAGCATTTGCATGCGGTAAATCAGACGAGAACCGCAACAAGAATTTTGAAGGTGGACGTCCGTCAAGTATTATCATCGGTAAAGAACTGACACCAGAGACACTCGGTGCACTTCTTGCACATTTTGAGAATAAGGTTATGTTCCAGGGATTTGTATGGAATGTGAACAGCTTCGACCAGGAAGGTGTTCAGCTTGGGAAAGTACTTGCCAAACGTGTACTTGCCCATGAGACAGACGGAGCACTGAAAGTATACAGTGATCTTTTAGATATCTAATCAGAATTAATGAAAGAGACCAGAGTCGGTGCGAATTTTAGGATTCGGACCGGCTTTTTGGATACGAAAATATGCAAGAGAAGCTACCAGGATATTCTGTCAGGATTTCCGGCTGAATGATTGTTTTTTAGGAAAAAGACATAAAACCAGGAAAAGAGAAAGACTATGAAATTAGAAAATTACGAGGTGCATCTCCCGAATTATTCCATCGGAGATGCAATTTACGATAAAATCGGACCGGTCTGTGAATCTTATGGAAAAACGGTACTTGTGATCGGCGGAAAAAGGGCACTTGATGCGGCTTTTGATAAGATCAAAGCGGCGGTCGACCAGACGAATCTGGAGATTATTGGAAAAGAACTTTATGGGAAAGACTGTACCTATCAGACGGTAGAAAAGCTTCGCCGGATGTCGGTTTATCAGAAAGCAGATATGGTATTTGGAGTAGGAGGGGGCAAAGCACTGGATACGGTAAAATGTCTGTGTATTACAGATGATAAGCCGGTGTTCAGCTTCCCGACAATCGCATCCAACTGTTCGGCATGTACATCGGTGTCGATCATGTATAACGAGGATGGTACATTTCTGAAACCGAATTTCTTCGTGCGTCCGGTCATGCATGCATTTATCGATACAGAAATCATAGCAAAAGCACCGAGTCAGTATATGTGGGCAGGAATTGGTGATACCTATGCAAAATACTATGAAGCAACAATCTCATCAAGGGATGAAAGACTGGAACATTTTACCTCACTTGGTGTAGCAGTCAGTCTGATGTGCAGGAATCCTCTTCTGGAATATGGACCGAAGGCATTTGCAGACCATAAAAAGGGACTGTGTACATACGATGTAGAGCAGGTGGTTCTGGCGATCGTTGTGACAACCGGAATTGCATCCATTTTCCTTACAAAAGATTTCACACCGGATTATAACAGTGGACTTGCACATGCAATTTTTTATGCTCTGACGAAGTATCCGGTGATCGAGCAGCGGCATCTGCACGGGGAAGTAGTTGGATTTGGTGTGCTTCTGGCACTTCTTGTAGATGGACAGGAAGAAGAATTTGAGAAAATATATCAGCTGAATCGCGAGATAGGGCTTCCGGTGTCCTTGAAAGAAATTGAGATTACAGAGGATGAATGGAAAGAAAGTATGGGACATATTACGAAAATGTCGGATGTAGCACATTACCCATATAAGGTAACCCGGGAAATGCTGGAAGATGCAATGCAGAAACTGAAAGAAAGAGTCAGAAAGGATCAGAGCCATGAAGAATAAGAAATCCGCAGCTTCCTCTATGATTCTTGGGGTAGCGTTTGTCTGGTTTACAACACATTTCGGAGGTGGATTTGCCTCGGGTGCGCAGATCTACAGTTATTATGTGCGTTATGGAATCTGGTGTCTTCTGATGCCGGTTCTGGCAATGGGATATAATGCTGTATTTTTCGCGTACTGCCTCCGGTTTGCGAGAAAGCATGAGGTATATGATTACCGGTCTTATAACAATGCGTTTTACGGGAAGTTTGCGCCGGTATTTTCCAATTTGTTTGAAGTACTGTATATTTGTGTGATGTGCGTGGCTCCCGCAGTTGCATTTGCGACAGGCGGAGCGACCTTAAGTACCCTGACCGGACTTCCGTATCTGCTGTGTACGTTGATTATCGGCATATTTATCTTCGTTGTGGCAGTATTTGGAACAGACCTGGTGCGTAAGGTGGCTTCTGTCCTGTCTGTCTGCATTATCGCAGGTCTTCTGATCGTGTATATTCCGAATATCATCGCAGGTGCAGTGCGGTGTTGGAAAAGGATTTATGATGCCGCTGATTTCTGTTTTGATCATTCTTGGAGCGGTATCTACGGCAGTTAATATGGTGGCTGCAATGGTGAAAAGAATCTGCAGTGGTCTTAATAAAGTGAAGAAAGAGACGGAAACAGGTAAAAAAAGTAAAATTGGTACAAAGGAAATTGTGGCAGCATTTATCTGCTGTGTTGTAGATTTTGGAATCGCACAGTTCGGGCTTCTGACACTGATCCAGAAGGCGTATAGTGTGCTGGCGTATCTGGCGATTCCGGTAATCCTTATTCCATATCTGATCCACATGGCAGTGACCAGATTTGATACGAAGTAATGAGAGAATAAAGGGAAAAGAGGACAAAAGATGCCAATCGGTGTTATAGTAAATGTAAGTATGGTGATGCCGGTTAGTTATCTTTGGAGTACTTATATTTTACCATTAGTGAGGTGATGGAATGGCAAAGATTACAGTGTGGTCAAAGCAGCATGAAAATGTCTGGAAAGTTCTTCAGGAGACCGGACGATATACGGTAAAGCGAGAGTATATCATAAAGGATCTCAAAGAACATTCGGAGCTGGTTCTGGATACTTATGAATGGCTGGTCAAGAACGGACCGGACTACGGGAATAAACCGGCGGATGTGGAATTTCCGGTATGGGTATCCTTCAGGCAGGATGCAACGATGCTTCCGGAAAAAGGAAGAGTGATCTTGGAACTGGAGATCGAAGAATCCCTGATTACCAGAGTGAATTTCACAAAATGGGGAATGATCCTCAACTATTCCTATATTCCGGCAGACAAGGCGGATGAAAAGCGGCACAAAGAGCTTCTGGAAGCCTATGGAGTCAGCGACACGCAGGCGTATATGTCGCAGTTCTATCCGGAGATCAAACGGGAGATCCGGGAGAGCTGGAAGAGGCTTTTTGATGATGACATCCAGATCGGAAGTGATGGATGTTATGGAAACATCTGGGAGGTGCGAAGAGAATGGGTGAAAAATGTAATACAATAACCTTATATGCATCACAGGCAGACCCGGTAATCGAAGCAATTGAGCGGAATGGCGTGTGCTATTCCAAAGAGGCGTATGTGCGGAAAAAATATCAGGAGAGTGCAAAGATTTTCACAACAGCCTATTCCTGGTTTGTGCGTGAGATGGAGAAATATGTGAAGAAGCCGGATGGTGCGGAGTATCCGTACTGGGCATTCCGTGAAGCCTATAATGTGGATCAGTCGATGGGCGGCAACTTCCTGACACTGGAAGTACCATTGGATGAAGTTCTGCTTTTTGATATGTATGACTGGAATAAGATTCTCTGTCTCAAATATATTGGGGAAGATGAAAAAGATGAGAAGCAGTTCCAGGAGCAGCTGGAGATGTATGGGATCAAAGAGATGGATGCGGTGTTGAGTAATTTTTATCCGTTACAGAAGCAGCAGATCCTGAAAAGCTGGCAACGTCTGACACGGTATCATGAAGAATTGGTACATGGAAATACAGAGTTTGTAAGGGATGTACAAGCAGGACTTTGGAGAATAAAAAAGGAGTGGATCAGATAGATGAAAGTATTGGTATACAGAAAATGCAGCACCTGTCAGAAGGCGCTGAAATGGCTGGAGGCGCATGAGATTGCATTTGAGGAACGGGCAATCGTGGAGGAAAATCCAACCTATGAAGAGCTGAAGGAATGGCATGCGATGAGTGGGGTCCCGCTGAAAAAGTTTTTTAATACAAGTGGGATGCTTTATAAGCAGATGCAGCTGAAAGACAAGCTTCCGACGATGACGGAAGATGAGCAGATAAAGCTGCTGGCGACAGATGGTATGTTGGTGAAAAGACCGTTTGTAGTTGGGGACGGATTTGTACTGACCGGGTTTAAAGAAAAAGAATGGGAAGAAAAATTGTTGAAGTAGTGGAGAAGATGAGTGCTGTAAAAGGTGCTCATCTTTTTATTCTGCCTGTAAAGAATGTGTAAAAAGAATTGAAAGAAGACGGAACACTTACGAAACTGAGTAAGAAATGGTTTGGACAGGATACGGCTCCGGAAGAGGACCGATTTGAAAAAACAATAAACTAAAAAGAAAAATAACGGGTAACTCAATGAAAAGAGGAACCCGTTATTTTTTATTCAGATTTTTTTGATTTTATTAGACCAAGGAGCAGGACGGCCGGAAAAGTAATGGCTGCGAAAATTCCGGTTTTCAGACTGCCGCCGGCGTAGGAAGATACCAGACCTGCAAGCGTCGGGCCACCGGAACATCCCAGATCTCCGGCAAGTGCAAGGAGGGCAAACATTGTTGTGCCGCCACGTGGAATAGAGACGGATGCGGTGCTGAAAAGTCCCGGCCACATAATTCCAACGGAGAATCCGCAAAGCGCACATCCAAAAAGGTTCAGCGCAGGAAATGGAAGGATGGAAATACATAAATAGGAAAGGATGCAAAGAATGCAGCTTCCTCTCATGAACAGATCCAGCCGGATCCTGTCTCCATATTTCCCGTAAAGTAGCCGGGAAGCCCCCATGCAGGCTGCAAAGGTAAGAGGACCGGCAAGATCGCCGAGTGTTTTGGAAATGTGCAGGCTTGTCTCGGCAAAAGTGGATGCCCATTGGCTGACTGCCTGTTCGCTGGCACCGGCACAGGTCATCATAAGCATTAACATCCAGAAGATTTTAGATGTGCACAATTCTCTGAGAGAAAGTCCCTGTTCACCTTCTTCGTGAAGGGAGTAGATTGGTGCACTTCTGAAGAGGAAAGTGTTAAATATTGGGATGACAGCCCACATAAGTGCGAGGATTTTCCAGTGCGATATTCCGAAAAACCAGAAAAATGCGGTTGATAACAGAACAACGCCCACATGCCCCCAACAGTAAAAGGAATGCAGGAGACTCATTGCTTTTTCTTTGTTATCAGTAGGGCAGGCTTCAATGATCGGGCTTACCAGTACTTCGAGAAGTCCACCGCCGATCGCATAAATGATAACTGCGATTACAAGTCCGGTATAAGGGGAGGAAAAAACTTCCGGAAGAACGGTGAGTAATATCAGTCCTGCCGCAGAAAGAATATGCGCAATTAAAATCGAAATGCGGTATCCGATCCTGTCGATGAAGAATGCGGATAGAAGATCGACAAACAGCTGAATGATAAAGTTGAGTGTGATCAAAAAGGTAATTCGTTCTAGTGAAATATGGTAATTATTTTGGAAAGTGACAAAAAGAAGAGGAACAAAATTATTTACGATAGCCTGAACGATGTAACCAATAAAACAAGCGTAGATGGTCTGCATACAATTTGTGTTTTTTTTCATTTCTTAAAAGCTCCTTTCAAAATAGTACTATATCATATTGAAGGGTGGATGTCTTGACGAATATCGCAGAAACATAGTACAATATTTTCAAAACACAAAAGGTATAATGAGATTGAATGGGCATGGTTAGAAAAAATTCTCCGAATTTAGTTGACTTTTTGATACATCATGATATCATTACTTCGTATGGCTGAAGTGTTCGGGAGGGCGGAACAACTGGCTTTGTAAGAAGAACAAAAGAGAGAGGTTTTGGGAAAAGGAAAATGAATGTGAAATACGATTACGAGAGAATTGTACAGGGGATCCTGGACATTGGGGAAGCTATGATTAGATGCGGAGCGGAGAACTTCCGTCTGCAGGACAGTCTGTACCGTATTTGCAGAAGTTATGGATTTGTAAAGTATGATATTTTTGTTATACCAAGCAATATCCAGATTACGGTAGAGACACCGGAAGGGCAGATTATTACACAGATTCGGCTGGTAGAAATAGGGGAATGTGACTTTGACAAGCTGGATTATCTGAATAATCTGTGCCGTAAAGTCTGTAAAGAAAAGCCGGATGCAAAAGAACTGAGAAGACAGTTTGAAGAGGTGATGGGAAGACCGGAGCAGAAGTGGTACACCCATTATGCGGCCGGTATTTTAGGAGGTACCGGATTCGCGGTATTCTTTGGATGTAATGTAAGGGATGCGATCATTGCGGTGATTGTATCAATTGTGATCGTTGCAGTAGGAAACTGGCTTGCCGAACGTGAGAAGAACCTGATGGCATATAACCTGATCTTATCGTTTATTGCAGAGATGATCATTCTGTTATCTGTCAAATTTGGATTTGCGGATCATGAGGAGCGTATCATGATCGGAATTGTCATGCTCCTGATCAGTGGACTGAGTACGACGAATGGAATCCGTGATCTGCTTCAGAAAGATTTTATTTCCGGATCGATCAATATCATGAATTCTATGCTTGGTGCGTCCGGAATCGCATTTGGTACGGCAATACCGATGATTCTTTTTGGTGGTGTAGAGGCGGAAGGATTTATCCTTACCCCGAATCTGATCGTACAGCTGATTTCCTGTACCGCAGCCTGCGTGGGATTTGCACTGTGGTTTAAGATCCGGGGCATGCAGGTGGTTTACTGCGGAATCGGAGCATTTTTTACATGGCTGATTTATGCACTTGTTTATGAGGTGCGTCCAAGTAACTTCCTTGCAACTACAATTGCGGCGACATTCGTTGCATTCTATGCATTTATCATGTCACGGATAAATAAAGCTCCATCAACAATTTTCCTGACAGCGTCTGTATTCCCGCTGATTCCTGGACCGAATCTGTACTATGTAATGTACGCATGCGTAAGTGGGAATATGCATATGCTTCTGGAACAGACGATCACACTTTTTGCAACCTGTGTTGCAATTGCATTTGGATTTAACTTTGTGGATATCGCATCAAGAACTATCATGCGTGGTATGAAGGTAGAATATCACATTGGAAAAAGTGACAGATAAATAAGAAGTTTCAGCCGCGGATTTCATTCTGCGGCTGAAATTTTAGCCTGGTGCACCGGGAATATGCCTGGATGAGAGCAGATTCCGGATGTACCTAGACAGTCCGAAGGCTTTCACAAAAAATTATTTAATTTCTTGACTTTATACTTTCGGTATGGTACACTAACCTAGCGAATGGAAGTATAGGTCTTTTTTTTATGCCTATTTTTAACAAAGAAAGTTTCAGGCGTGAAGCTTTCACGACAGCCTCGCAAGCTGTCATGCAACTAAAAATTAGAACATAAAAAGCGAGGTGGAAGTTGTGCGTACAAGAATTACACTGGAATGTACAGAATGCAAGCATCGTAACTACAACATGACAAAGGATAAGAAGTCTCATCCGGAACGCATGGAAACAAAAAAATACTGTAGATTCTGCAAATCACACACATTACACAAAGAGACGAAATAGTCGTTGAAGGGAAGTGAATGTTATGGGCGAATCTAAAGACAAAGCGAAGACAAAAGAGAAGAAAACTCCTTTCTTCAAAGGTCTGAAAGCTGAGTTTAATAAGATTATCTGGCCAGACAAAACCACACTTACCAAACAGACAGCTGCGGTCGTAGTTGTTTCCGTTATCTTAGGAGCGATTATCACGATCTGTGATATCCTGGTAAAATTCGGGGTAGATTTATTAGTTAGATAAGATACTGATAAATGGTAATGCAGGAAAGGTGAGTTTATGGCAGAAGCAAAATGGTATGTTGTGCATACCTATTCAGGGTATGAAAACAAGGTAAAAGCCAACATTGACAAAACGATCGAGAACCGTCATCTGGAAGATGAGATCCTTGAGGTCCGTGTTCCGATGCAGGAAGTTGTCGAATTGAAGAACGGCGTACAGAAAGCGTCTCAGAAAAAGATGTTTCCGGGATATGTTCTGATCCACATGATCATGAACGATGATACCTGGTATGTGGTACGAAACACAAGAGGTGTTACAGGATTTGTAGGTCCTGGATCCAAACCGGTTCCGCTTACAGATGAAGAGATGGCACCACTTGGTATCCAGAAAGAAGACATCGTGGTAGATTTTGAAGAAGGAGATACTGTGACAGTAACAGGCGGAGCCTGGGAAGGAACAGTCGGCATGATTCAGACTATCAATATGGCTAAGCAGAGCCTGACGATCAATGTTGATTTATTCGGCCGCGAAACGCCGGTAGAAATCAGTTTCGCAGAAGTCAAAAAAATGTAACTTTATGCGCAGTGCATAATGAACACGTGGGAGGGAAATCCCCGCAAATACCACAAGGAGGTACTTTAAAATGGCAAAAAAAGTTTCAGGTTATATCAAATTACAGATTCCAGCTGGAAAGGCTACTCCGGCTCCACCGGTTGGTCCTGCTCTTGGACAGCACGGTGTAAATATCGTTGAATTTACAAAACAGTTCAACGCAAAGACAGCTGATCAGGGAGATCTGATCATTCCTGTAGTAATTACAGTTTACAGTGACAGAAGTTTCAGCTTCGTTACAAAGACTCCTCCGGCAGCAGTTCTTATTAAGAAAGCCTGCAACCTTAAATCTGGTTCAGGTGTTCCGAACAAGACAAAAGTTGCTAAGATTACAAAAGCTCAGGTAAAGGAAATCGCAGAACTCAAGATGCCAGACCTGAACGCTGCATCCGTAGAATCAGCTATGAGCATGATCGAAGGAACATGCCGCAGCATGGGTGTAACTGTAGTAGAGGACTAATTCAGACTGCATAAGCAGAATGTAAGGAAACTGAAAAAATACGTGGGAGGGAATTCCCGTAATCACCACTAGGAGGTATTTAGAATGAAAAGAGGAAAGAAATACGTAGAAGCTGCAAAGTTAATCGACAGAGCAACTCTCTATGATAGAGATGAAGCAATCGCACTTGTTAAGAAGAGCGCGACAGCTAAATTTGACGAAACAATCGAAGCTCATATCAGAACAGGATGTGACGGACGTCATGCAGATCAGCAGATCCGTGGCGCTGTAGTTCTTCCGCACGGAACTGGTAAAAAGGTTCGTATCCTTGTATTTGCTAAAGACGCTAAAGCTGAAGAAGCTAAAGCAGCCGGAGCAGATTACGTAGGCGGAGATGAACTCATTCCGAAGATCCAGAATGAAAACTGGTTCGAATTCGATGTAGTTGTAGCTACACCGGATATGATGGGTGTTGTTGGACGTCTCGGACGTGTACTTGGACCAAAAGGTTTAATGCCAAACCCGAAGGCTGGTACAGTAACAATGGACGTTACAAAAGCTATCAACGAAATCAAAGCTGGTAAGATTGAGTACAGATTGGACAAGACAAATATCATCCATGTACCGGTAGGAAAAGCTTCTTTCACTGAAGAACAGCTTGCTGACAACTTCCAGACGCTTATCGATGCGATTAACAAAGCTAAACCGGCAGCAGTAAAGGGTCAGTATCTTAAGAGTGTGACACTTACTTCTACAATGGGACCTGGTGTAAAAATCAACCCAATGAAGCTTGCTTAATCAGTATTGAATAAATGTAAATAATAGAGACACCGTATGCGGAGTGATCCGGTACGGTGTCTTTTTGTGCAGCATGAAATCTAACAAACAGTATTCTGTATACATTGTGCATTTTTTGACGAACAATGCATGAAAACATTGAAAATCGGGGAAAATAATGATAACCTATGCCTGTGAAAAAAATATCAAGCAATTAAAAGGAGGCACTTTGTCATGGTTAATATTCAAAAGGCAGCAATTATCGGATGTGGGTTTGTAGGAGCGTCCTCTGCGTTCAGCTTACTTCAGAAAGGGATCTTTTCCGAACTGGTACTGATCGATGCGAATAAAGAAAAAGCAGAAGGGGAGGCAATGGACATAAGCCACGGTAGACCATATGCGCACCCGATGAAAATATATGCGGGATCTTATGATGATATCAGTGATTGTTCACTAATCATCATTACAGCTGGGGCAAATCAAAAACCGGGAGAGACAAGACTGGATCTGGTACACAAAAATGTAGCAATTTTCAAATCGATTATTCCGGAAATCACAAAACGCGGATTTGAAGGAATCCTGCTTGTTGTAGCAAATCCAGTGGATATTCTGACTTATGCGGCACTTAAGATTTCCGGATATCCGAAGGAAAGAGTATTCGGAAGCGGAACCGTTCTGGATACTGCAAGATTCCGCTATCTGTTAAGTGAACATCTTCAGGTTGCGAGCCGGAGCGTACATGCCAATATCATCGGAGAGCATGGAGACAGTGAGCTTGCTGTATGGAGCGGGGCAAATGTAGCGGGAATTCCAATCAATGATTTCTGTGAACTTCGCGGACATTATCAGCATCAGGAATCTATGGAAAGAATTTATAAGACCGTGCGGGACAGTGCTTATGATATTATCCAGAAAAAGGGTGCAACCTATTATGGTGTGGCAATGGCGGTTGCGAGAATTGCAGAAAGCATTGTTATGAATGAAAATGCGGTTCTTCCTGTCACGAGTCTGATGGAGGGAGAATACGGACTGGAAGGACTCTGTATCAGTGTTCCGACCATAGTTTCGCGGAAAGGTGCAGAAAAAGTTCTTGAGATTCCACTGAGCGATGAAGAAAAAGAAAAATTGCTTTCATCTGCAAAAGAATTGAAGGAAGTTCTGGATGGTTTGGACTTATAATAGAAGAAACTGGATGAAAATGAAAAAATACACTTGACTTTCTGGTAAACGTATGCTATATTTACGAAGTAACTGCCGAAGACAGTAGGTGCCGTAAGGCATAAGGGTCAAAACGCCTACCGAGGAAGACAAGATTCATTAGATTTGAATTTGTAAACCTCTGTGCTTTGGCGCGGAGGTTTTTTAGCGCATGATTGCGTGATATGAAAGTCCCCGCTGGGACCGAGACTTTCTGGCAGTTGAAAATACTACAAGGAGGTGCACCATTCGTGGCAAAAGTTGAATTAAAACAACCTATCGTACAGGCAATCGTTGAAGATCTCACAGATGCTCAGTCAGCAGTTATCGTTAACTACTGTGGACTTACAGTAGCTCAGGACACTGAACTTCGTAAACAGCTGAGAGAAGCAGGTGTTATCTACAAAGTTTGCAAGAACACAATGATGAAGAGAGCTTTTGAAGGAACAGATTTCGCACAGCTTGACGAATATCTGGAAGGACCGAACGCTATTGCAATTTCTAAAGAAGATGCAACAGCACCGGCAAGAATCATCTGCAATTTCGCTAAGAAAGCAGAAGCTCTTGAAGTAAAAGCAGGTGTAGTTGAAGGCTCAGTATATGACGCAGCTGGTATTCAGGAACTTTCTAAGATCCCGTCAAGAGAAGTACTGCTGTCCAAATTACTTGGAAGCTTACAGTCACCTATTACAAACCTTGCTCGTGTTCTTAATCAGATCGCAGAACAGGGTGATGCTCCGGCAGAAGCTGAAGCAGAAGCACCGGCAGCAGAGTAAGCTGTACCGGAATCCCATCCGAGTGTGGGAACAGTAAGAGGCGAAAGAGCCAATCATTAAAATCAAATGGAGGAAAATAAAATGGCAAAATTAACAACAGCAGAATTTATTGAAGCTATCAAAGAATTATCTGTACTTGAATTAAATGACTTAGTTAAAGCATGTGAAGAAGAATTTGGTGTATCCGCAGCAGCAGGTGTTGTAGTAGCAGCAGCTGCAGAAGGTGGAGCAGCAGCAGAAGAAAAAGATGAGTTCGACGTAGAACTTGTTTCTGCTGGAGCATCTAAAGTTAAAGTTATCAAAGTTGTTCGTGAAATCACAGGACTTGGACTTAAAGAAGCTAAAGAATTAGTTGACGGAGCACCGAAGGTAGTTAAAGAAGGCGTTTCTAAAGCTGAAGCTGAAGAAATCAAAACAAAACTTGAAGCTGAAGGAGCAGAAGTTAACCTTAAGTAATTTTGGTTATCACACTGTGAATGACAAGAGCGTATCGCGCAGGATTTCCTGCAGTGATACGCTCTTTTGATTTTTTATACTTTTCTGCGGTATGCATACAATGATGATGAGGATTGCGAGAGTGCAAAGCACGTAGCAATCTGGTATCAAAGGGACCGAAAGTAAATTTTGCCACTTACATTATAAAATACAATAAAAATACAATTCTTTGAAAAGTTAGACTTGACAATCGGGAAAAACCTGTGGTAAAGTAAAAAATGCGCTATTGTGGAAACGTATGCCATAAGTGCGCCCTGAATAAGGCGGAAATAACCCGAAAATTTATCATATAAGGAGTGAAACGTCAAATGGAGAAAAACAGAATTCGTCCCATCACAAACGGAAAAAGTATGCGCATGAGCTATTCCCGGCAAAAAGAAGTACTCCAAATGCCTAATTTGATCGAAGTTCAGACCGACTCTTACAAATGGTTCCTGGATGAAGGATTAAAAGAAGTATTTGATGATATTTCTCCGATTACCGATTACAGCGGACATCTGAGCCTGGAATTTGTCGACTTTACATTGTGCACAGATGAAACCAAGTACACAATCGAGGAATGTAAAGAACGCGATGCTACTTATGCTGCACCGCTTAAAGTGAAGGTAAGACTTCACAACAAAGAGACAGATGAGATCAATGAACATGAGATATTTATGGGTGATTTACCGATTATGACAAGAACCGGTACCTTTGTAATCAATGGTGCGGAACGTGTTATTGTTAGCCAGCTGGTGCGTTCACCTGGTATTTATTATGGAATTGCGCATGATAAACTTGGTAAAGAATTATACTCTTGCACCGTTATCCCGAACAGGGGTGCATGGCTTGAATATGAGACGGACTCCAATGACGTTTTCTATGTCCGTGTGGACAGAACCCGTAAGGTGCCGATCACAGTCCTGATCCGTGCACTTGGTATTGGAACGAATGCTGAGATTATCGATCTTTTTGGTGAAGAGCCAAAGATTCTCGCAAGTTTCACAAAGGATACTTCAGAGAACTATCAGGAAGGTCTTCTCGAATTATATAAGAAGATCCGTCCGGGTGAACCGCTTGCTGTAGACAGTGCAGAAAGTCTGATCACCAGCATGTTCTTTGACCCGAGACGTTATGACCTTGCAAAGGTTGGACGTTATAAATTTAATAAGAAGCTTATGCTCAAGAACCGTATCACAGGACATACGCTGGCTGAAGACGTAGTAAGCCCGATGACAGGTGAAGTAATTGCAGAAGCAGGAGCTGTCGTTGACAGAGAACTTGCAGATGCCATCCAGAATGCAGCTGTTCCATATGTGTGGATCGCAAGAGAAGAAAGTGACCGTAATATCAAAGTACTTTCTAATATGATGGTAGATCTCAAAGCTGTATGTGGAATCGATCCGGAAGAAGTTGGCGTAACTGAACTGGTATACTATCCGGTACTTGCTGAACTCCTGGAAGAGACAGCCGGAGATATCGATGAGCTGAAAGAAGCAATTCATAAGAATATTCATGAACTGATTCCGAAGCATATTACAAAAGAAGACATTATGGCGTCTATCAATTACAATATGCATCTTGAATATGGAATCGGTAAAGATGATGATATTGACCACTTGGGTAACAGACGTATCCGTGCGGTTGGAGAACTTCTCCAGAATCAGTACAGAATCGGTCTTTCAAGACTGGAAAGAGTTGTTCGTGAAAGAATGACAACACAGGATCTGGAGGGCATTTCTCCGCAGTCACTGATCAATATCAAGCCTGTAACTGCTGCTGTTAAAGAGTTCTTCGGATCATCACAGCTGTCACAGTTCATGGATCAGAATAACCCGCTTGGTGAGCTGACTCACAAGAGACGTCTTTCCGCACTTGGTCCTGGTGGACTTTCCCGTGACCGTGCCGGATTCGAGGTTCGTGACGTTCACTACTCACATTACGGAAGAATGTGTCCGATCGAGACACCTGAAGGACCGAACATCGGTCTGATCAACTCTCTCGCATGTTATGCAAGAATCAATGAGTACGGATTTATAGAAGCACCGTACCGTAAGATTGACAAAACAGATCCGCAGAATCCGGTCGTAACCGAAGAGGTAGTATATATGACTGCGGATGAAGAAGATAATTATCATGTAGCACAGGCGAATGAGCCTCTGGATGAGGAAGGACATTTCATTCATAAGAATGTATCTGGTCGTTTCCGTGATGAGACTCAGGAATACGAGAAAAGAATGTTTGATTACATGGACGTATCTCCGAAGATGGTGTTCTCTGTTGCTACAGCACTGATTCCGTTCCTGCAGAACGATGATGCGAACCGTGCGCTGATGGGGTCCAACATGCAGCGTCAGGCCGTACCGCTTCTTACTACAGAAGCTCCGGTAGTCGGAACAGGTATGGAAGTAAAATCTGCTGTCGACTCAGGTGTATGTGTCGTTGCAGAAGAAGGTGGTATTGTTGAAAGATCAACATCTACTGAAATCACAATTAAACAGGATGACAAGACAAAAAAGACTTATAAGCTGACCAAATTCCTGCGAAGCAACCAGAGCAACTGCTATAACCAGAGACCGATCGTTGTTAAAGGTGAAAGAGTTGAAAAGGGACAGGTAATCGCAGACGGACCTTCTACCTCCAATGGTGAGATGGCTCTTGGTAAGAACCCGTTGATCGGATTTATGACCTGGGAAGGTTACAACTACGAGGATGCTGTACTTCTTAGTGAACGTCTTGTACAGAATGATGTTTATACATCTGTTCATATCGAAGAATATGAAGCAGAAGCCCGTGATACAAAGCTCGGACCAGAAGAAATCACACGCGATATTCCTGGCGTAGGAGATGATGCACTGAAAGATCTGGATGAGAGAGGTATTATCCGTATCGGTGCTGAGGTTCGTGCAGGAGATATTCTTGTCGGCAAAGTTACTCCGAAGGGAGAGACAGAACTGACAGCAGAGGAAAGACTTCTTCGTGCAATTTTTGGAGAAAAAGCTCGTGAAGTAAGAGATACTTCTCTGAAAGTACCTCATGGTGAATACGGTATCGTTGTAGATGCAAAAGTATTTACAAGAGAAAATGGGGATGAACTTTCACCGGGAGTTAATCAGGCAGTCCGTATCTACATCGCACAGAAGAGAAAGATCTCTGTAGGTGATAAGATGGCCGGACGTCATGGTAACAAGGGTGTTGTTTCCCGTGTACTTCCTGTAGAAGATATGCCGTTCCTTCCGAACGGACGTCCGCTTGACATCGTGCTGAACCCACTGGGTGTACCGTCACGTATGAATATCGGACAGGTACTGGAGATCCACCTTTCTCTGGCTGCCAAAGCACTTGGATTCAACATTGCAACACCAGTATTCGATGGTGCAAACGAGGTTGATATTATGGATACCCTGGATCTGGCGAACGATTATGTTAACCTGTCCTGGGAAGAATTTGAAGCAAGACATAAAGAAGAACTTCTTCCGGAAGTTATGGATTATCTGTATGAGAACAGAGACCACAGAGCACTGTGGAAAGGCGTTCCGCTTTCAAGAGACGGTAAAGTAAGACTGAGAGACGGTCGTACCGGAGAATATTTCGACAGCCCGGTAACAATCGGACACATGCATTATCTGAAACTGCATCACCTGGTTGATGATAAGATCCATGCACGTTCAACCGGTCCTTACTCACTGGTAACACAGCAGCCACTTGGTGGTAAAGCACAGTTCGGTGGACAGCGTTTCGGAGAGATGGAGGTTTGGGCACTGGAAGCTTACGGTGCATCTTATACTCTGCAGGAAATCCTGACAGTTAAATCCGATGATGTGGTTGGCCGTGTGAAGACATACGAAGCAATCATCAAAGGTGAAAATATTCCTGAACCGGGAATTCCGGAATCCTTCAAGGTACTTCTTAAAGAACTTCAGTCACTCGGTCTGGATGTACGTGTCCTGGATGAGAACAATGAAGAAGTTCAGATCATGGAAAGTGTAGATTACGGTGATACAAACCTGAATCACATTATTGAAGGAGACAGACGCTACAATAACGATGAAGATTATGGTAAACACGGATACAGCAAGCAGGAATTCTCAGAAGGAGAACTGGTTGATGTAAATGATGAGCCGGAGGAAGATGACAGCTTCGACGATTTTGATGGCGATATGAACGATGATTTTGATGACGACATGGATTTAGAATAGGAGGATGCCGAGAATGACAGAAACAAAAAAAGAACCAACGTATCAACCGATTTCATTTGATGCGATTAAAATAGGTCTGGCATCTCCGGAAAAGATTCTGGAATGGTCAAGAGGTGAAGTTACAAAACCGGAGACAATCAACTACAGAACACTGAAGCCGGAAAGAGACGGTCTGTTCTGTGAGAAAATCTTTGGACCTAGCAAAGACTGGGAATGCCACTGTGGTAAATACAAAAAGATCCGTTATAAAGGTGTTGTATGCGATCGCTGTGGTGTAGAAGTAACAAAGGCAACTGTGCGACGTGAACGTATGGGTCACATCGCACTTGCGGCACCGGTTTCTCATATCTGGTATTTCAAAGGTATTCCGAGCCGTATGGGACTGATCCTGGATCTTTCACCGAGAACTCTGGAAAAAGTACTGTATTTCGCTTCTTATATCGTACTTGATAAGGGAGAGACAGATCTCTCTTACAAGCAGGTTCTTTCAGAAGCTGAATACCAGGAAGCAAGAGAAAACTGGGGCAATGGCTTCCGCGTAGGAATGGGAGCAGAAGCGATCAAAGAACTTCTTGAAGCGATTGATCTTGAAAAAGATTATGCTGAACTGCAGGCAGGACTTGAGGGTGCTACCGGACAGAAGAGAGCAAGAATCGTTAAGAGACTTGAAGTAGTAGAAGCTTTCCGCGAATCAGGAAATAAACCGGAATGGATGATCATGACTGCAATCCCGGTAATTCCGCCGGATCTGCGTCCGATGGTACAGCTGGATGGTGGACGTTTTGCAACATCTGACCTGAATGATCTGTACAGAAGAATTATCAACAGAAATAACCGTCTGAGAAGACTCCTTGAACTGGGAGCTCCGGACATTATTGTTAGAAACGAAAAGAGAATGCTGCAGGAAGCTGTAGATGCTCTGATCGACAATGGACGTCGTGGACGTCCGGTAACAGGTCCTGGAAACAGAGCACTGAAATCCCTTTCTGATATGCTGAAAGGTAAATCAGGACGTTTCCGTCAGAACCTGCTCGGAAAACGTGTTGACTACTCAGGACGTTCCGTTATCGTTGTAGGACCGGAACTGAAAATCTATCAGTGCGGTCTTCCGAAAGAAATGGCAATCGAGCTATTCAAGCCGTTTGTTATGAAAGAACTTGTTGAGAGCGGAGCTGCTCACAATATTAAGAATGCTAAGAAAATGGTAGAGCGTCTTCAGCCGGAAGTATGGGATGTGCTTGAAGATGTAATCAAAGAGCATCCGGTTATGCTGAACCGTGCTCCTACACTTCACCGTCTTGGTATCCAGGCATTTGAACCGATTCTGGTAGAAGGTAAAGCAATTAAGCTTCATCCACTGGTATGTACCGCATTCAATGCCGATTTCGATGGTGACCAGATGGCGGTTCATCTTCCGCTTTCTGTAGAAGCTCAGGCTGAGTGCCGTTTCCTTCTGCTTTCACCAAACAACCTTCTGAAACCGTCTGATGGTGGTCCGGTAGCTGTTCCTTCACAGGATATGGTTCTTGGTATCTACTATCTGACGCAGGAAAGACCGGGAGCCAAGGGAGAAGGAAAAGTATTCAAGAGTGTGAATGAAGCAATTCTTGCTTATGAAAACGGAGTTGTAACTCTTCACTCAAGAATCAAAGTACGTGTGACAAAGACGATGCCGGATGGAACAAAGAAGACCGGTACAGTAGAGTCTACACTTGGACGTTTCATCTTCAACGAAATCATTCCGCAGGATCTTGGTTTTGTTGATCGTGAAAAAGAAGGAAATGAACTGGTTCTTGAAGTGGATTTCCATGTAGGAAAGAAACAGCTGAAACAGATTCTTGAAAAAGTTATTAACACACATGGTGCGTCAGCTACAGCTGAAGTACTTGACCATGTAAAATCAATGGGATACAAGCTCTCTACAAGAGCAGCTATGACTGTATCTATTTCAGATATGACTGTACCGCCACAGAAACCGGAACTGATCGCAAGAGCACAGTCAACAGTTGATAAGATCACACGTAACTTCAAGCGTGGTCTTATTACAGAAGAAGAGCGTTACAAAGAGGTTGTAGAAACCTGGAAAGAAACAGATGATGAGCTTACAGAAGCCCTTCTTACAGGACTTGATAAATACAACAATATCTTCATGATGGCAGATTCCGGAGCCCGTGGATCTGACAAACAGATCAAACAGCTTGCAGGTATGCGTGGACTTATGGCGGATACAACCGGTCATACGATCGAGCTGCCTATCAAGTCAAACTTCCGTGAAGGTCTGGACGTACTGGAATACTTCATGTCTGCGCATGGAGCTCGAAAAGGTATGTCAGATACTGCCCTTCGTACAGCCGATTCAGGATACCTGACAAGACGTCTTGTTGACGTATCACAGGATCTGATCATCCGTGAGGTTGACTGTGTAAGCAAAGATGCTGAAATTCCGGGAATGTATCTGCATGCATTCATGGATGGAAATGAAGAAATCGAAAGTCTTCAGGAACGTATTACAGGAAGATATTCATGCTATACAATTTGTGACAAAGATGGCAATGTGCTTGTAAAAGCAAACCACATGATCACACCAAAACGTGCAGAAAAGATCATGAAATACGGTGTGGATGAAAATGGAAATTCACCACTTAAGAAAGTGAAAGTCCGTACAATCCTGACCTGTAAATCACACATTGGTATCTGTGCGAAATGTTATGGTGCCAATATGGCAACAGGTGAACCTGTACAGGTTGGTGAAGCTGTCGGTATTATCGCAGCTCAGTCAATCGGTGAACCTGGTACACAGCTGACCATGCGTACTTTCCATAGTGGTGGTGTAGCCGGTGGAGATATCACACAGGGTCTTCCTCGTGTCGAAGAACTTTTTGAAGCAAGAAAGCCGAAAGGTCTTGCTATCATCACAGAAATCGCAGGTGTTGCAAACCTGAACGATACAAAGAAGAAGCGTGAAATCATCGTTACCAATCAGCAGACAGGTGAGACAAAGACTTATCTGATTCCTTATGGATCACGTATTAAAGTACAGGATGGAGCTGTTCTGGAAGCCGGTGACGAGCTTACAGAAGGTAGCGTGAACCCACATGACCTTCTTAAGATCAAAGGTCTTCGTGCTGCACAGGACTACATGCTTCAGGAAGTACAGAGAGTATACCGTCTGCAGGGTGTAGAAATCAACGATAAGCATATCGAAGTTATCGTTCGTCAGATGCTGAAGAAGATCCGCATCGAAGAAAGAGGGGATACTGAATTCCTTCCGGGAACAATGGTAGATGTCCTTGAGTTCAACGATGTAAATGAACAGATGGTAACAGAAGGTAAAGAACCTGCAACAGGAGAACAGATCATGCTTGGTATTACCAAGGCATCCCTGGCAACAGATTCCTTCCTGTCAGCTGCATCCTTCCAGGAGACAACCAAGGTTCTGACTGAGGCTGCTATCAAAGGTAAGGTTGACCACCTGATCGGTCTGAAAGAGAACGTCATTATCGGTAAACTGATTCCGGCAGGAACAGGTATGAGAAAATACCGTGACGTTAAACTTGATACTGGTCTTGGTATGGATATGGACGACGAAATCAGTTTTGATGATTTTGATATGGATGATGATACTGAGTCTGAAGTATCAGCAGAGACAGCAGAAACTGTTGAAACCGAAGAAAATGCTGACGAAACAGTTACAGTTGAAGAATAGGTTTTATATGCTAAGAGAGGCAGATACGTTGAATGGCGTGTCTGCTTTTCTTGCTTTAAAGACATGAAAAACAAAAATATTTGAAAAATAATTCCGATTCTTTAACACTTTACAAAAATAAAGGGTTGCAAAATATGAAAAAATACAGTAGCATATAAATAATCAATCGAAAATCAGGAGGTGTGATATGCTGGATTTAGCTCATATTGGTGAACGGATCAGAGAATGCAGAAAAAAGAAAATGATGACAATCCGGGTTTTGGGAGAATATACAGGGCTTTCAGCGGGCTATCTGAGTATGCTGGAACAGAATAAGACATCTCCGAATGTGGACAGTCTTGCGCGAATTTGTGAAGCACTGGATATTGATATCCAGTATGCACTGGAAGGGGAAATGCCGGGAAAGACGGTTATACACAGAGAAGAAATGAGTAAGCATCTTTATCCGGAAGAAAATATGACAGTTGAGGTTGCAGACTTTGGTCAGGGAGAATCGATTTTTGAATATATTACGATTGAACCGGGAGAATCTGCGAAAAAAGAAGAATATCGTCATGTCTTTTCGGAAATGTGTATGGTGATAAAAGGAACTCTGAATGTAGAGGTGGAAGGAGAAATTAGCAGTTTACATCCGGGAGACAGTGTATATATAAAGAGCAGAGAGCGTCATAGTATTTCCAATCCTGGAAAAGAACCTTGTGTGAGTATATGGGTATATCACCGGGATGTACCAAGACTGTTTGGAAGAAATGAAAATAAAAGGTGAAAATTAAATTGTGAAATAAATAGCATTCCTCTTGACAATCTTAGAGTATGGTTCTATAATAAGAAAAAAAGTTACACATATGAATAAATATTCATTTAAGTGAATTTACAAAATTGAACTGTTAAAACAGGGTTTCTTCGAAATTCACGCAGCTCTGAAGACAGTGTTATTTACTAAAGTGTATAAAGATTAGATTTTTATACATACAATACGGACAATCTAATAATTAAACATAGACGTCATAGCGTGAAACTATGACCTTTGAAAGAAGACAAGGACGTCATGATGCAAATCATGGCGTTCTTTTGTTTACACCACTAGACTGCGGTCTAGTAAAGTATTACATTGTCGCAGAGGGACGGACATATCTGGTAAATATACCGTCTCAGAAGAACAAAAGTACATGAGAGGAGAACAAAAATGGACAGATTAACACAATTGCGAGAGTACATGGAAAAAGAAAGACTGGATGCGTTTTATATTGCAAAGCCGGCGAATGTACGTTGTATCAGCGGATTTACGGGGGAAGACTCATTCCTTTTTATCACAAAGGCGAATCAGTATTTTATCACTGATGCAAGATACACAGAGCAGGCATCTTATGAATGTCCGGATTACGAACTTGTAAACTGGCGAATCAATTTTGGCTACAGCATGGGGAAAGCTGTTGCA
Source organism: Coprococcus sp. LG101-27 (assembly GCF_027695515.1). NCBI lineage: Bacteria > Bacillati > Bacillota > Clostridia > Lachnospirales > Lachnospiraceae > Coprococcus > Coprococcus sp. LG101-27. The sequence goes on from NZ_JAQEUJ010000005.1 coordinate 127,342, forward strand.
TATTGCGCAGACAAAGATGGAGTTAAAACAATCGGATTTGAACAGGATCATCTGACATTTGAAAAATGGAACTCTATGCAGGCTGAACTCAGTGCTGAGATGGTTCCGACGCTGAACGTAATCGAAGGCTTCCGCGCGATCAAGACGCCGGAAGAGATCAAGAACCTTACCGTTGCCTGCGATATCGCATCCAGAGCATTTGAGAAAATTATAAAAGACATCCGTCCGGGTGTGACAGAAAAAGAAATCGCATCCAGACTTGCACATTACATGGTAATGGAAGGTGCAGATACCAAACCGTACGGTGGAATCGTTATTTCAGGAGCAAAGAGCTCTCTGCTTCACGGGATTCCGGACAGTAAGCCAATCGAATACGGTGATTTCGTATTGATGGATTATGGATGCCAGTACAAAGGTTATCTTTCAGATATGACAAGAACAGTAGTTGTCGGCAAGGCAGACGCCAAACAGAGAGAAGTTTATGATCTCTGCCGTCGTATGACAGAAGATACAGAAGCATCTGTAAGAGCCGGTGTGACAGGAACTTCATGCTATGAAGCTTCGCTTGAAGCAATCAAAGATACAGAATACCTTCCGTATAATTATACAGGAATCGGTCATGGAGTTGGGCTGTTCGTCCATGAACTTCCGAATATCGGACTGAACTGTGAGAATATCTTACAGGAGAACAGCATAATGACAGTAGAACCAGGACTTTATATTCCGGGTTGGGGTGGTGTCAGACTTGAAGATCAGGGCATCATCACAAAAGACGGATATGAGAACCTGATCAGTGCTACACATGAGCTAATAGAATTATAAATGAAAAAGGAGGACAACATTTATGAAAAAGAAATTATTAGCAGCTTTACTTGCTACAGCAATGACAGTAACAATGTTTGCTGGCTGTGGTACACCGGGATCCAAAGATTCCAAGAAAGATGACAGCAGTGCTTCATCAGGAAAGAAGAGAATTACTTACACACTTCGTGAAGACCTTCCTTCTATGGATCCACAGAACAGTAACTCTATCTCATGTGCAACAGCAGAAATCTGCACCTATGCGATGCTGACACGTAACGTGGAAGGCGAAATCAAACCAGATGCAGCTGAAAGCTGGGATATTTCAGATGACGGACTTACTTACACATTCCACCTTCGTGATGGACTGAAATGGTCTGACGGAGAAGATGTAAAAGCAGGCGATTATGTTTATGGTATCCAGAGACTTATGGATCCAGAAATGGCAAGCGATTACGCATTCATCGGATATATCCTCAAAAACGGTGCAGAAGTAAATAGCGGTTCTGTGCCTGTCGATGAACTTGGCGTATCTGCACCAGATGACAAGACAGTTGTTATCGAACTTGCACATCCGGCTACATACTTCCTTAGTATGGCTGCTATGGCAACATTCGGTCCTACAAGAAAAGATTATGTAGAAAAATACGGAAAAGAATATGCAGCTGATCCGGAAAAATCTGTTTATAACGGACCGTTCAAGATGACAGAGTGGAAACATGGCGATGAAATGATCCTTTCTAAGAATGAAAATTACTGGGATGCAGACAGCATCAAGCTTGATGAAATCTGCGTAAAGACAGTTGCAGATGCTAAGACAGCGGTTGCTATGTGGGAACAGGGCGAAGTTGATATCACAGTTGTACCTACTGAAATGACAGATCAGTATACAGAAAATACTGAATTCTACTATACAGGTGCAGATGATTACATCATGCTCAACATGTCAGAAGACAGACCGCTTGCTAACAAGAACCTGAGATTTGCTTTGAACTATGCAATCAACAGAACAGAATACAACAAGCTGGTTAACAATGACGTATATGACGTTGCACAGAGACTTGTACTTCCAAACGTGCAGGCGGCAGATGACCAGACATACGGAGAAGCTTATCCATATACACCATTCCCGGCAGAAAATGATAATGATAAAGCAAAAGAATATCTGGATGCAGCAATGAAAGAAATGGGCGTTTCTAATCCGGCAGACATCAAGATTACTCTTCTTACAACTGATACAGATGGTGCTAAGAAGCAGGCTGAAGTTCTTCAGGAACAGTATCAGAAGAACCTTGGTATTACAGTAGAAATCAACCAGGTAACTTACAAACAGAGACTTCAGATGGAAACTGAAAAAGATTACGATATGGTAGTAACAGGATGGGTTCCGGACTACTCTGACGCATACTCTTATCTGGAACTGTGGATCAGCGATGGTCAGTATAACCACTCTGGATATGCGAACGCTGAATACGACAAGCTTCTTAAAGATTCTCAGACAGAGACAGATGCTAAGACAAGACAGGATATGCTGTTCCAGGCAGAACAGATCTTCCTTGGAGAAGATTCCGCTCTTGTACCGCTTCAGTTACGTAGAGACCAGTATCTGATCAATCCGAAGATTTCTAACTTCAATGTATACTTTGTCGGATATGACTTCGATCTGGTATATGCAGACATCAGCGAATAATACAGTTGGATGGTAACATACCTTGCGGTCGGCGCGGACTTACTGGTCCGCACCGGCTGCTTATTTGAGGGTTTTGATTATTTCGAGGGGTAGATTTGGTATGTATCAGCCAATAGGAAGTATGTGAAATAATCAAAGCTATCAAATAAAGAAAAATGAAGGGAGACAAAAGAATGGCAAAATATATAGCTAAACGAGTTGCATTAGCCATCGTAACACTTTTGGTACTTACAAGTGTTGTATTCGTCCTGGTTCGTCTGATGCCGGGAGATCCGTTCTCAAGTGACAAGATGACACCGGAGATCAAAGCGAATCTGGAAGCTTACTATGGTTTGGATAAACCGCTTGCAGAGCAGTATATAACTTATATGAAGAATGTGCTTCATGGTGATCTGGGGTATTCTATGAAGTATGAAAGTCAGACAGTTAACCGTATTATTGCTGACTCATTCCCATACTCAGCAGACCTGGGAATCCGTTCACTGTGCTTTGCACTGTTCTTCGGACTGATCCTTGGAATTGTAGCAGCACTGAATCGAGGAAAGAAACTGGACTTCGTCTGTATTTTGATTGCGATCATTGGTACATCGATTCCTGACTTCATCATGGGATCTGTACTTCAGTATTTCTTCGGAATCAAATGGCAGATTCTTCCGGTTGCGCAGTACACAAGCTTTAAGCACACAATTTTACCGTCAATCGCGGTTGGATTCTATACGCTGGCATCCATTTCCCGTCTGATGCGTTCCAGTATGCTGGAAGTTGTATCTTCAGATTATACAAAGACAGCACGTGCGAAAGGTTTATCGGATTTCCGAATTACATTTAAACATCAGATCCGTAATGCGATCACACCGATCATTACCATTATGGGACCGACAGTTGCATCTGTATTAACAGGAACATTCGTAATCGAAGCCCTTTTCGCAATCCCTGGAATGGGAAAACATTATGTAGACAGTATTAACATGGCAGATTATACACTGGTTCTTGGTATGACGATCTTCTACGGAGCATTCCTGATCGTGTCAATCCTGATTGTAGATATCTTATACGGTATTGTAGATCCGAGAATCCGTCTGAGTGGTAAAAAAAGGTAGGTGACGAGAAATGGCAGAAATTACAAAAGAACAGTTTAAAGTTGTAGGAAAAAATACAAAGACAATGGAGTCTATTTCCCGTCCGAATATTGGTTACTGGCAGGATGCATGGAGACGAATCCGCAAGAATAAGATTGCATTCTTCTCATTGTGCCTGATTGGACTTTATGTACTTATGGCGATCTTTGTTCCAATGTTCAGCAAATATGACATTGCAACACAGAGTGTGGCAGAGATGAACCAGAGCTTTTCAAAAGCACATTGGTTTGGAACAGACTCTCTTGGACGTGATCTCTGGGTTCGTGCATGGTCTGGTGCGAGAGTATCTCTGACAATTGGTTTTGCAGCCAGCATCATCAATGCAATCGTTGGATCTATCATGGGTGGTATCTCAGGATTCTACGGTGGCAAGATCGATATGGTTATCCAGCGTGTCGTTGACGTATTATACGGAATCCCAAGTCTGATCGTTACCATTCTTCTTATGGTAGTTGTTGGTAACGGTGTACACTGTTTGATTCTTGCTATGTGTTGCGTCGGATGGATCGGTGGATGTCGTTTCGTTCGTGGTGAGGTATTAAAACTGAGAGAATCTGATTTCGTATCTGCAGCCAAGATCCTTGGTGTGCCGGATATCGTAATCATTGTAAAACATATTTTACCGAATATCATGGGACTTATCATTACAAACCTGACAATGGCTATTCCGGGAGCTATTTTCCAGGAGGCATTCCTGAGCTATATCGGTCTGGGTATCAAACCACCGAACTGCAGCTGGGGTGTACTTGCAAAAGACGGAATCGCACAGCTGAGAATTCATCCGTACCAGGTATTTGTACCGGCATTCCTGATTTGTACAACAATGCTTGCGCTGAATCTTCTTGGTGATGGACTTCGTGATGCATTTGACCCGAAACTTAGAGGAACCGAGTAGGAAGGAGTATAGAAGATGGAAAATTTATTGGAAGTAAAAAATCTGCAATTCTCTTTCCGTACATACGGTGGAGTTGTAAAAGCTGTTCGTGATGTCAGCTTTGAAGTCCGTCCGGGAGAAATTCTTGGTATAGTTGGAGAATCCGGATGTGGAAAGAGTGTTACCTCTCAGTGCCTGATGAGACTGAATCCGGAACCGCCTGGATTCTTTGAAGGCGGAGAGATTCTTTATAAAGGAAAAGATGTTCTGAAAATGAACAAAAAAGAACTTCGTCAGTTCCGTGGAAAAGAGATCAGTTATATTTTTCAGGATCCTATGACCTCATTGAACCCGACAATGCGTATCGGAAAACAGATTGAAGAAGTATTCGTCGGAAGAAAAGGTATGAGTGCAGCTGAGAAAAAAGCAAAAGCACTTGAAATCCTTAAAATGGTAGGTATCTCTGATGGAGAACGCCGTTACAAACAGTATCCACATGAACTTTCAGGTGGTATGAAACAGCGTGTTATGATCGCAATCGCTCTGGTAGGAAGCCCGAGCATCGTTATTGCCGATGAGCCGACTACTTCTTTGGATGTTACAATTGAAGCGCAGATTCTTGATGTACTGAAAAATCTTCAGAAAACACTTGGGACATCTATTATCCTGATCACACATGACCTTGGTGTTATCGCAAAGCTTTGCGACCGTGTACTGGTTATGTATGGAGGAAAGATCGTAGAACGTGGATCTGTAGATGAGATTTTCTATGATACAGCACATCCTTACACAAAAGGACTTATGCATTCAATTGCCAAACTGGATACAGCAAAAGGCCACAAATTGCAGCCAATCGAAGGAACACCTCCGGATCTGTTTGCACCTCCGAAAGGATGTCCGTTCGCAGCAAGATGTGAATACTGCATGGAAATCTGTAAAGATATGCCGCCACAGACTTATGAGCTTTCAAAAGAACATGAAACCTGTTGCTGGCTGCAGCATGAATATGCACCGGATACAGACATGAGAAGAAAAGTAACTGAGAAAGGAGAGGTGTAAAATGGAAAATACAGAAAAAAAACAGCCTCTCGTACAGGTGAAAAACTTATGTAAATATTTTGAAATCAGCCGTAAAGAAACCTTAAAAGCGGTTGATGATCTTACATTTGATATTTATAAAGGTGAGACAGTCAGCCTGGTAGGTGAGTCCGGCTGTGGTAAGTCTACAACAGGACGTACCATGATCAAGTTATACAATCCGACTTCAGGAAATGTATATTATGATGGAAAAGATATTTTCAAATACAATCATGCAGAGCAGAAAGAATTCTGTAAGAAGGTACAGATGATTTTTCAGAACCCGTATTCATCACTGAATCCACGTATGACTGTTAAGGATATCGTTGGAGAAGGTCTGAAACAGCATGGAATGTCAACAAAGGATGCAGATGCAAAAGTAGAGCAGCTGCTTGCTACAGTTGGTCTTAATAAAGATCATATGTCACGTTTCCCACACGAATTCTCAGGTGGACAGAGACAGCGTATCGGTATCGCACGTGCTCTTTCTGTTGATCCAGAATTCATCATCTGTGATGAGCCGATTTCAGCTCTTGATGTGTCTATCCAGGCACAGGTTATCAATATGCTGAAAGAACTGCAGGAAGAAAGAGGACTGACTTACCTGTTTATCGCGCATGACCTTAGTGTCGTAAAATATATTTCTGACCGTGTAGTTGTTATGTACCTCGGAACAATGGTCGAAACTGCTGAGACAGATGAACTTTATGCTCATCCGATGCATCCATATACACAGGCACTGCTTTCTGCAATCCCGGAAGCAGATCCGAATAAAGCAAAAGCGAACCAGCGTATTCCGATCAAGGGTGAGATCCCAAGCCCGATCAATCCGAAGAACTGCTGTCGTTTCGCTGAGAGATGTCAGCATGCGACAGAACGCTGCTTTAAGGAAATGCCGCAGATGAAAGAGATTGCTCCTGGACATAAGGTGGCATGCCATCTTGTAGAAGATAAATAAAAAGTAGTAATATAATAAAGAAGACGAAGGACTTAAGAAGAGTTCTTCGTTTTCTTTTTGTTTTATGAGAAATTCCGATGGAACTTTCTGTGAAAAAACACTATATGCCTTGGCAGATTAAAAAATTTCCAGAAAAATTGTGCAGAATCACAAAATACGGATTGACACGAAAATATTGACAATATAAGGTAAAAACGATATTATATAGAGATGTAATTGTAATTAAAGTGTCATATCGTGTAATAGTTATGTAACAAATGAAAGTGAGTGTATATGGAACAGAGAAAATCAGCAAGGAGAAGATCGTCTGATGGAACTTCTAATAGAAATATGCGAAGTATCAATAACAGCAGAGAAGTAAGCAGACGGGCTAAGGGGAAGAACCGGTATGCTTATGAAGAAGACCGAAGATCTGCCCGATATTATGATGATGAGGAAGATTACTACAGAGAACGACCGAAAAAGAAATCATCTTCGAATGATAAGAAGAAAAGAAGACCGGAAGAAGACTATCAGAATGTAAGAAAGATGTCTGACCCGGAGAATAATAAGAATCGTAAAAATAAACGGCGCAGAGGAAGAAGGAAAAATCGGGTAAGCAGAACGATTGGAATTATACTTGCAATTATCCAGTTTATCCTGTCTGTAGTACTTGCAGTGAATGTGATGCTGTTCAATGTACTTACTTCTACTTATTTCCTGGTACTGATCGGAGTGCTGCTGATCCTGCTTGGAATTACCTTGCTGACACAGATAGCGGCAAAAGGAAAAGGAATTGGCGGAAAGATATTCTGTATACTGATCTGCATCATTCTGGGAGTGGGTTCTTTCTATATAGGAAAAGTAAATAATGCATTCCAGAAGATTACCGGAAGCAATAAGAAAACAAGTTCCATGGTAGTTGCGGTAAAGGCGGATGATAATGCAGATACTTTATCAGCAGCAGCCGGATATACATTTGGTGTTCAGTATGCGACTGGTGGAGACCAGACGAAGTCGGCAGTCAAACAGATTGAAAAGGAACTGGGACAGAACATTACTCTTCAGGAATACAGTAATCTGGGAGAAGAAGCACAGGCATTATATGACGGAGAAGTAGATGCGATTATCTACAACTCAGCTTACAGTAATATTATCAAGGAACAGTATTCAACCTTTACAAAGGATACAAAGGTTATTTATAAGCACAATATTGTTGTTGAAATTGAAAGCGATACATCTGATGAAAGCGTTACAAAGCCATTTGCGGTTTATTTGAGTGGTATTGATACAAATGGTGATATCACAGAACAGGGACGAAGCGATGTCAATATCGTAGCGGTTGTCAATCCGACGAGCCATCAGGTATTACTGATTACGACCCCTAGAGATTATTATGTACCAATCCCGGGAGTATCCGGAGGACAGGACGACAAACTGACACATGCAGGAATCTATGGTGTAGATGTGTCTATGCAGACGCTGGAAGCACTTTATGATACAGATATCGAATTTTTCGGAAGAGTTAATTTTACATCTATGACCAGTGTGGTTGATGCACTTGGCGGACTGGATGTTGAATCAGATCTCGAATTTGATACAGGATGGGAGTCGGGTGCAGAGATTCATGTAAATGAAGGAATGAATCATTTTGATGGTATTAGTGCACTTGCTTTTTGCCGTGAACGTCAGGCACTGCCAGACGGGGACAACGGAAGAGGAGTCCATCAGCAGGCAGTTATCACTGCAATCATTAAAAAGATGATGTCACCGGCAATGCTCCGTGGGGCAAGTGATATTATAGACAGTGTCAGCGATGGTGTGGATACGAACTTTACTTCCAGCCAGATCCAGTCGCTGATCAAGACTCAGCTCAGAACCAATGCAAAATGGAATATTTACTCCGCGGCAGCGGATGGAACCGGGGGAACAGATATCTGCTATTCTTCAGGAGATGAAGAGCTTTATGTAACGTATCCGGATGAAAATTCAGTGGCTGAGATCAGTGAACTGATCAAAAAAGTAAAAGACGGAGAAACAATCGAAGGATCCGTAAGTACAGAATAAAAATGAAGAAAAAGTCAAGGTATGATTTGGAAAATATTTTTCAGAATGCCTTGACTTTTTTTTTGCGATATACTACAATAAACAAGCGTGCGAAAAACGATGCACTGTTTTTCTGCGCATTTTAAACAGAACTTGTTTAAAATCGTAACCAATTATTACTTCATAGGAGGTGAAAGAGATGCCAACATTTAACCAGTTAGTAAGAAAAGGTCGTCAGACAGCTGTAAAGAAATCTACTGCACCGGCTCTCCAGAAAGGATACAATTCTTTGAAGAAAAGAGCTACAGACACATCTGCACCGCAGAAGAGAGGTGTGTGTACAGCAGTTAAGACAGCTACACCGAAGAAACCGAACTCAGCTCTCAGAAAGATCGCCAGAGTACGTCTTTCAAACGGAATCGAAGTAACAAGCTACATCCCAGGAGAAGGTCACAACCTTCAGGAACATAGCGTTGTTCTTATCCGTGGAGGAAGAGTAAAGGACCTTCCGGGTACAAGATACCATATCGTTCGTGGAACACTTGATACAGCAGGTGTTGCAAAGAGACGTCAGGCTCGTTCTAAATACGGAGCAAAGAGACCAAAAGACGCAAAGAAATAAGCACTTGATTTTAGTGTAAAACGAAACTAAATCGTATCACAAACAGAACTATGAGAATAGTTGGTTGCGGGTTTAATTCAGATATCGCCTGCCACGTGGCAGGCATCGGAGATTGTCCCGCCAACGATACACATAGAAAGACACATGTGAGTACCGATGAATTATTCACGCAAAGCAAAGCTTTGCCAATATGTATAAGGAGGGAAGAACCGTGGCACGTAAAGGACATACTCAGAAAAGAGACGTATTAGCGGATCCGTTATACAACAACAAGGTAGTTACAAAGCTTATCAACAACATCATGCTTGACGGTAAGAAAGGTGTAGCTCAGAAAATTGTATACGGAGCATTTGACAAAGTCGCAGAGAAAGCTGAAAAACCAGCTATCGAAGTATTTGAAGAAGCAATGAACAACATCATGCCTGTACTTGAAGTAAAGGCAAGACGTATCGGTGGAGCTACTTATCAGGTACCGATCGAGGTAAGAGCAGACAGAAGACAGGCTCTTGCACTTCGCTGGCTTACACTGTACTCTCGTAACAGAGGCGAGAAGACAATGGAAGAAAGACTTGCAAATGAAATTCTTGATGCGGCTAACAACACTGGCGCATCTGTAAAGAAGAAAGAAGACATGCACAAGATGGCAGAAGCAAACAAAGCATTTGCTCACTATCGTTTCTAATTATAGGAGGAAAAAATCTTGGCTGGAAGAGAATATCCATTAGAGAGAACCAGAAATATCGGTATTATGGCGCATATTGATGCTGGTAAGACCACTCTTACAGAGCGTATCTTATACTATACCGGTGTTAACTATAAGATTGGTGATACTCATGAAGGAACTGCTACCATGGACTGGATGGAACAGGAGCAGGAAAGAGGTATCACGATCACTTCAGCAGCTACAACATGTCATTGGACACTTGAAGATCATACAAAACCGAAAAAAGGTGCTCTTGAGCATCGTATCAATATCATTGATACTCCGGGACACGTTGACTTCACTGTAGAGGTTGAACGTTCACTTCGTGTACTGGATGGTGCTGTAGGTGTATTCTGTGCTAAGGGTGGTGTTGAGCCTCAGTCAGAAAACGTATGGCGTCAGGCAGACACATACAACGTACCAAGAATGGCCTTCATCAACAAGATGGACATCTTAGGTGCAAACTTCTACAACGCTGTAGAACAGATTAAGACAAGATTGGGTAAGAACGCTATCGTTCTTCAGTTACCAATCGGTAAAGAAGATGATTTCAAGGGAATCATCGACCTTATGGAAATGGAAGCTTACATCTACAATGATGACAAGGGTGATGACATCACAGTATGTGAAATCCCGGATGACATGAAAGAAGATGCTGAGCTTTACCATACAGAACTGGTCGAAAAGATTTGCGAATTGGATGACGAACTTATGATGATGTATCTTGAGGACGAAATCCCGACAGTAGATCAGCTCAAAGCAGTTCTTAGAAAAGCTACTTGTGAATGTACAGCAGTACCGGTTTGCTGTGGATCTGCTTACAGAAACAAGGGTGTTCAGAAACTTCTGGATGCAATCGTTGAATATATGCCGGCTCCGACAGACATCCCGCCAATCCAGGGTGTTGACGAAGATGGTAATGAAGTAGTAAGACATTCTTCAGATGAAGAACCTTTCTCTGCACTTGCATTCAAGATCATGACAGACCCGTTCGTAGGTAAGCTTGCATACTTCCGTGTATATTCAGGAACTATGAATTCAGGTTCTTATGTATTGAACGCTACAAAGAATAAAAAAGAACGTGTTGGACGTATCCTTCAGATGCATGCTAACAAGAGAATGGAATTGGATAAAGTATATTCAGGAGATATCGCAGCAGCGATCGGATTCAAGTTCACAACTACAGGTGATACAATCTGTGATGAACAGCATCCGGTAATCCTTGAATCTATGGAATTCCCAGAACCAGTTATCGAGCTCGCTATCGAGCCTAAGACAAAAGCTTCTCAGGGTAAACTTGGTGAATCTCTTGCAAAACTTGCAGAAGAAGACCCGACATTCCGTGCTCATACTGATCAGGAAACAGGTCAGACAATCATCGCCGGAATGGGAGAACTTCATCTTGAAATCATCGTAGACAGACTTCTTCGTGAATTCAAGGTAGAAGCTAACGTAGGTGCTCCGCAGGTTGCATACAAAGAGTCCTTCACAAAAGCAGTTGATGTTGACAGCAAGTATGCTAAACAGTCAGGTGGACGTGGACAGTACGGACACTGTAAAGTTAAATTTGAACCAATGGATGTCAATGGTGAAGAAACATATAAATTCGATTCTACTGTTGTCGGTGGTGCAATTCCGAAGGAATACATTCCGGCTGTAGGCGAAGGTATTGAAGAAGCCATGAAAGCTGGTATCCTTGGTGGATTCCCTGTAGTAGGTATTCATGCAACAGTATATGATGGTTCTTACCATGAAGTCGATTCTTCAGAAATGGCATTCCACATTGCAGGTTCTCTTGCTTTCAAAGATGCTATGAAGAAATCTGACCCGGTACTCCTTGAGCCTATCATGAAAGTTGAAGTTACTATGCCGGAAGAGTACATGGGAGATGTTATCGGTGATATCAACTCTCGTCGTGGACGTATCGAAGGTATGGATGACCTCGGCGGTGGAAAGATCGTTAGAGGATATGTTCCGCTTTCAGAAATGTTCGGATACTCTACAGACCTTCGTTCCAGAACTCAGGGACGTGGAAACTACTCAATGTTCTTCGAAAAATATGAGCCAGTTCCGAAGTCTGTACAGGAAAAGATTTTATCTAACAAAAACGCATAAAAAATACGAAAAAGGCTTGAAAAACTGTACTTTATGAAATATAATCAGTATTAGCCGAGTTAAAACATCGTAAACTAAAATGCCCTATTGGGTGGTATATTTAAGGAGGATATTCAAAATGGCAAAGGCTAAATTTGAAAGAACAAAACCGCATTGTAATATCGGTACCATCGGACACGTTGACCATGGTAAAACAACTCTTACAGCAGCTATCACAAAAACTCTTGCAGCAAGAGTTGCTGGTAATGCAGCTGTAGATTTCGAAAACATCGACAAAGCTCCAGAAGAAAGAGAACGTGGTATCACAATCTCTACAGCTCACGTTGAGTACGAAACAGAAAAACGTCACTACGCTCACGTAGACTGCCCAGGACATGCTGACTACGTTAAGAACATGATTACAGGTGCTGCTCAGATGGATGGTGCTATCCTTGTTGTAGCTGCTACTGATGGTGTTATGGCTCAGACAAGAGAGCACATCCTGCTTTCTCGTCAGGTAGGTGTACCGTACATCGTTGTATTCATGAACAAATGTGATATGGTAGACGACGAAGAACTTCTTGAACTCGTTGAAATGGAAATTCGTGAACTTCTTGATGAATACGAATTCCCAGGAGATGATACTCCGATCATTCAGGGATCTGCTCTTAAAGCTCTTGAAGATCCGAACGGCGAATGGGGAGACAAGATCATGGAACTTATGGATGCAGTTGATTCATACATTCCGGATCCAGAACGTGATACAGACAAACCATTCCTTATGCCTGTAGAAGACGTATTCTCTATCACAGGGCGTGGTACAGTTGCTACTGGTAGAGTAGAACGTGGTGTACTTCACGTATCTGATGAAGTAGAAATCGTTGGTATTAAAGAAGAAACACGTAAAGTAGTTGTAACAGGTGTTGAAATGTTCCGTAAACTTCTTGATGAAGCTCAGGCTGGTGACAACATCGGTGCTCTTCTTCGTGGTGTTCAGAGAGACGAAATCGAAAGAGGACAGGTTCTTTGTAAACCAGGTTCAGTAACTTGCCACCACAAGTTTACTGCACAGGTATACGTTCTTACAAAAGATGAAGGTGGACGTCATACTCCATTCTTCAACAACTACAGACCACAGTTCTACTTCCGTACAACAGACGTAACAGGTGTTTGCGAACTTCCAGAAGGAACAGAAATGTGCATGCCTGGTGATAACGTAGAAATGACAATCGAACTGATTCATCCAGTAGCTATGGAACAGGGACTTCGTTTCGCTATCCGTGAAGGTGGACGTACTGTAGGATCAGGACGTGTTGCTACAATCATCGAGTAATATACGCGAAAGCAATGAATAAAGCGCCAATCAAGGCGATAAAAAAAGAGACTGCAAGCTTGCTTGCAAGTCTCTTTTTTTATCGCTTTGGAAGTGGACATTTTACGAATGCCCGCGAACGAACGACGAAGTCGTGAGATTGGCGCATATACAATAGATTTGTTATCGTAAGATAACGTTGTGTCCAAACGTAAGATACCCGTAGAACTTCGGTTCTACGGGTTTTTCTGTTGCCTGGAAATATATAAAAGGGCGGAAAAGAATAACGAACAGCATAGAAAAACGGTTGCCGGGAGAGTGTCCTGACAACCGTTTGTGATAACAGAATGATAACAAAATATATAATTTTCGCAAATATGATAACAGATAAAGTGGATTTATCCACAAATCAGAGATGTGACTGTGGATTAAGTCAGATCATACGTCTTAATGTCATTACCTTCCAGACGTTTAGCAGTAAGAAAACTTTCCGCATCTTCAAGTGTAAGATCAGAAACATTTTTTCCAATCCAACGAAGGAAGTAACTGACATCAGAGCAATACAGTTGAATAGTTCTTTCACGTAGGTTACGTTTTTCCGCTTCATTGCGGATGGATTCAAAAGTATCTTTATACATAATAAAACCTCCAGAATAAGTAGTGTTAATAATTACATCTACCTATTCGGAGGTGCGTTAGCGTCATAATTCCGATTGCGGAAGAGACTGGAAAATGTTATTCTTATCATAGGCAGTGGAGCTTTCTTAGTTCAGGTGTTTCGTGTGGTAACTTAACAATAACGGATTATGGAAAGTAATTCCACTGCTTTTTAATAAAAATAAAACTGCGCCACAGCCTTGGCAGGCCATCGCGCAGCGATTTTGTTCAATCAGAATTTGTAGGTGCGATTGATGAAAATTATTGAAGTTAAAGAAAATAAAAAACAATATCTTGATTTGCTCCTATTAGCAGATGAGCAGGAAGATATGGTTGACCGTTATCTTGATAACGGCAAGATGTATGTACTTGATGATAATGGGGTCAAGTGTGAGTGTGTCATAACCGATAAAGAAAATGACATACTTGAAATCAAGAACATTGCGACAGTTCCAGAATATCAAGGGAAAGGTTATGCAAGAGCCTTAATTGAGTTTATTGTTAATAATTACAGAGAGCAATATGCCATTCTGCAAGTGGGAACAGGCGATAGCCCACTGACAATACCATTTTATGAAAAGTGTGGTTTTGTCCGTTCGCATATCATATCAAATTTCTTTATAGATAATTATGACCACCCAATCTATGAGAGTGGAATACAGTTGGTAGATATGGTGTATTTGCAAAGACCGTTATAATTTAAATTCAAGTTTATGGAGAGTCACCGTTATGATTAGAGAATTTCAAAGGGATGATATAAATAAAGTTGCAGATATATGGTTGGATACAAATATAAAGGCACATAATTTTATCCCCGCCGAATACTGGAAAAGCAATTTCAAATCAGTAAAAGAAGCGTTGTTACTAGCAGAGGTTTATGTGTATGAGTATGATACAGAAATACAGGGTTTTATAGGGTTAAATGATGAATATGTTGAGGGCATTTTTGTTTCTGGTGAAATGCAATCGCAGGGTATAGGTAAAATTCTGCTGAATTATGCAAAGGATAAAAGGAATAAGTTGCACTTGAACGTATACCAAAAGAACGCACGGGCAATATCTTTTTATAACAGAGAAGGATTTGAGATTCAGCATAGTGGCTTAGATGAGGATACCGGAGAAAAAGATTATGTAATGACATGGCAACACAAATAGAAAATCCAGTTTGTATAATTGAAAAAATGAAAAACGCATAGACAACTGTGTCTATTATTGAAAATACGACATTTCTCGCTTTGTGTCGTGTTATTTGCAGATAACAGATTCTATATTTGATGATGAAAGGAGGAGTTGAGGTGGACCAAGTAAAAATCGGGAATTTTTTAAAAAAACTTCGCAAAGAAAAAGGCATTACACAGGAGCAGTTGGCAGAAATATTAAATGTCTCTGGAAGGACCGTATCCAGATGGGAAACCGGAGTTTCCCATAGTTAAAGATACCACACCAAATATGATGAACCCACGCTTATACACTACCAGCTATAATAAGCCGTAAGGACAGCAATTTGACACTGCTGTCCTTTCTTTATATAAAATTGCAGTACACAGAAAAAAGCTGTAAAATAATAAATATATTTGTCCTTGTAACAATTCTCGGACATTTGCCTGTTATACTATCTGCAAAAAGAAAAGGAAGTGACAATATGAAGCAGATTTTAATTGTCGAAGACGATAATCTTTTGAATAAAACGCTTACTTATAATTTGGAATTGGACGGTTACACAATAACTTCTGTTCTGAATGCAAGGACAGCCGCTGAATCATTAAAAACAAACATTTTTGATTTGGTATTGCTGGATATAAATTTACCAGACGGAAATGGTTATGACCTATGCCGTCTTATCAAGCCAGAGCATCCTGATACAGTAGTTATATTTCTAACTGCCAACGATCAGGAAAGCGATCAGATACGAGGATATGAAGCTGGTGCAGTGGATTATATCACGAAACCTTTTTCGATTAGTGCTTTGCAGCGAAAGATCAAAGCCATGTTCGCTATGTTGGAACATCACAAACCAGCTAAGGATATTTACGAGGATGGTAGCCTGTTTCTGGATTTTTCGGAACAATTTGCAAGTTTGAACGGGAAACCATTAGCGCTTTCTGCGATGGAATATAAAATGCTGAACCTATTTCTTAAAAATCCGAAGCAGGTACTTACCCGCCAACAACTTTTGGAAAGGCTGTGGGACATTGATGAAAAATATGTAGATGAACATACCCTTACTACTTCTATCAGCCGCATTCGCAGTAAGATTGAAGCGGATGGCGACACATATATCAAAACGGTTTACGGTATGGGGTATCAATGGACAGGAGGCGAAAAGAAATGAAACTGAATAACCTTTCTGCTAAGAAAATTTGTAGACTGATTAGTGCTGGCATGGTTTTCTCTATGCTGGTAATTACCGGTATTCTCGGCGGTATAATGCAGGATATACGAATTTTCATAGCAGGTGGAACATTGACACTCTGTGCATTTTTCTGGATTTGGCTATTGGTGCTGTCTTTTGGAAAACGCCTTTCTCATTTTACTTCTAATTTGTGCCGGACGCTGGACAACATGATTGATGGAAACGAGGAATTACAAAAGTCAAATGATAGTGAAACTCTTTTTGCCCGTATCAACCACCGCTTAATCCGGTTGTATGAGATTATGCAGGAAAATCGGCACAAGGTAGACATGGAACGACAGGAGCTTCAAATGCTGATTTCTGATATTTCGCATCAAGTCAAAACGCCTGTCAGCAATTTGCAAATGGTAACGGACACACTTTTAACAAAGCCTGTTTCAGAAGAAGAACGGATGGACTTTTTGCAAGGCATACGCAGTCAGACTGATAAACTGGATTTTCTGTTCCAAGCACTGGTTAAAACATCCCGGTTAGAAACCGGAGCAATACGATTAGAAAAGAAAGACAGCAGCTTATTCCATACGCTTGCACAAGCTATGAGCAGTATTGTATATGCCGCAGAGAAAAAAGAAATTGCTGTATCCGTGGATTGCCCGGAAAATTTGATAATCTCCCATGACAGCAAGTGGACAAGCGAAGCCCTTTTCAATCTGCTGGACAATGCAGTAAAATACACTCCGTCAGGTGGAAAGATTTCTGTATCAGTGGTTCAGTGGGAAATGTACGTAGAGGTCAAAGTGACCGACACCGGCAGGGGCATTTCAGAAAGCAATCAGGCTGCCATCTTTCGGCGCTTCTATCGTGAGGAAGAAGTACACGATCAACAGGGTGTGGGAATAGGTTTGTATTTGGCTCGTGAGATTGTAACAAGGCAAGGGGGCTATATCAAGGTCGTTTCAGAGCTGGGGCAAGGCTCAGAATTTTCTATTATGCTTCCTGTAAGGTAAGATACAGCCACTTTTTTTGAAATGTCCGAGCGTTGTAACATTTCATCTCGATTTTCGATAAAAATTTTTCCTACCTCGGACATTTGTGTAACATTTGTGGTTTACAATGACTTCATCAACAGGTAGAAAGCCTTGAAAGGAGCATTTGAATATGAGCATTTTACAAACAATCGACTTAAAGAAGTATTACGGCACAGAACCAAACATCACTCGTGCCCTTGATGGTGTAAATTTTACTGTGGAACAGGGAGAATTTGTTGCCGTAGTTGGAACTTCCGGCAGCGGCAAGTCTACGTTACTCCACATGATGGGAGGACTTGATACCCCCACTTCCGGCAGCGTGATTGTACGGGGGGAAGAACTTGCGAAAAAGAATGATGATGAATTGACAATTTTCCGCCGTCGTAACATAGGGTTTATTTTCCAAAACTACAATCTGGTTCCGATTTTGAATGTATATGAAAACATCGCCCTGCCTGTGGAATTGGATGGTGATACCGTAGATAAGAAATTTATGGACGAAGTTGTGTATATGCTGGCTTTAGAAGATAAGCTGGAAAATATGCCAAACAATCTTTCAGGCGGTCAACAGCAGCGTGTAGCGATTGCACGAGCTTTAATTACAAAGCCGGCGATTGTCCTTGCTGACGAACCGACTGGAAATCTCGACAGCAAGACCAGTGCAGATGTGTTAGGACTTTTGAAACGTACCAGCGGAGAATTTAATCAGACCATTGTAATGATTACTCACAATAACGAGATTGCCCAGCTCGCAGACCGCATTGTGCGGATTGAGGATGGCAAAATTGTAGGTTAAAGGAGGTGGGAATTATGAATTATCCTTTTGAAAATGATACAGAGAGAATAGAGAAAAGGATTGCTGAAAAGAGTGTATTCTCTGAAAAGAATAGGACATTTCTAATCAGAGTTATCATCTTGATTGCGGCATTTCTGTTGAGCTTTTCTGGTATTCTTTTGTGCAATGCAACGCTTAGTACGCAGCAGATCGCCCATGTAAATAATACAACTGAAGCAGTAGGAACTGTTTTAGGAATTGTTATTGTACTTCTTTGTACGGCAGGGCTGGCTGTCAAAAATATTCTTTATGTATCTGTACTGCAACGAGTACATGAATTTGCACAATTACGGGCAATCGGCGCAACATACCAGCAAATTAAATCAGTGGTCAAGAAAGAACGTGACAAAATAGCAAAACCTTGCATTGTGTTGGGAACAGTCATCGGTTTTCTGGTAAACATAGTTTTACCACTTCATTTTTACTGGATACCAAGCATTGTATGTGCGGTAATCTCCGGCATATTTATTTGGATTATCACAGCTTTGGCTTTTCAAGCACCAGCGAAAATGGCTGCATCTACATCACCAATAGAAGCACAACATACACAGGCAACAAACTATTTTAGAAGTGTTGGGGCAAAGCGTAAACTTACGCCTATAAGAATCGGGTGGATGTATTGTAGAGCCAATAGAAAGAAAGCTGCCTATACATTTTTATCTCTCATTATGAGTGGGATTTTAATGTTCGGTGTTTTTTCAATATTGAATGCGATAAATCCCGAAAGACTTGCGTCACAACCTTACCAGGGAAATAGTGATGTATTTGTACTACTAAATTCAACGGCTGATGAAGAATCCACCTATGATTTAATGAAATCTACACCATTTACAGAAGAAAAAAAGCAAAAATTGTATAACATTTCAGGTGTAAAAGATGTTTATGAATTGTATATGCTGGACGGCATTCTGACAAATTCAGAGGGGGAAAAATTTGAACTGTCCATTGAAAATGCTGTAAATCCAGAAACATTTAAAAATGAAATTGTTGAGGGTATGCAACCAAGTCATGAATTACAGAATGGAGCAATTCCTGTTGCTATCAATAGACAGTCTCCTTATTATCAGAAACTGAATATGCAGCTTCAAGTTGGAGATTATCTGCCGTATATCATAGATACAGGATATGGTCAAAAAGAAGTGGAGTTAGTTGTAAGCGGATTTGTAGAAAACAGCGATACTGGGCTTGTTATTTATACA
This sequence comes from Coprococcus sp. LG101-27, assembly GCF_027695515.1. Taxonomy (NCBI): domain Bacteria; kingdom Bacillati; phylum Bacillota; class Clostridia; order Lachnospirales; family Lachnospiraceae; genus Coprococcus; species Coprococcus sp. LG101-27. The sequence continues at coordinate 146,709 of NZ_JAQEUJ010000005.1, forward strand.
AGTGGTGAAAATATGAAATCACTGTCAGAAATGAATTGTACGCTTGCATGGTATATTTGTTTGGATGATAACGGAAAAGACGTAGCAACAGAGATAATCAAAGAAATTTTTATAGATGACGACAGAGTTGATGTGTCTGTTTTGGCTGATGATGTTATGGCATTGGAAGATTACTTCCATAATGCGAAAGTCATCATTACAGTTTTGGTGGTGCTTATTAGTCTGTTTTCATTTATAAATATGCTGAATACCAGCATTACAAATGCCATTGCCAGAAGACACGACTATGCACTACTGGAAGCTACAGGTATGACAAAATTGCAGTTGCGAAAAGTACAGCAGTCGGAAAGTTTCATCTATCTGGTTGGAAGTTTTATAGGAAGCTGCATTTTAGGCATACCAATCGGATTGCTGCTTTGTACCCAAATATCAAAAATTCCCGGACTTTCATACTTTGAATATCACTTCCCAGTTCTTTTTGTGCTTTTATACTTTGCTGCGGTTGTGATGGTCTATCATGTAGTATCAGTATATCAAAAGAAATCTTTGCAACAGCACTCAATTATAGAGCGCATTAGAACGATAGGCTAAGTTTTAATAATCCGTCAGCTCCACAATTACATTACTCTGCTGATACAGCCAGTCCGTAAATTCTTTCGGGCTGGCTGTTCC
>NZ_JAQEUJ010000050.1:0-5303 GCF_027695515.1 Coprococcus sp. LG101-27
ATAAGAATCTAATTATTTTTCCTTAACTTAATGACATTGGTCTTTACAGGCTCTTTTTTTAGTTTAACCGTCAGATCTCTTTTGCATTTTTACAAAGAGACATTACATATATAGTGGATAAATAAAAATGATATACTATATATAGTATACTAATCGTTCGTATTTTGAAAAATAAGCATAATATACGAATGGCGACCATAGTATTTGCTTTCTGAATCTGCTACGCTTTTATTACGAAATGGTGGCCGCCCGATCAGAGAAAAAAATAAAGGCAATGGGTAAGGAGGGAGAACAGAGAATAGGATGGTGATAGAGCAAAGAGGTTAACAAGGAGGTTAAAAATTTGGAATATATTACGAAAAAGGATTTAATAGATTGTTCTACGCCGGATGAATTTTGCTTTTCACTATGCTGCATGGAATGTAAAACAGTATGGAAAAGTACACCAATTCGTTTTTCCAGAGCGGGGAAAAAACCGGAAAATGAAAATCGGAAGATTATTTATGATACACTTTATGAACGGGAAAAGAATTTAGCATTTCAAAAAGCATTGAATCAGGCGAAAGAGATCTTTAATATTTGTCCGATATGTAAGCGTCTTGTATGTGACCATTGCTTTTTAATCTGTGATGATCTGGATATGTGTGTGCAATGTGCTACAAAGCTTAATGAAAAAGGTACTGTTGTAGGATGAAAACAAAAAAGAAAAATGAAAAAGAAAGGAGAACTTTGTTATGAAAAAATATGAGATTTTAGGAGGAAATTTACCAGTTGTTGTATGTGAATTATCAGCAGGAGAATCTATGATCACAGAAAGTGGAAGTATGAGCTGGATGAGCCCGAACATGAAAATGGAGACGATTTCCGGAGGCGGAATGAAGAAAATGTTCGGCAGACTGATGTCTGGTGATTCTGCGTTTCAAAACAGATATACCGCAGAAGGTGCAGACGGAATGATTGCATTTGCATCAAGTTTTCCGGGAGCGATCAAAGCATTGGAGATTAGCAACGGTCACTCCATGATCGTGCAGAAGAGTGCATTCCTTGCTTCAGAAGAAGGCGTAGAACTGTCCATGCATTTTCAGAAAAAATTAGGGAAAGGCATATTTGGAGGAGAAGGTTTCATTATGCAGAGATTGAGCGGAAATGGAACCGCGTTTGTAGAAATTGATGGACATGCAGTGGAGTATGATTTGAGTGCAGGACAGGAAATTTTGATCAGTACGGGGTACTTAGCGGCAATGGAAGAAACCTGCACTATGGATGTTGTAGCTGTAAAAGGAGTAAAAAATATGCTGATTGGAGGAGAAGGCATTTTTAATACCGTTGTGAAAGGACCGGGAAAGGTGATCTTGCAGACAATGCCAATCAGTAAGGTGGCAGAATTGCTGACTCCTTTTTTTGCAGATAAGAAGTAATTGAAAGGGGAGAAGATTATGAGAAAGAAGTTGAATTTGTTATTTGGACTGGTGCTTATTATCAGTATGATAGCGCTGATTGGTTGTGGAGGCTCCGGAAAAACAGGAGAGAAGAACCCGTATGAAGGAAAATGGGTAGCGGTGTCCGCTCAGATGATGGGAATGTCTGTCAGTATAGATGAAACTTTCGGAGGTGCTTTTGAATTTGAAGTAAAAAACAACGGAAAAGTTTCCTTTTCAGTTGGAGACACTACCGGGAATGGAAAATGGTCTGTCGAAGATGATCAGTTTATCTTGAGCATCGAAGGAGAAGAGATGGTGGGAATCATCGGAAAAGATATTATTTCTTTTGATAATATGCTCGAGATGGGAGTAAAGGTGATTTTTGCAAAGGATGGAACGGATGCAATGGATCCGGCACTCTATCTGACAGAGGAGGAAAATGCAGTCATAGGTGAGTGGGCTGCAGAAAGCGTGGAAGAACTTTTAGGAGACGGACCTCAGACTTCTATGGAAGGAGTAGACAACATCAATGATGCACTGCGTCTTGATTTCAAAAGTGACCGTAATGTAACAGTTATTTATAAAGGGGAGGAGATTGGGACTTTCCCATGGTCAGTTGCACTGGGATATTGTTCGATTGAATCAGAAAATCCATCTCTTACAGTGATGATAAATGACGATGGTACTTTGAAAGTAGACTACAGTGATGATGATGACTACTATACATTCCACTGTGTAAAAAGCGACAGTGAATAACTGAAAAGGATGTGGAAATCATGAAAGGAGGGAAGACGCCATGAAAAAGAAACTATGGTGTGTGCTGTGTATCATGATATGTATGATGATGATAGCGGCATGTGGACAAAAAAAGAATCCGGAGAAGAAAAAATCGGAAAAAGCAGAGCAGGAAGAAACAGAATTTAAAGACAGAGAAAGTCTTAAATTAAGTTTATTTACAGTGTATTATCCGAAGGCATGGAACTACGATAAAGAGAATATGAAGAAAGATGAAGAATATTCTTACGTTAGATTTTTTGATGGAGATACAGTAGATGGATCCGAGAATGTCATTTCTATAGAAGCGACCAAGGAGGATTCATATACATATCGAAAGAGTTTAATTGCCTTTGGAGTGGATTTAGAGGCATATGCTGAAGGGAAAATGGACACTGTAACAATAGGAAATGCAGAATATACAGCAATGCCGGAAGGTAATTCCATAGAAAAAACGTATATGTATCGTTATGAACAGTCTGGCACATCCTATGATATCAGAGTAAGAGGACAGGAAATAGATGATTCTGACAAAGAATTGTTAGAAGGAATTGTGCTGAAATTAGAGGATGAAGGAAATAAAGACGCACCATGGCCATGGGAGGGAGAGCCTGTTGAACCTGTATTGGCAGAGCAGATGGTAGGTTCTTATACAATCGTTCCGGAATATATCCCATTTAAAGAAGCACAGGGCGTTATGCAGATTATGGATCATCAGTTTGTAAAACAGGGCAATCAAGTGTTCCATTTGCTGGAGAACAAACTGGATACTTATGAATATTCAGAAAGTGGACTTGAATTCGTATCTTCGATGGAATTAGACGATGATTTTGAATATTTGTCTGGGGACAGCAGTGGAATGTTATATCTTTCGCCTGGAATTGGAGATGTAATTGGCGTAAAAGATGGGAAAAAGGCACTTCAGACAACAGTAGACGGAGATCTGAATATGCATCCATCCGGAGAATGGGGAATCAGTTTCTGGGTGAACAGTGATACTCAGAAGATTGCGAATCAAGGCGGTAACCTGACGGCAGAACCGTGGATACTGACCGGATTAAATAAAGATGAAGAACGCAAGGGACTGTTTTCTATGATAGATGACGTACAGATCACGAATAGTCATATTATGGTTGCCGGCTCCATGGCTGTGGAAGATGAAGGCACAAAAATCGTTGTCTATGATTATGATGGCAATCAGCTTTTGAAATTAGGTGGAGAAGATATCAGTTCTCCGGACAAGCTCGGTTCCATTACAGGCATGGCGGAAACAGAAAATGGTTTTGTGGCTGCAGATGGAAATATGCGTGAAATACAATTTTGGGCAAAAGATGGAACGCACGTAGGTGCAATTTCTACAGAGGACATATTTGGTGTCAGTTATCCATGGCTGGAAGATATGCAGCTTTTAGATGACGGCTCTCTGTTAATTATGCTGACACAGGAACGAGACGACGGATCAGCAAATGAATTGATGTTTTTCAGATTGACAGGATTTTAGTTGAAAAAATAAAAATCGCTTGCCGGCAGAAATTTATCTGCCGGCAAGCGATTTTTCTGTTTCCTGTTTCCAATATAAAGGTAGAATTTTATCACATCAGTGAATCAATTTTCATATTTATCGTATACAGATATATACAACATAAATGGCATAGAGGATCAACATCAGGATCCCCTCCTTTTTATCGAGTGCTTTTTTGGTCCATGCCATAACTGGTCCTATGTCAAGAAAAAGTACAAATTAAATGTAACCAATTTCCCATTTTTTGTAATTGTTAACTCGCTAAGTTTGTTACGTCCGTTTCCAAGTTTTTCAGATATTGTTCCTCATATTCATTTGGAGACAAATATCTACAATGACTATGAATACGGACTGTATTATAGAATGTTTCAATATATCTGGACTGTTTTGCTTTTTCAATTACGACAGTAGTGTTTGTACTCCTTCCGCATATCGGTATGGGGATAGTTGCAGTGCTTGAGGTCGTGAAATGTGGATTACAGGATTTTATCCTGGGATGATGGTGGAAAACTTTTGAGTATGCTATACATAGAAAGGCAAAAATAGATGATGGAAGAATTATATAAAGTGATGGACGATTTACTGGATGTAGAATTTCAGATGAAATCAGGGATAGATCTCCTGAAAGAATTGGAAGAGTTTTATTTGTCGAATCCTGAAACAAAAGCGTCTGAAGCAAGAAAACTTGCAGTGTTGATCAAGGGATATTTGCAGTCGATGAAGTCAAATATTCGAGAAATCATTCGTTATATTGATGATACAACACTTGAGAAATCAAATGAGGAAAAGAAAGACGAACAGGAAGCTGAGAGTACCATGTCAGAGAAAGTGCAAGAATTTGTAAATCTGACAATTACAGAGCATACGGGAAAAGCGTATTCGGAATGGAAGTTAAATCAGGATAAAGAGGCGGTAAGTGAGATTGATAAGAAATACCAGAAATTACTGGAAACGTTATCCCCAGAACAGGAAGAAGTGATTACGGAATACTGTAATGCAATTTTCAGCAGTGGAGCAGATACAGAAGAGTTTTTCTATCGGTTGGGATTAAAAGATGGACTGAATCTGAAAAATACGGTAAAATCTGTATTAGAAATGATATCATGAAATCGGAATTTATCAGAAAATGAGGAATAGTTGAAATGGAGGCGCTATAATAGCATGAAGATTGAAGGGAACCAGAAAGAACTGGATGCAATGGTAGAATTTCATAAGGGAAACCGTGTCGAGGGGCTGAGACTGCAAGAAGAATTTGCAGCGGAATTTCGTAAGGAGTATAAAGACAAAGATCACTGTCCTTGCCTGAAAGCCTGTCGTTATCACGGAAACTGTAAGGAATGTGTAGCAATCCACAGAGCACATCAGGAACATGTTCCTAATTGTATGCGACCATTGATTAATAAAAAATTGAAATTGATGTCAGAATTAACAGAGCATACCTTGGCAAATGAAATAGAAGCTCCACATGAGATTTTAAGAAAATAGGCAAGTCAAATTCCGATTTATTGGGAAGTCGCAGAGAACGAAAAATCGGAAGTTTACAGCGAGGTGAAAGAGGTTGAATTATGTAGAATATGGAAAAGAAA
>NZ_JAQEUJ010000051.1:0-3787 GCF_027695515.1 Coprococcus sp. LG101-27
GGTTGACAAAGGAGAGAAATGCCCCAAATATCAGGCTTTTCTCCGTCAACTGGCTGTCAACCAAAGCGTCAACCAAACTGTCAACCGGTGGCTTTTCAGAATGGCAGTTCCATTTGCCAGGCTTCTTCTTCCGTGATTTCCTGAAAACCGTCCCCCTCCGGCGGGTCTTGGTTGACACGCTCCCAGCCTTTTTGAGAACCGTATTTCTTATACCGCTTCGGGCTTTTGTAGGCTGCCCAGCCCTGTATGATGCCGCCCGCAATGCCGGTATTCATAATCTCGCAGATTGCCCGTGTCTCCCAGTCTGCCGGGGAATTTAAGTTCCCCAGCGCTTCCTCATAAAGCTGCTTGGAGCATACCCTGTCACCGGTGTAGTCCTCCAAATAGGCGTAGATCATGCCAGCCTGTGTGTCCTCCTGCATGAAGTCCTGCTGATGGGCGTTCAGGTATCGGTTCATTTCTATGCTGAATGACAGCTTATACTTCCCACTGCGATAAATCGTCATGGCTTCCGCCCACATCTGTTCGATATACGCCCTCGCCGCCGCTTCATCGTCCAGTATGTGAACCTCCGCCCGTTCCGGGTACACCGTCACGGGGAGAAAGCGCCGGTTGCCGGTGCGGTCACGGGGTAAAAAGTCCTGCCGGTTGGTCGTCCCTCCGAATACACATTGCCGCAGCCGGTCTGCCGGGTGTGTCTCATACGGCACTTTGTAGGTTTCTTTCTGGCGGCTTAAGAATGACTTGATTTCCTCAATACTCTTGGCGTTGGCTGTGGCAATCATCTCCGACATCTCGATAATCCAATGCCCTTGCAGCTTGCGGTACACATTTTCATCGTCCAGCTTCTTCAAATCGTCTGAAAACCATTCGTCCCTACCTGCCAGCAGCCGGAAAAAGGTAGATTTCCCGGCTCCCTGACCACCAACCAGACAGAGCATGACCTCAAACTTGCTCCCCGGTCTGAATACCCGCCGGATGGCTCCTATCAGGAACAGTTTCAAGGCTTCATAGGTGTATTCGTCCGTATCGGCTCCCAGAAAGTGATGCAGGGCGTAACGGATGCGCTCTGTGCCGTCCCATTGCAGGCTGTTCAGGTAATCCCTGACCGGATGGTAGCGGTTTTCATTGGCAACAATCTTGATGGCGCTCTGCACCTTTTTCTCGCTGGTAAGCCCGTAATTTTCTTCCAGATACAAAAGCAGGTAGTTCATGTCCATGTCGGTCAGCGTGGTACTGGTGCGCTCCCAGCCCAGCGGCTTCACAATGTCAATCTGCTCCGTCAAAAGGTTCAGACGCAGCGCCCCACGAAACAGCGGGTCACGCTGGAACACCGTCAGGCAGTTTCGGATGCTGTTCTTCACGCCGCCTTTCTGCGTCCCCTCTAACGTCTCCCGGATTTCTTCCGGTGTCTGCGCCGGTTCCATTGTGTCCATCGTCCTTTTGACCGCTTCCTGCGTTTCCGGCGGCAAGCTCTGAAATTCGCTGTTCAAGCCGCAGCACCTCCTTTCCCTGTGCGGCGATCAATGCCGCTTTTTCTTCTATTTCTCCGTATAACAAAATATCCAAAAGGTATTCTGTGTAGCTTATCCTCTGCAACGCTTCCACAAAAAGAGGATGCCAGATGGCATCCTGCGGCTGTGGGGCGTATGCTGTTTTCCAATGTTCCAGCAGGCGCTGATAATCGCATAGCACCCGGAAACAATACCGTTCCGTTTCCTGAAATCTCTGCTCCGCTGATTTTTGTCGGGGCTGTGACCTGTTGTGACGCTTCCTATCTGGCGGCGCATTGCCGGATTTCTCATAGGAAACGCCGAAGTCCTCCGCAAGCCTGACCGCAGCTTCCCGTTTCCCCAATCCATGCAGCAAAGCGGCAAAGTCGATCACATCCCCGGAAGCCCCGCAGCCGAAGCAGTAAAAGCGGCTGTCCACTTTCATGCTGGGCGTGCGGTCATTGTGGAATGGACAGCAGACCATGCCGTTTCTCCCCACCCGGATTCCATAGAATGAAGCAGCCTGCCGTGTGGTAACAGACTGTTTCACCGCTTCAAATACATTCAAATGCTCCCTCCGTAAAAATACCGGTAGCGGTAAAGCTGCCGGTTATATCATAGCTCCATCTCATGTTTCTTTCTCTGTACTTCCTGTGGCTGCTCCCTCCGGCGCAGTGCGGTATCTACGGCGTTCTGCACCTGCCGCAGCCGTATGACTTCCTCCCGGAGTGGCTTGTGCTGCGGAGACAGTTCGGCATACTCTGTTTTTAACTGTGCGTATTCCTGTTTCCATGCTTTCAGGGCAATGGGTTTTCCGTCCAGTTTTTCTTTCAGAATACGGCGGGCGGCATAAAACAGCCGTAACTCCGCATCGTGGGATGTTTCAAATTTCTCCCTCTGTTTCTTAAACTTGATATTGTTCAATTCCGTATGAATAGGTTTTAGCCGCTGGTAATTCTCGCCCTCCCGTATCAATTCCTGCAATTCCTTTATCCGGGCAGATTTCTTTTTCATGGAGCCGCTTAATGCTTCAAATTCTTCACTGACAGAGGAAAGACGCTCCTGCAAATCCTCTAATGTGAGCAGCTTGTTTTCCGTCAGATAATTGACGGCTTCGGCAAACTGCTTTAAGTTTCCGGTTCTGGCTTTATTGCTCCATGCCCCTGCGTTGCGCTGGTTGTAATAAGCGATCAGCAGGTCGGCAAGGTTCGGTGTCTGTGGTTTGGAAAGTTCTTCTTTTACCTCTGCCATCCAGACAAACAGGGCTTTGATCTTCTTCCTCACATCCTGCATGAGCCGGTTGGTGGCTTTAATCCAGCGGTTCAGTTCCCCTTTCTCGGTGCGGATGCCCTTTGCTTCCATCTGCCGGACATTAGCTCCCTCGTGGACAGTAGGTATCAGGTCAAGCCCCTGCCGCACATAGGAACGGTGGTCGATACGCACATCCAGTCCTTTTTCCTCAAATTTTGTATTAACGGCAGCCGCCCACTGCTCCCGCCAGTGTTCCAGTGTTTCCGGCTCGTGCCAGTCTGTTGTGTGGACAGCATTAAACATATAATCGCCATTTTTATCCCGGATTCGGTTTCCATCTTCATCAAGAAGATATTCCCGCCGCTGTTTTTGTCCCCATGTGCCATCCGGGTTCAAAGGGCGCATTGTTGTCATCACATGGAAATGCGGGTTTGGGATACCGCCGTCCTCTTTCTCCGGACTGTGAAAAGCAAGATCGGCAATCATGCCTTTTGCCACAAACTGCTCCTGCACGAACTTCCTCGCCAGCTCCATGTTTTCTTCCAGCGTCAATTCATTCTGCATGGCAATATCAAAGGAATAGGCAAGCTGTGCTTTTGGATGTTTCTCGCAGTTCTCCACAGCATTCCAGAGGGTCGCCCGGTCAAGATATATTTCCGGCGCATGGGGTGGCAGCATGATTTCCGAAGCGATCACGCCGCCCTTTTTGGTGTAATCGCTGGCTTCTCCATAGTAGCTACTGTAAAGACGCTCCCCGGCTCGGTAGGCTGCGCTGGCAATGGCGCTCTGACCGGCGCTGCGCTTTATCTGTGCGATTGAAAAATGATAAAGTGCTATCCTTAGTCACCGCCTTTCTCCTGCCCGGAAATACGGGCGTGGTTCTCTGTGGCAGACCGGATGAAATGCTCCGCCTGCGGCAGATTCAAAATGCTTTCCATGAGGGAATAAAATTCCGCTTCGGATAGCTCCTTTGTCTGTGGCGCAATGCTCTCAACGGCTGCCCCACGGGTAATCAGCCGATGCGTCCTCTGTTTCCGGGAACC
>NZ_JAQEUJ010000051.1:3797-4464 GCF_027695515.1 Coprococcus sp. LG101-27
TGGTTTTTTCATATTCCTGTTTCAACTGTTCCAAAGATTTTTCCATGTTCTCACATCCTTTACTTATAAGATAAAGAAAGACCATCCGCAGACAGTCCGTGTGTCAGTGCTTCTATAAAACCCGATGAAAAGGGAAAACCGCAGAGCGGATTTCTCTTTTCGGAGGGTACACAGGGGATAGCCGCCTTAGCGGCGCAAGGGGGGTGTAGCCACCTTGTCGGAGCGAAGCGAACGCAGACCTCGGATTGCTGATTTTATCAGCGACAGAGGTAAGCTCCACAGGACGCACGATACATGGTCTTTAGACTATGTATAGAAGTGCGCCCTTAGTTCCTAAGGGATTTTGCCGTTTCCGGCAGTTTTGTCCTTTTTCTTGGAACGCTTGGAAAGATACTTCGGGCAGTCAACCACAACCGCCCGGAAGCTCTGTTTGCATTCGTGCTGGCATTTCCGGCACAGTTCGTTGTAAGTGATACGGCTGCGGTCATTTAAGAAGAAAGACCATTCCAGCCGTCGCTTGTTGCTCATTCTTGCCATAACCGGCTCCTTTCTCCGTTTCTATCTGATGTACGCAGATAGGCTGTTTTGGTGTAGCGTCTCGGTATCATTTTTAAGGTTTTTCCCTCTGTATGCCCCTTTGGAAAGTGCGGCAGTATTGCAGTCAGGG
>NZ_JAQEUJ010000052.1:0-2999 GCF_027695515.1 Coprococcus sp. LG101-27
CCCGACCCGCAGGCTGTTGGAAGGGTGGGAAAGCCGCCCCCGAGTCCCCGTTCCCGCAACGCCCCCGCGCCTTCACGCCGCCCGCAGGGCGGCTCCCAAAAAGCCAAAGAAAAAGGGCATCCTCCCGGATGCCCTAGCTCCTTTACCGACCGAACTCCTCCCGATAGCGGTTATGGTCTGCTAGTGCTTACCTCTTGTTACGGTAGCGGCGCTTTTCCATCTGGTAGTCGTACTCCATACCCGCAAGGTAGACGCACCACACGCCGACCACCATGAAGAGCGTACCCATAACAAACTCGATTGTCGCCCAGACCGGCGCATCCACGCTCGCAAGCATGAGCGTGTACGCCATAATCCCGCAGCCGATAAGGATTGCACCATAGGTCTCAAGCTCCCTGACGTTCTTCATCTTGAAGTCCCTTCTGCCATAGGGCGGCTCGGTTGCCGTCCCCCTTGCTGTCTATAAATATAGCAGACCGGCATACCAGCAAGCAGGTGAACCGTACACTCCATACATCCTGCATATCCTGCACGAAAAAAGGGCACCCTCCCGGATGCCCGTCCTTTCCCTATCCGAGGTCGATATACCTGCCGACCGCATCGGTATACCCTCCATGCGCAATCCTCCGCCCGCTCGGGTTCTTCCTGACGAATCCCGCTTCCTTGCGGTCGAGATAATAGCGGTGGTTGCACACACGGCACCACCCGGCAAGCTCCCTTCCGCCGCGAACCAAGTTGAACGCTTCCGCTGGCAGCACACGCCCGCACCTAGGACAGCGCTTCTTTGTTGGCAGCATCCTTTTCCTAAACCTCCTCCCCGGCATCCGTCAGCTCATGGACAAGCCATTCCGCTCGAAGCGGTTTCTTCTCTTTTTTCCCGTCGTGCGCGACGTGCAGCCCGTACACGTCATACGACCACGCTCCGGCAATCCCGACAATCAACCAATCGCGTCCGTCCCCTCCGTAAAGGGTCTCACCGAACATGACCGGCTTGCCGTCTGCGCAAAGCATCTGCCCCTTCGCCATTCGCTTCTCTCGCCTGCATTTGCGCTTGTAGGCAGCATCAAGGCGTTTGAATGCCCCTCTCTTCGAGTTCTCCACGCTCCTCTGGTACTCCCCCTTGAGGTTCAGAAGCTCTTCCTCAAGATTTGCCGCTTCCGAAGCCGAATCGACCAGACGGTTCAACAGTGTCAATGCCCCGTCCCTCATCGCCCCGTCAAACGCCTGCTCGACGGCATACCTCAGAAGCCGCACGTCCTTCTCCTCGATTTTCTCCTTGCCCATATTCATCCCTTCTCTAGCGCCGTCCGAACGGCTTCCCCATGTCATACCAGCTTCGTCCCTCGTAGCCGCGTCCGCACCCGTAATGGCCGATGACCCTCCACCCGGAAAGGTCGAGGTCGTAGAGCCTTGTAAGCTCCTCTCCATAGGTTCGCTTCCCCTGCCGCACAAGCTCCTCGTCGCTTGCGTTTATGTACAGTTCCCCGTACCGCTCGAACACGTACTCGACCCGCTTGCCACTACCGATAACATCCCCTGCGCAGACCTGCCACGGGCGCAGGGGCTTACTCCCCGCGCCCATCCTTACGGCTCCAAATAAATCTCGACCATGATGCAACGCTGCGTCTCGTCCTCGCAGGAAAGCCAAGACGGGTTCAGTGTGAAAGAACTCACGTCATCCTCCCCATGCTGCAAGACCAGCCCACGTTTGCCAAAGAAAGTCGCTCCCGTTATGAGTCCAAACTCCCATTCCTCTGGATAATGGACGCGAAAGCGGTAACAATCCCCTTTCAGGCTATCCATCAACTCCTTGACCTTCATTCCGCTCATCCCTCATCTTTCAGCTCGATACAGATGGTCGGTTCTACCTCCATGAGCGGGAAGATATAGCCGACCTCCCTTTCAAGGATTTGCGGGTGTTCGTCAGGGTAGAACTCCTCCGCATCACCTAGATAGTGCTCAATCGTAGTACCCGTCGAATCATAGCTTTGAATCGCGATTTCACCCTGAATGCAAGTCTCCTCGAACAGTTCCTCGAGCGTCATGTTTCCTCCTCTAGCCGATTCCGTGACCGAACAAACGGGCATCCGTGCAGGCATCCTCAAAAAGACCGTAATCGCCGTCAAACCCGAACCTATGACAATAGCGCTCGATGAGCCTTTCGTACCTATCGTAGTCCTCATCGGCATATGCCCGGTTCACTCGGTCGATTGCCCTGCGACGCTCCTCCGTGTCTTTAGGCTGCATAGCGACTCCCCGCAAGCTCCACGCCGTAACGCGGTGCGATACGGTCGCAGACGGCATCGAGAACGTCCTCGTCCATCCGTTCCATCAGCTCTTCGCAAAAACTCTCCCAGCCAATCGCGTCCACGAGGACGTTGACCTTCTCCGTAACATCCAAAGTAGCCATCTTGAAGTCCCTTCTGCCTTTGGGAAGCTCTGCTTGCCGCCCCTCTTGCTGTCTATAAATATAGCAGACTGGCATACCAGCAAGCAGGAAAACACGATATGAGCGGGAAACTCCACACATCCTGCATATTATACATAGCAAAAAGGCACCCTCCCGGATGCCCTAAATGCCTATGGTTAAAGCCCTACCCTCCAAATCTTTTCCTCGCCCGTGAACGTATCTGTGATTACGCATCTGCCGCCCGCCGCATACTTGAGACCATTCGGCAGCGCTTCCGCCGCCCTGCGGCACCTCGTCCAAAACCTCAGATACCCGTTTCCGCTGAACCCAACGGCAATCTCATCGTCGAACTCATCCATCGCATCTTCCGCCGGTTCCGATTCCAGATAGAGTACCACGCCGTTTTCGTTCTCTCGCGTGTAGTGGTATCTCGCCATACTCATGATTCCTTTCCGTCTACTCGGCAAGCCCGTTAACTTGCCTACCTGATAACCAGCATTATAGCATACCAGCAACACAGTACCTCTCCTAACTAAGGTTTCACGCCGTCTCCATGGAACTCGGGTCATTAGGGGCGAGCAGCCCCTAA
>NZ_JAQEUJ010000053.1:0-1857 GCF_027695515.1 Coprococcus sp. LG101-27
GGGGCTGTCGCTTTAACGAATGAATTTTCGTGAAGCGGCAGCTTCCTTTTTGCTGTTTTAAGGATAAAATCCATCAAAAAACGCTTTTCATTGTTACAGGCTATTATTAAAGACGTACTTTAATAAGCCATTTTTGTTGGCTTGAAAAATTGTTTTGATAAGTCAAAATTTAGGCACTTTTTATCGGAAATAAATGTGTTCCGGTTCTTCCATTTTGAATCTTATTATGCAGTTTGTTTATGTTTCTTGCCATGGCAAGCAACGTACTCTCTGCAAGAACATTTGCATTTCCTTTGCTTAAATATCTGCGGAACTGCATATCCTGTTTTAAATCTCCAAAGGAGCCTTCCGCCTGTATACTTCGGTTTGTCCTGAAGAGAATCCCTTTTTCTGAGAGTATCCGGTCTAAATCTTCTTTTCTATGTTTTAGAAATATTTTCGCAACCTGAAGTGTCTTTGTCCGTTCTTCCAAAGGTGTTTTGCAATTATTCCCTTTGATGCATTCGCTTTTGTAAGGGCATCCATTACAGTCCTCACATTTATAAATCGTTTTTTCGCTTACATATCCTGTTTTGCTTTTTGAGTGGCGGATATGATCTACACCTAATTTTTTACCATTTCTACAGGTATAGATATCTTTTTTTACATCATACTCCATATTTTCTATCTTACCGATATCATTTTTATATTTACGGGTTTTGGAAATCTCATAGTTCGCAGGTTTTATATAAGAAAGCTGACCGTTTGCTTCTAGAAACAGATAGTTTTCTTCACTTTCATATCCAGCATCTGCTGTTATGTTTTTATATTTGAATTTCAAATGCTCCTGTGCATCTTTCAAAAATGGTATCAGCGTTGTGGTATCAGTAGGCTGGGGACCTATGGTAAGCCATGTGATGTATTCAGAATCCACGCCATGCTGAAGATTATAAGCAGGCTTTAACTGTCCGTTTCCCATGGCATCCTCCTTCATTCGCATAAAAGTAGCATCATGATCTGTCTTTGAATAACTGTTGCGTTCCGCACAGATATATATCTGCTGGTTATACTTTTTGAGCCGGCTCAAATAACTTTCAAGAGTTTCAATACTTTTTTGAAGCGGAGTTTTTCTTTTCCCAATCCCATGCACAAACACTATATTTTCAGTTTCTTTTAATGCATACAGTTTTTTGCGGAGCTTCTTTACATGCTTTATTTTTATCGTATTTCCATAAACGATTTTTATATCATAAAGCAACTCACACTCAGCTACAAAATCAGCAAGTTTCTGCAAAAGTTTTGCCTGGTTTTTTGTTACTGCCTTCTTCCAGACGAAAGTATACTTATTGGCACTGGCTTCAATTTTTGTACCATCAATAAAAATGGTCTCTCCGGAAATTTCTCCCATATCAAACAATGCATTAGACATTTCTGCAAGGATACGTTTAGAACAGGGAGCAAAATGGATACTTCTAAACCTTGCAAATGTTGCATGATCAGGAGCTGGGTAACCTTCTAGAAGAAACATAAAATTGATATCTCTTTTACAATTTAGTTCCATGGAACGAGAGGAGTAATCCCCGTTCATGTAAGAATAGAGCACAATCTTCAAAAGTGTTCTGGGCGACACAGAATTTATTCTTTCATAAGTAGAATATAGGTCAGTCAAATCCATAGCCTCCACAAACTGACTTAGTAATCGAACAGAATCATCTTCAGGAATGATTGTTTCAAGATTTAACGGAAGTTTAAGTTGATATCCGTCTGAATTTTTCGTATAATCTTTTTGTAATAATTTAGTTAGTAGCATAACTTAATTTTACACCAACTGCCAGATTCTTTCGAGGTCTGGCAGTTATTTTTTTGCACAAGAAAAGG
>NZ_JAQEUJ010000054.1:0-1724 GCF_027695515.1 Coprococcus sp. LG101-27
CAATATTTTGCCAACCTCGACCACCTCATCACTCTTCACCAACGAAAGTGTAATGAACTAAAAGAAATAAAAAAATATATGCTACAGAACATGTTTGTATAAAGAAAAAGGTGAAACAATGGAAAAAATAACGTTATTTCATGGAACTTCTAAAAAAATTGTAGTGCCGACATATGGACTTGGTGAAAAAAAGCATGATTATGGAATGGGCTTTTATTTAACTGGAAATATAGATCTTGCAAAAGAATGGGCGGTTTGTAAACCGAATGTTACGAATGGCTGGGTTCATCAATATGAATTGGATACGGATGATTTGAAAATTCTGAATTTTCAAGAAAAAGATGTACTTTCATGGATAGCAGAGTTGATGAAGCATAGAGATGCAGCGGATTCCAAACGTTATCGAATGTTATCTAAAAGATTTATTGACAAATATGGAATTGATACAAGTGGATATGATGTTATAAAAGGTTGGAGAGCTAATGCGTCATATTTTTATATTGCAAAAGAATTTGTGAGAGATAATATTGACATTGATATTTTGAAAGAACTTTTATCTTTAGGAGGTTTGGGAATTCAATATTGTGTTAAATCTGAATTAGCATATTCAAAATTGCAAGAAGTAAAAGAAGGATTATTGTCTGTTGATTATACAGAGTTTAGAGAAAAATATAATCAGCGAGATATATCAGCAAGACAAAAAATGCGGGAATTGGTAGATTCTGATGCAAACAAGGTAACGAAAGTATTCAGTACATTGCTTTAGAACGGGAGAGATGATGATGAGAGCATATGCAGAAGATTATTTAAGTGATGTCGTGGAAACACAGGGAAAGTTGTTTGACTTTGTAGCACAGAAGTTTCCAGATAAAGATACGGAAGAATTTATTAAGACTTACATGAAAAGTAACACAAGAAAAAGTATTGATGAAGCACAGGCTTATGTAAATACTATGGATTGCAAAGAATTGTGGGAATATTTTCTAAAAACGGAACAATATTCGCTAAAGAATGGTGAAGGGATGAAAGGCTTTATGCCAGATTGGATTGGCGAGTTTTATGCTTATTACCAATGGTATTACAATATTCCAAGTGCAGAAGTGATTCAGAAAGTACCGATAGAATTTTTGGAGAAAGCGTACCATGGATTACATGATCTGGAACTTGATTTGGCAGTAAAAAAAGTAGGTGAAGAATAATGCAAATTATGTGTTTTCATAATCCATATGAGGAAAACGGATATTTGAGTAATTGGTATCCGGTGCAGTTTAGTGTAGATGGAATAGATTTTTCTTCTATGGAACAATTTATGATGTATCGGAAAGCACAGTGTTTTCAAGACAAAAAGATGGCAGATAAGATTTTGCAGACAGAAGATGTGGCACAGATTAAGAAGTTAGGAAGAGATGTTAAAGGATATGATGAAAATTTTTGGAATGGAGTAAGGCAGATTGTTGTTTATGAAGGACTTCTTGCAAAATTTTCTCAAAATCATGATTTAAAAGAGAAACTTATAGGAACTGATAATGCGATTTTGGTAGAGTGTGCTGTTAAAGATCAGATTTGGGGAATCGGATTATCTATGAAGGATGAAAATAGATTTAATCGGAGTAAATGGAGAGGACAAAATTTACTGGGATATGCGTTGATGATGGTAAGAGAACAATTATAAAAAGTGCATTCTTGGGAACAGCGTAAGCTTGGCGATATCACCACAAAAATTG
>NZ_JAQEUJ010000055.1:0-1655 GCF_027695515.1 Coprococcus sp. LG101-27
CAATGTCATTAAGTTAATTTAAAAATTAAAAAAAGCAGAATGCAAGTAGGTAAAATCTCACTTGTATTTTGCTTTTTTCATTTTGTTATCTGTTTTTTTGCACGGCAAACAGACAGATGGATTGTACATCTGTCTATAATCCTATATAATGATGAATGGTTATGCTACCCTGTATAGAAAACTTACTGACGCCTGAGGTTTGACTTTCCGAGGGTCTCGACGCCCAGGTCTTATTGGTAATATATGTTTTTCTATCAGTTTAACCACATCAGGTGGACGAAATTTCCGTTTGCGTCGCAGATATTCTCTGCAAATGTAAATGGCAATAGTAAAGTTCACCTGATTTTTCTTACTTATATTTTCTGTGTGTTCAACTACATATGTTGTAATTAATTCGCAGTAATTATATAAGGTCAATCTTGCAAATATTTCTTGCTTTATGTAATCCACTTTTTTGGCATGAAAACTAGTTAGCCCTATAGCATATTTCAATTCACGAAATGATGTTTCTATGCCCCATCTTAAGTGATATAATTCCTTAAGTTTTTCTGCCGAAAAGCAAAAACGGTCCAAGTTTGTAATTACTGTTTCGTAGGAATCATCTGCTATTTTAAACCTTGCAATTCTAAAGGAGATAGGATAATCCTCTTTGCTTCCTATTGGAAGATAATCAAAGGTTTGTACTGTTGGCATGAATTTATATCCTGCTTGTTTCTTTGACTTAGTTTGATTTCGTGTCAGAATCAGATTGATATCCATATCAAAAACTGCCGTTTGTGGAAGTTCTAAGCCTGATGCAATGCCATTGCTGTGAACATCTTTTATTCTAATCAAAAATTTCCAGCCTTTTTCTATTGCGTGAGACATAATGTTATAGTTTTCATATCCTCTATCAGCAATTAATATAACTTTGTCCAATGTCACCCTTTCTATCATTTGAATGCATGCTCTGTGTTCTTGATACGTAGAGGCAGTTTGAACCAATGCATCAATATAAGTTCTGTTTAAAACATCATACAGGGCATTTAGATGTAAGTGATTACCGGTTGCACCAAGTTGATTTGATTTCCAAAGAGTTTCCGGGTCGTTTAGATTCGGTGCAATAGTTAGATTGCTGCCATCGCAAGCCAAAAGTTGATATCCCTCATATAAGTTTTTTGTTTGAACATTTTCTTCTGTAAACGCATGAAATAAGTATTCAAATGCTTCTGGTAGAATTTTAGCCCGCTGCTGTGTATACGCTGAAACAGTAGGAGCATTCACATCAAAATCGAAAAAATCCAAGAGTTCTTTATTCAGCGTGCAACCGCCGGAATTCATGGTAATGCCAACACATGTCTTAAAATTAATTTTGCGGTTTCTTGAAAAATCAGTATCTGGATTTTTCAAGAACAAAGATGGATTTCTTGCCAATTCTGAAATTAGATTTTCTAGTGAAACCGTAACCTTTTCAATATAGTGACTCATAATGTATCCTCCTTGCAATCAAGATATTCCTTAATTACAAGGGCCGCTTTCGCAACCTTAATATATATCGGTAGCGAAAGCGGCCGCACATTCTATCTTGTTTGTCAACTATTTTTACAAAATAAAAAGACTCCTATATTATTTCTAATATAAGAATCTAATTATTTTTCCTTAACTTAATGACATTG
>NZ_JAQEUJ010000056.1:0-1653 GCF_027695515.1 Coprococcus sp. LG101-27
TATAAAATCACAATATTCATCTATAATTCCAGAATCTCCAAAATCAATTATTCCAGTTAATCTATTATTGCCATCTAACAATAGATGATTACAACTAAAATCATTATGGCATAAACACTTTTTACCCTCAAAAACTGTTGTTGCATTTAGTCTTTCCATAAAACTTTCTATATAATCTTTTTCTATATCAGTTAAATCATTATAAATAGTTTCACGCAACAATATATACTCTTCTAATACATTTTGTTTATTATCAATAGTACATTCACTAATATCTGTATAATCTAAACCGTGCATTTGTCTTAAAAAACTGGCAATATCTCGTTTTAACAAATTTTGTTCTTCTTCTGACATAGTAGAATAAATTTCTGGTGTTAAAAAAGTTCCTTTAATTTCTTTATAACCTAGTATAGATAATTCATCACTAATATACGAATATTCAATATTAGGAATTTTTACATTAGTTTCTAAATTTGTATTTAAAAAATTATATATTGCTTTTTCTTTTGCATAACCTTTTTTCTTATTAGTACTAAATTTTGTTTTAAAAATGTATTCATTATTAACTAAATATGCCACACTATCATAACCACTACCGATTATTTCAATACTATCTACTTTGAAATTATCAAAGTAATGCTCAATTAAATATTTCATTGCCTTAACATTTGTGGCATTATCATCATATCTATATTCCATTAAATAACAATCTTCTTTTTTGCCCTCGTGTAATTCATGTTCTGGCAAATCTTCAATAATTCTAAAACCAGATTTTTGGTATGCCCTTATTGCTCTTGGATTATTTTTATGAGGGTCTAAAATAACTGCATTAGCATTTCTTTCTTTTTTCAAAAATTCAAAAATCAATTTAATATATCTTGTACCAATTCCTTTACTCCAATAATTTGGCTCTCCTATAAATTGATCCATACCATAGACTATCTCATCAGTTTTTGGATAATGATAATCAGTATATAACTCATCATACATTTTATATATTTGTCCATATCCAATAGGAACATTGTTATATTCAATAATTACTCTAAAAACTTCATCTTCCCAAGGCTCTGTATAATGTTTTTTTAATGATTCTAATGTATATTTTTTATCTCTACCACCATAAAATTCTAATACTCTTTCATCAGTTAACCATTTTAACATCAAAGGAAAATCATCATCTATTAAAGTTCTTATACATATTTCATTTTCAACTATATTCATTTATTTATCACCTTTTTCATAATCATATACATATACTATTTCATCTTTATAATCATTTTTACCACCTAATTTTTCATATACATGGCAAGCTCTAGGATTACCTTTATCAGTTATTAAAAACATTTCAGAACAACCAATCTCTTTAGAATATTCCTTAATAAAAGATAATAATTTTGAACCATAACCTTTGTCTTGATAGTTAGGTAACATTCCTATTGAGTGTAAATAAAACATTGTTTTTCCATCAGGTCTTAAAAGTGTATAGCAATATGCAAATCCTATAATTTTATTATTTTCTTTAGCTATAAACCCAAATGAACTGGTATCATTAAGAAATCCTTTTAAATTATCAATATCAAAAACCATATTATCATCAATTAAAACTTCTTCCATAATTTTCGAGCCGAGCCGACATAACCGGTGTAGCCTTCA
>NZ_JAQEUJ010000057.1:0-1644 GCF_027695515.1 Coprococcus sp. LG101-27
TCAACCGGATTATCATGGCACATAAGGATATCATTCTCCCATATCTTCTTTCCATTCTTATCCGTGAGTCCAGTGTACCGGCAGATCGTATCCGAATCAACGAGATAGCTATTCTGTCTGCACGTATCCGCATTTTTGATATCATACATGAACCATGCACCATATCTTTGAACCACATATCCCTCAACCCATTCTCCACCGTCAACTTTCTTCGCTCTAAAAAGAATCTCTCTATTCATCTTCTATATCCTCTCTACGTATAAATGCATCAAAATCTAAATCTTTTTGCATGACTCTTCCATTCTCAAATGGATAACTTCCATTCATCATTGCTTTTACGTCTTGCAATTCTGCTATGAGTGCATCTATACTTTCTGTCTTCGTGAATGTCAGGATAACTTCCGCCTGATCTACATTCCATGTATCTTCGACCGAAACTATTTCCCCTATCTTATGTGGTTCCTGTGTAATACAGCACAATGCTCCGATGCCACCGCTCAAAGCGCCAGTCATTCTGATATCACCTGTTCCGAACTCCATTTTTGCTTTGCCTTTAATCATTGATTTTTCCCCTTTTCTTTCATGTACTTCAAAATTTCTTTTTTCACCATCTTGGCATATTTTGGATACTCGCATCCAAACATAGCGCATCCATAAAAAACTGTACCATCGCCCGGATCTTCATGATCTACACTCATTTTGCAAGAAGCACACTCTTCAGTACTATGCTCTCTGCAATAATCTCCCATTGCCAGTAAGAAGTCTTCGATCTTAACTTTCATCCAGTCCACTCCTCTTTACGATTTCAATCGCTTTATCCAGCGCAAGATAGCTACTCATTTCTCCATCCCAGCACTCTGCGAAATATTTGCAATGTCTGCAGTCTTCATTATTGCAAGCTCCATCCAACTTTAATTGCTCCAACTCAGTTGCTACAACATCTGCTTTGTACGCTTCTGGCTGTTTTTTTATAATTTCCACGATGTCTTTAAAATTCACAAAGACAAAAGTATCTTCACTGCCTAAATCAAGTCTTTTTATTAGTGCGTCCGCATCAATCAGTTTCATTGGTCTTTTTTTCCTCTCTTGTTCCATTCCTCAATCGCTTTGTTTCTTTCGTCTTTTGTTATTCTCAGCTCACCATTTTCAAGTGTCATTCTTACTTCATATCGTCTTGGAAGACTAATTCCGCATCCATAACATTTTACATAAAAATCAAAGCCCACATCATAATTACTTGATGTGTTGCCTACTGTTGTCATGGTTGGCTCTTCACCGCAAAATGGACACGCTTTTAATTCTCTATTTTCCATGTGCTTACCTCCCCTGTGACTCTACAACATTCAGGATCTTTTCTACTGCCTTATCCCAGAAGATTCTCACAAAGTCATCCAGTGTTGTAAATTCTTCGCCTCTGTCGCTGTCTACCAGACCAACCTCATCTCCATATGTTGTATCCGAATCCAATTCTTCAAGAACCTGTGCTGTGATATCTTTTACAACCTCTTCTGTATCGGTATATCCGCAATCGTAGCTGCAGGCTTCTCTTAACTCTTCCATATCTCTTCTTGACAATTTTCCCATTTTTTTCTCCTTTACCACCCCCATATCATTACGGTATCCAATTGCACTTGGATTTACCAT
>NZ_JAQEUJ010000058.1:0-1236 GCF_027695515.1 Coprococcus sp. LG101-27
CATCTTTTTTAACAACATAACCACTTCCACCGATTCCTTTCTTCTAATTTTTTTGTTCCTTAAATCTTACACTTGTAATATTTAAAAACCAAGTCTATTTTCAGGAATTGTATACTCCAGATTCACCATCTTTATGTGCGATATATCCTATTTTATTACCATCCTCTATATCTTCTCCATTTTTGTTACCCTGTCATTTTAAAGAACATCCTTACTTACACTGTTACATATTTTTCCGCTTCTTCTTTGCACTTCAACGTATTTCCATGCCCAATTACATATTCCATACATTCTTTTCCCTGCTCTTCTTTTCCGATTCGGTAGTAACATACTCCCAGCAGGAATCTGCGTGTAACCTCATAATAAGGCAGCTTTTCCGTATCATTTTCCAGTAATCTTACTGCTGCCTCATCTTCACCTTTCAGCATCAAATTTTTTGCCATAAACAGTGGATTCTTTTGAAATACTTTCCCTGCTTTTTCTAATGTAGCCGAATAACCTGCCGCATCTTTCTCCTGATATTTCTTCGACAGTTCGAGATTCGTCATGACCTGCTGCCAGGAACGTCCCTCTCTTTTTCCTTCCCATTCATTCTTTATATACTCTTCTGCCTTCTGCAACTGCCCATTTATGATCAGTGCAACTACATATTTAGACTCAGCTATCAGCATGACACTTTTTTGAAATCCATGATAATCCAAGCTCTTTCCGTACTTTACCAACTCTTCCAGCATTTCTGAATATTTTTCTGCATCACATTGCTGTGACAGAATCCGGTCAATTTTTGAAAAATCTCTGAGAATGTCCCTGATTAAAATGAATATACCTGCAATCAGATCAACCACCACGCAAATCCACAGAAGCCAGGGATCTGTCGTGACCCAGCCCGGCTGCTTCACATCGAAAAAGAGTACTGTCTCCTGATGCGGGAACGGATTTCCTTTGAAAATACTCACCACACAAATCAATGCTGCATAAATCAACAGCACATTCCGTATCATCCTGATGCGTCCATTTTTCTGCTTTTCATAAATCTTTTTTATCTGCTCTTCCATTTTCTCTACCTCGCTGTCACACTATTTTTGTACCTACAACATAATTATACATAAATTAATATTGTAGCGAATCTCTGTTCGGTTGTACAATATCTACTGCTGCCTGTTCTTCTTTCTCCGCTGTTTTGCAAAAATCTTCCACTTTTTCACGATTGACCATATCAATCTGATTATCACAATC
>NZ_JAQEUJ010000059.1:0-1182 GCF_027695515.1 Coprococcus sp. LG101-27
CGCATTATAAAGCTGCAGCAGATCTTCTTTGTTATTAAAGACCATTCTCCATAATCGGTCCTTATATTGCCGGTTGTGGGTTTGTTTGCTATGGCGAGATTTCTTCTTTTGTTTTTCCATTGCTTACCTCCATTATAATAGAAAACAGTTCATAAGTAAATTCGACAAAGAATTCATATATGATATATGATTTGATTTTCTACATACGCCTATTTAGATGGTACTGGAGTTTTTGGTGAAAAGCAATTAATAAAGAATAAAATTTTTCTATAGAATTAAAAAGAAAAATCCCATGCCGGATGACAGGAAAAGATGAATTGCATCTTAGTTTGTGATCGGACATGGGATTTATGTTTTGGGATTATTCAATGCCGAATTCTTTTAATAGTTTCTTTTGGTATTCGATATCTTCGGTAGCGCGTTCGAGATCGCTGTAGCGCTTGGCTTTTAAGAGATATTTGTTTAGCTGATTTAGATATTCCATACCTTCTTTTCTACCTTCTTCTCTGGCATCTTCCTTCAAGGTTTTCTCATATAAGTCTTTGTCATATGTCGTCAGAATCATATTTGTCACCTCCGCTCGATGTTTTTTCAGAAAATCTGCCAACACGTCCTGATTAATACAGGTATCAATTGCCTTTTCTAATGCATCTTCCACAGAAGGTTCCGATTGTATATATTCCCTGACACATTGGACAAATATGGAATATTCTTTAAGCCTTCTGCAGTGCTTCATCAGTTCCTGATTGTGACCATAGTTGATATTCAACATGGTTGCGGTGCATTCCAGGCAAGGTGCTTCGTTATCTGTATTTTCAAAGCAGTCTGAAAGCCTTAACTCCATAGAATCTGGCTGGTTTTTTGTACCATTGTAAAAGACAATATATTTCGGCTTTGGAAGCCGGACTCTTTTTTCATGGTAGATCATCAGATTATTATCTGCAACATACCCTTCATATAACCGGGAGAAATAAAAGACTCCGCGAAGTGGCATGTTTGGGTTAAAAGTGCTTTGATGTTCATACAGATTCATGGTTCCGCCAACCAAAAAGGATACATCATTTTTCATGGACAGATAAAGGACATCTTCCAATGTATTTACCTCCAGGTCATCGGGATTCTGATAGTCCGTGTGGTTGATCGCATTATAAAGCTGCAGCAGATCTTCTTTGTTATTAAAGA
>NZ_JAQEUJ010000006.1:0-250 GCF_027695515.1 Coprococcus sp. LG101-27
ACGGCTTTCCTGAATTGTCAATGTTGTTTTTATATTTTGCGTAATTCAGAATATTCTGATATTTTTGTGCTTCAGTTCAGTCTTCCGTTTAAGTAAGCTATTTCCTTACTCGCCAGAATCGGAATCTTTAAGGACCTTTAACTTTTATAATTTCGTAATTGCTATGATACCAGGGTCAAAAGGTCAGAAAGCCGATGCAAGCTTGCTTGCAAGAGGATTTTTGACCTCTTGACCCGCCAAAAACATGAGT
>NZ_JAQEUJ010000006.1:260-144475 GCF_027695515.1 Coprococcus sp. LG101-27
TCCAACATCATTGCTATGTAAAAGAGGGAACAGAAATTATCACATCTATCCTGTTTCCTCTTTACATGTTCTCCTACTCAATCAGTCCGATTGCCTCGTTAATGCTTTTCACTCCAATGATTTTGATCCCACCAATACTCTTCACGCTATCCAGAGATACTTCCGGCACAATACACGTCTCAAATCCAAGCTTCTTCGCCTCTGCCACCCGCTGTTCCGGCATATTTACCGCACGGACTTCTCCACTTAATCCAACTTCTCCAAACACAATCGTCCGTTCATCAAATGGTCTGTTCTTATAGCTTGATACGATCGCCATCACGATTCCAAGGTCTATCGCGGGTTCATTGATCTTGATACCTCCGGCAATATTTACATAGGCATCATAATTTCCAAGATGATATCCAATCCTTTTTTCCAAAACCGCCATCAGAAGGTTCACCCTGTTGTAATCTGTTCCTGCTGCTGTTCTTCTTGGCATTCCAAAATTGCTTTCGCATACCAGCGCCTGGATTTCCAGCAAGATCGGACGTGTTCCTTCCATAGAACATGCCACAACAGATCCAGATGCATTTTCCGGGCGCCCATTCAGCATAAATTCTGATGGATTTTCCACCTCCCGAAGACCATCTCTTCGCATTTCAAATACACCAATCTCATTCGTCGAACCAAAACGATTTTTCACTCCTCGAAGAATCCGGTAAGATGCATGCCTGTCTCCTTCAAAATACAGAACCGTATCTACCATATGTTCCAATACTCTTGGACCGGCGACAGTTCCTTCTTTTGTAACATGTCCGACAATAAAAATCGAAATCCCAAGCCCTTTTGCAAGCTGCATCAGCGTATTTGTTGCCTCTCTGACCTGCGACACACTTCCCGGTGCGGAACCGACTTCTTCACTGTACATTGTCTGAATCGAATCAATGATCACGGTATCTGGTTTTTCCTTTTCAATCACATTGCGGATCAGTTCCAGATTAGTCTCACAAAGCAAAAGCAGATGATCATTAAATTCTCCCATCCTCTGTGCACGCAATTTAATCTGGCGAAGCGATTCTTCCCCTGATATGTACAAAACCTTTCGTTCTTTTTTTGCCAGTTTCTGACACACCTGCAGGAGCAGCGTTGACTTACCGATTCCCGGATCACCGCCTACCAGAATCAGGGAACCCGGTACGATTCCGCCTCCCAGTACACGATCCAGTTCTTTAATCTCGGTTGTCACCCGCTCTTCATTCTCTGTCTTTACTTCTGACAATGGTACAATACGAATCTCTTTTGCCGCTTTAACCGCTGCCGTTTTCGACGTTGTCACACACTCTTCCACGAAAGAGTTCCATTCCTTGCACATTGGACACTGCCCCAGCCATTTTGATTCTTCATGCCCACAATTCTGGCAGAAAAAAACCGACTTTTTTGCCTTCGCCATATTCCATCTCCTTATCTATCTTAAAAAATTACCAACTGCTTCTCTTGCCTGTTCCCAGTTTATATACTTTCGGTAAAGAAAGAGCCTGCCGAAGCAGACTCTTTTACTTTTCTTAAATACCTATGTACTTCAAACAACTCTTGCTGTAATCATTGTCCTATTTTCTTACAACCTTGATCTCAACGCTTTCTTTTCCAAGTTCCGCACTTACACTAAGCTTTGCGCTTAAGTTTGTCTTCATATCACCAACATTCATATCATTCATATATACGATATAGTCTGTATCCGGTTCAAGTTCCAGTGTGATCTGTGCATCTCCTGTCCCTGATACCTTGAATGAGATCACATCTTCTGATACTTCAAAATGCTCTACTGCAGTTCCCGGAACAGATTCATATACGAACATTCCATTCTTTTCAAGCTTTGTAATCTCTTTAAATGTCTTTACTTTATATATATCTCCCTGAAATTCAAATCCATCCTTTTTTGTCTTTGTATCCAGAGTGTAATCGCCGAAACTGAGTGTTCCGTCTAATTCACTTCTGATAAGTTCTTTGACTACTGTCATTGTTCAAATCCTCCTAATGGTCTTTCTCTTTCGACTTGTGGACTGTGAATTTTCCACATCCGAACCGTTTTTCTTATTATATAATAAAACTTCTTCTTTTGCTAGCTGTTTATCTCTCTGACTGTAAATTTTATTTCCTTTTTAGAAATACCGGCTTCCACATGGTCTCCACGTTTGATCTCACCATTCAAAAGTGCTTCCGCAAGTTTGTCTTCCAACTGGCTCTGTACTGCCCTTCTCAGCGGTCTTGCACCATACTTCTTGTCACTTCCGGTCTCAACGATATGCTTCTTCACAGAATCACGCACAACCAGTATAATTTCAAGCTGCTCTTTTGCTCTCTGCACAACTTCTTTACACATCAGCCCTACGATCTTCTTCATATTGTCCTCATTCAGCGGATGGAATACGATGATCTCATCAATACGGTTCAGGAACTCTGGGCGGAATAACTGCTTTACTTCATCCATCACATTTGCTTTCATACGCTTGTAATCCGCCTTCTGGTCTTCCTGCTGGGTAAATCCAAGCTTCTTCGGTTCAATGATTGCCTTGGCACCTGCATTGGACGTCATAATGATAACCGTATTGCGGAAATCTACTTTTCTTCCCTGCGAATCCGTAATATGTCCGTCATCCAGTACCTGAAGTAAAATATTAAACACATCCGGATGTGCTTTCTCAATCTCATCAAACAAAATGACAGAATATGGATTTCTGCGTACTTTTTCGCTGAGCTGTCCGCCATCCTCATGTCCCACATACCCCGGAGGCGATCCGATCATCTTGGATACACTGTGCTTCTCCATATATTCGGACATATCTACCCGGATCATATCCTCTTCATTGCCAAAGAGTGCTTCTGCAAGAGCTTTGGAAAGCTCTGTCTTTCCGACACCTGTAGGACCAAGGAATAAGAATGAACCAATCGGACGTGCCGGATCTTTCAATCCCACTCTTCCTCGTTTTACCGCTTTGGAAAGTGCCTGGATTGCCTCTTCCTGACCAATCACACGCTTCTCCAGTGTTTTATCCAGCTTTTTCAGGCGTTCGCTCTCAGATTCATTCAGTCTTGTTACCGGGATTCGTGTCCACATGGAAATTACATCCGCAACATCTTCTTCAGTTACCGGAACTTTTTTCTTTTCATTCTTTTTATTGAAACGCTTTTTCGCCTGCTCTAATTTCTTTTCTGCTTCCTTCTGTTCTCTATGGAGCTCCGATGCTTTTTCAATATCTCCTGCTTTCAGTGCCACTTCTTTTTCCTGCTCCAGCTTTCCACAGCGGATTTCTGTCCCAACAATATTCTCCGGCACTTTAAATCCACGAAGTTTTACTTTTGAACAGCTTTCATCCAACACATCAATTGCCTTATCCGGAAGGAAACGGTCATTGATATAACGGCATGACATATGTACTGCCGCTTTCAACGCATCCTCTTCGATCTCTACATCATGATGAGCCTCATATTTTTCTTTCAGGCCTTCCAGGATCCGGATACACTCGTCTTCTGTCGGTTCTTCAACCGTAACCGGCTGGAATCTTCTTTCCAGAGCCGCATCCTTCTCAATATACTTGCGGTATTCCGTAAGAGTTGTTGCACCGATCAGCTGCATCTCCCCTCTTGCCAGAGATGGTTTCAGAATATTGGATGCATCAATCGCGCCCTCTGCACCACCGGCACCGATAATGGTATGAAGTTCATCTAAGAAAAGGATAATATTGCCCGCCGTCTTTACCTCACGGATCAGTTTTTTCATGCGCTCTTCAAATTCACCACGATACTTGGAGCCTGCAATCATCCCCGGAAGATCCAGCACCATGATCCGCTTATCTTTCATGCTTTCCGGAACAATTCCTTCCGCGATCTGTCTTGCAAGTCCTTCCACGATTGCTGTCTTACCGACTCCCGGCTCTCCCACAAGGCACGGATTATTCTTGGTCCGTCTGCTCAGGATCTCCATGATACGTGCAATTTCTTTTTCACGTCCAATAACCGGATCCAGCTTTCCTTCTCTTGCTTCCTGTGTCAGATCCGTACTGTACTGGTCTATAATTCCGCCAACAGTTTCCCCATCCTTCTGATTTTCCATATACTCTTTCGGATCAATTCCCGCCGCAAGCAGAAGATCCTGAAAAAGTTTTTGAATATTTACATTCAGGGTCATCAACATACGGGTAGCCACACAATCTCCATCTTTGAGCATTGTAAGCAGAAGATGTTCGGTTCCGACTTTTTCAGATGCAAGCTGCGCTGCCTCATTCTGGCTTTCTTCCAGAATATATCGAAGTCTCGGACTGTACTCCAGATGCTTTCTTTCCTTCTTAGCTGCCTCAGGAGCAGATACAAGGATATCCATTGCTTTTTCCATCTGTTCTTCATCGACTTTATTCTTATCAAGCACCTGCCCTGCAACTCCGGTAAAAACCCTCTTAAGCCCGAAAAGAAGATGTTCTGTCCCAACATATGGATGCTTCAGTTCGGCTGCAATCTTCCGTGCCATATTCAGCGCTTCCTGCGCCTGCCTTGTATATTGCTTTTCTGCCATATAATTTTAGTCTCCTTTTTTCAATCTATCTCTGTTCATAATCTGCATAGATCTCGTCTACCAGTTCATGAACTTCTTCTTTCGTAATGTTTTTGCAACTTCCTTTTGCCAGAAGTACCCGAAGCTGCTCTTTCAGATCCTGCAAAGCTTCCAGCTTATCTTCATCAATACAGATCACCGCACCTCTTCGTCTGTCAAGCTGAAGGAAACCTTCCTGCCGCAGGACATTGTATGCCTTATTCACTGTATGCATATTGATTCCGATATTATCTGCCAGCTGTCTCACAGACGGCAAAGTATCTCCTTCATGAATCGTCGAAGTGGCAATTCCCATAATGATCTGATTCCTGAGCTGTATATAAATCGCCTCATCACTGTTAAAATCAATTTCAATCAGCATAAAACGCACTCCTTTTTCTATTGTACCGGCATCGCCATTGTTATATTCATGTTAGCACAGACGACACTTTTTGTAAAGGAAACAGTATGTAAAAAAGCACTACCTCTTCTTACTCACACTTTTTTGTGCTTTCCGTTTCAGAAGTAATGCTTTTCATTTCTTATTTCCGATTTCTTTTTCTCACGTTCAAACCTCTTCAACCTAAAATTTTCTTCAGATCCTCATCTACTGTACTGATCGGGGTAATCTGATACTCTTGTACCAGGTAATTCAGAACATTCGGTGACACAAACGCCGGAAGCGTCGGACCCAGGTAAATATTTTTGATTCCGAGCGCCAGAAGTGTCAGCAGAATCGCAACCGCTTTCTGTTCATACCATGACAGGATCATAGACAGTGGAAGTTCATTTACCTCACACCCAAACGCTTCTGCAAGAGCAATTGCAACTTTAATCGCACTGTACGCATCATTACACTGTCCCATATCCAAAATTCTTGGAATCCCCTCAATTTCTCCGAGCCTCAGATCATTCAATCTGTATTTTCCACATGCCAGCGTCAGGATGATCGTATCCATCGGTGTCTTTTTCGCAAATTCCGTATAGTAGCTCCGGCCTGGTGCTGCGCCATCACAGCCTCCGATCAGAAAGAAATGCCTGATTTTCCCCTGCTTTACCAAATCCACGATCTTTCCTGCATTTTCCAGAACTGCGTTGTGTGCAAATCCGGTCATCACGGTTGTTCCTCCATTAATCCCTGTCATCGGATGATCTTCCGGATATCCACCGCATTCCAATGCTTTTGCAATAACCGGTGTAAAATCTTTGTCCGCACCAATATGAACCATCTCCGGATAAGACACCACCGAAGTTGTAAACACCCGGTCTGCATAGCTCTGTCTGACCGGCATCAGACAATTTGTCGTAAATAAAATTGGCGCAGGAATATTATGGAACTCAAATTGCTGACTCTGCCAGGCCGTTCCGAAATTACCTTTCAAATGCGGATATTCCTTTAATTTTGGATATCCGTGTGCCGGAAGCATTTCACTGTGCGTATAAATATTGATGCCTTTATCTTTGGTCTGCTCCAGAAGCAGCTTCATATCATGCAGATCATGACCACTGACTACAATAAACGGTCCCTTTTCTATCGTAAGCGGAACTTCTGTCGGAATTGGATCTCCATAGCTTTCCGTGTTTGCTTTATCCAGAAGTTCCATGCAGCGCAGGTTGATTTTACCGGTTTCTATGACTACCGGAAGCAGTTCTTCCATCCCTTTTTCTTCTCCCAGAATCCTCATTCCCTTATAAAAGAAATTCATAATCTCCGCATCCACATATCCCAGTGCCCATGCATGATAAGCATATGCCGCAGTCCCTCGTAAGCCAAACAAGATCAATGACTTTAACGAACGGATATCTTCCGGTGCCTCCCAGATCTTCTGTACATTATAAACATCTTTTCCTGGTTTTCTGTTTTCTGCTTCTTCTCTGATCTCATCTGACAGTTTTTTCACTGTATCACTGTTGAAATTTACATTTGTAATCGTGGTAAACAGACCTTTTAACATCAGTTCATCCGAAGATCTGCTTCTTTCATTTTCTGCAACTGCCCTTGCCAGCCGGATCAGTTCACCAGTCAGTTCATCTTGAAGATTTGCTGTATCCGACTTTTTTCCACATACACCTATATGTCCTTCACAGCCCGTGTTATGAGCGGTCTGCTGGCATTGAAAACAAAACATTTCCTCCATTTCTTTTTCCTCCATGTTTTTTTAATAGCATGTCAAAATATAGGAAATCTATACCGGCAGAACATTTTTCTTTATTATTCAAATAATATTTTTCAAACATCCAGACTATGGTTCGCAAACTAAAAAAGGATGGCCCACAGACTTTCATCTGCAAGCTATCCTTTTCTGCACGATTCTATTTCAGATTTTTTATTCTACGATGAGTCCTTCTTTTTCAATCACATCGATTACCTGAGTCACATACTTTTCGCAAAGCTCGTCCGTCGCCGCTTCAACCATGACACGGATTACCGGTTCCGTTCCACTTTCACGGACAAGGATTCTTCCGTCATCTCCAAGTGCTTCTGCAACTGCATCGACTGCTTTGACCACTTCCGGATTCTCCCTTGCTGTCTTCTTATCTGCCACACGCACATTTTTCAGAAGCTGTGGATAGATCTTCACTTCTTCTGTCAGCTGTCCGAGGGACTGTTTGGTCTCCATGATAACTTCCATCAGCATCAGAGAAGTCAGAATACCATCTCCTGTCGTCGCATGCTTACTGAAAATAATATGTCCGGACTGTTCACCGCCCAGCATGAATCCATTCTTGACCATGTTCTCATAGACATATTTGTCGCCGACCTGTGTCTTTTCGTACTTCATGCCAATCTTGTCGCATGCTTTATAAAGTCCAAGATTCGACATGATAGTAGTAACGATAGTATCGTCTTTTAACTGACCATGTTCTTTCATATATTTGCCACACACATAAAGGATCAGATCCCCGTCAACAACATTTCCATTCTCATCAACAGCGATGCAGCGGTCCGCATCTCCATCGTATGCAAATCCGACATCCAGACCATTTTCTTTTACATATTCCTGGAGCACGTTAATATGTGTAGAACCGCAATTTGTGTTGATATTGGTTCCATCCGGCTCATTATTGATCACATAAGTTTTTGCTCCAAGTGCATCAAATACGCTTTTGGCAATACTTGAAGAACTTCCGTTGGAACAATCCAGTCCGACTTTCACCTCTTTAAAAGAACGGGTTGCCAGACTGATCAAATGTCCGATATAACGGTTTCTTCCTGCTGCATAATCTACGGTTCTTCCGATCGCCTCTTTTTTAGCAAGCGGAATTTCTCCGGATTCCCCATCAATATAAGCTTCCACTTTGGCTTCTACTTCTGCTTCCAGCTTCTGACCTTTACTGTTGATCACTTTGATTCCATTATCATAGTACGGGTTATGGCTTGCAGAGATCATGATTCCGCAGTCAAAATCTTCGGTTCTTACCACGTAAGACACACTTGGAGTTGTCGTCACATGAAGAAGATATGCATCTGCTCCTGACGCAGTAAGTCCTGCCGCCAGTGCATATTCAAACATATAGCTGCTTCTTCTGGTATCTTTACCGATCACGATTCTTGCCTTGTGTTCCTGTCCGTAATACCAGCCAAGATAACGTCCTACCTTAAACGCATGCTCTACCGTCAGTACTACATTAGCTTCTCCACGGAATCCATCTGTTCCGAAATATTTACCCATAATTATTATCTCTCCTCCGGCTTAAAGCCTTTCTTTATTCTGCAAATCTTGCTGTCTGTTCCCGGATCAGCTGCTGATCTTCAAAATAGTTGATCTTCATCGCATCTTTTACTTCTTTTAAAGTCTGTGCTGCCACTTTTTCAGCTTCAATACTTCCTTTATGAAGGATCTCGTAGATCTCCGGAATCTTCTTCTCCAGTTCTTTTCTTCTTGCACGGATCGGTGCAAGCTCTTCCTGCATGACCGCATTCAGGAACTTCTTAACCTTAACGTCACCAAGTCCACCACGTCTGTAATGATCCTTCAATTCATCCAGATTCTTATAATCCGGCAGATATTTTTCAAAATGTTCATCTGTACAGAATGCATCCAGATAAGTGAAAACAGAATTTCCTTCTACCTGTCCCGGATCAGATACCTTCAAATGATTCGGATCTGTATACATTCCCATGATCTTCTGTCTTACTTCTTCCTCGGAATCAGACAGATAGATACAATTGCCAAGGGATTTACTCATCTTTGCTTTTCCATCCGTTCCAGGAAGACGGCAACAGCTTTCGTTCTCCGGAATCAGCGCTTTCGGCATAACCAATGCTTCTCCATATACACTGTTGAATTTGTGTACGATCTCACGGCACTGTTCGATCATCGGAAGCTGATCCTCACCTACCGGTACAGTCGTTGCCTTAAACGCTGTGATATCTGCTGCCTGGCTGATCGGATAAGTAAAGAATCCTACCGGAATACTTGCCTCAAAATTACGCATCTGGATCTCCGATTTAACCGTTGGGTTTCTCTGAAGACGGGATACTGTAACCAGGTTCATATAATAGAAAGAAAGTTCTGTCAGTTCCGGTACCTGTGACTGGATGAAAATCGTGGATTTCTCCGGATCCAGTCCGCATGACAGATAATCCAGTGCAACCTCAATAATATTCTGACGTACCTTTTCCGGGTTATCTGCATTATCAGTCAGTGCCTGTGCATCTGCGATCATGATAAAAATCTTGTCATATTCTCCGGAATTCTGCAGTTCTACTCTTCGCTTTAAAGATCCAACATAATGTCCGACATGAAGCCGTCCGGTTGGTCTGTCACCTGTTAAAATAATTTTCTCCATTGTTTTTATGTTCCTCTCTGTCTTATTATTCCTGTCTTTTCTTTATTCTTCTTTGCCCGTATCCTCAGCCGGAAGCTCAGATGTACAATATGCACATCTGGTTGCCGCGATCGGGATTTCTGACATGCAATACGGGCAGATCTTCGTAGCCGGTGCTGCCGGTGCTTCTTCCTCCTTCTTAAGCAGCTTTTCTGTTCTTGAAGCAAGATTGTTCATCACTTTTACAAAACAAAAAATAACAAGTGCCATCAGAAGAAAGTTGATCACCGCTGTAATAAAATTGCCATATTTGATCGTGTCATTCTCACCAGATCCGATCCGGATCACCCAGTTGGAAAAATTGACTCCACCAGTCAGAAGACTGATCACCGGCATGATCATATCATTTACAAGAGAATTCACAATCGACTGGAATGCACCACCAATAATAACGCCGACTGCAAGATCCATTACATTTCCCCTTGCAATAAACTCTTTGAATTCTGCAATAAATCCTTTTTTAGCCATCTCAAATCCTCTTCTTGCGTTCCTTTTAGTCTTCTGCGCCACATAAGGATATTGTACTACATTCCAAACAGGATTTCCACTATAATTCCGCACACTACACTGATTCCGTAAAGTGTTGCGACGATCATCACATTCTTCTTCCAACTATGGTTCGTCTTAAAAAGCACGATCAGTCCGATTCCGGCACATGACAAAAGTCCGGCAAACATACTGCCGACATTTAAGACTCCCTCAAGATAAAATTTCGTAATTGTAATAGAAGCTGCGCAGTTCGGAATCAGGCCGACAAGACCAGCCAGAAAAATTCCGGCAATTGGATAATGCGTCACCACGTTCATGACCTCTTCCATTCCAATCCACTCCACAACTGCATTTAACGCAAAAGAAATTACATATATAAATACCAGAATCTGTACCGAATGGATGAGTGCTGATTTTACAATGCTTCCTTCTTCACAGTGACAGTGGTCATGCTCACAGATATCATGAATGTGCAGCCCTCTCTGGTATCCTTTGCCTAGCACCCGCACTCCGATATCAACCAGAATCCCTGCAACAATACCAACGATGATCTTTCCGATTAAAATTGCCATGATCTTACGGACATCCGCCTGCTCTGAGATCAGGATCGGAAGCATCTCATCTGATGTAGACAGAAAAACAGCGATCATCGTTCCAACTGTGATGACTCCGCCGGAATACAGATTTGCTGCTGCTGCCGAAAATCCGCACTGCGGAACAACGCCCAGGATTCCACCGATCACAGGTCCTTTTTTCCCTGCTCCAAGAAGCATCCGCACCGTCTTCTGACCGGCTTTATTCTCCAGATATTCCATCGCAAGGTATGTCAGAAAAAGGAAAGGTATCAGTTTCACAGTGTCGATTGTTGTATCTTTTAGTATATCTATAAACAGTTCCATCTTGTATCTCCCTTCTTGGTTTCACTATTCTAATCCGTTTTGTCATTTTACACTGTCGCTGACAAAAATGCAAGTAGAATAAATTAGTGTGGCAAAGCAACAAAAAAGAATTATCCCCATCACGTTAAGGATAATTCTTTCTTGTTTTACATTATGCTTTTGACATCTATTTTACTTTCAGCGTTCTCATGGAGTTCAGGATTGCGATTACGGATACTCCTACATCGGCAAAGACGGCTTCCCACATATTGGCCATGCCGAGGGCTCCCAGGATGAGGACCAGAACTTTGACACCGAGGGCAAAGACGATATTCTGATGTACAATCTGGAGAGTTTTTCCTGCAATTCTCATAATGGAGGATATCTTAAGGATATTATCATCCATCAGAACAACATCTGCGGCTTCGATTGCTGCGTCGGATCCCATGCTTCCCATTGCGATTCCGATATCAGCTCTGGAGAGTACCGGTGCATCATTGATACCATCACCAACAAAACCAAGCTTTTCTTTCTCACTGAGTTCTCCGAGAAGTGCTTCAACCTTATCTACCTTATCCCCCGGAAGGAGATCTGTGTAGACTTCATCGATTCCAAGGCTTTCTGCTACTGCTTCACCGACATCTTTTCTGTCACCGGTAAGCATAACTGTCTTTTTGACACCGCTTTGTTTGAGCTGCGCGATCGCACGTTTGGCTTCCGGTTTGACCGTATCAGAAATTACGATAGTCCCGAGGAATTCTTTTTCAGCCGCCAGATATACGACCGTACCAGGGACTGTGCATGGCTCATATTCCACGCCTTTTTCTTCCATCAGCTTTGCATTTCCAGCATAGACAACTCTTCCGTCGATCTTTGCCTTGATTCCGTGTCCGGCGATTTCTTCAGCCTGTTCCACCCTGTCCATGGACAACTCACCAAGCTCCGCTTCTTCGTACGCTTTCTTGAGTGCTGCTGAGATTGGATGATCGGAATAGCCTTCCGCAAGGGCTGCCACTTCAAGAAGTCCTTCTTTTTCCCATCCGTTCGGAATAACTTCTGATACAACGAATTCACCTTTTGTCAGTGTACCAGTCTTATCAAATACAATCGTTTTCATCTCAGAGAGTGCTTCCAGATAATTGCTTCCCTTTACCAGAACGCCCTGTTTGGATGCTGCTCCGATTCCTCCAAAAAAACCAAGTGGAACAGAGATCACCAGTGCACATGGGCAGGAGATTACAAGGAAAATGCATGCTCTCTGAATCCATTCTGCAAATCCACCGCCAAGAATGATTGGTGGAAGGAATGCAAGTACAACTGCCGCACAAACCACGATCGGCGTATAGTATTTTGCAAACTTTGTAATGAAGTTCTCTACATGTGCCTTTTTGCTGCTGGCATTTTCAACCAGTTCCAGAATCTTCGCAACTGTAGAATCATCAAACTCTTTCGTTGTGCGCACCTTAAGAAGTCCGCTTCCATTTACACAACCACTGATAATCTCGGAACCTTCTGTTACTTCTCGCGGAACCGACTCTCCGGTCAGTGCAGAAGTATCTACAAAGGATGTTCCCGATACAACCACACCATCGAGAGGAACTCTCTCTCCTGCTTTGATGACGATCTCTGTACCAATCTCTACATCATCCGGATCAACCTGTTTGAGCTTTCCGTCTTCTTCAATATTCGCATATTCCGGACAGATATCCATCATTGCACTGATTGACTGGCGGGAACGGTTGACTGCATAACTCTGGAATAACTCCCCGATCTGATAGAACAACATAACCGCTACCGCTTCCGAATATTCCTTTACTCCAAGTGCACCAAACGTTGCTATACACATCAGAAAGTTCTCATCAAATACCTGACCATGACTGATATTGCGCACAGCCCGGTAAATGATGTCCCATCCCACGATCAGATAAGGTATCATAAATAACAAAAACTGCACCGGAATTTCGGACTTAAATTCCAGTTTTCCCATATGTTCCAGTACAAAAAGAGGAACATAAATAACTGCCGCTGCGATAATACGGTACAGCATTATTTTCTGTTTTTTCATCATAGAAGACTCTCCCCTTTCATACCTTTCCGATTTTACAGCTGAATCTGGCAATCCGGCTCTACCTTCTTGCATACAGCAACGACTTCCTGCATGATTTCATCAAATCTTACATCATCTGCATCGATCGTAAGCTTCTGCATCATAAAACTTACCGTTGCATCATTTACACCATCAATTTTTTTGATTGCATCTTCCATTTTTGCTGCACAGTTTGCGCAATCAAGGTCTACCATTTTAAATTTTTTCTTCATCTCTTTTTCCTCCTGAAAAATATTTTCTCACTGAACATATGAGCAACTGTTCATATGTTCATAATAACTCTGTAATAGAAATCCGTCAAGCAATTTAAATAACATTTTTTATTTTCTGACAGTAAAACAAAAAGAAGAACCCGGAATATCTCAGATTCTTCTCAAATTTATATTTTGTTCTTTACTTTTCAAGTAGCTCCAAAATAGGATGCGACATCAGAAACAGATAATACTCCATCGCTTCATCCGCTGTCAGGTGAATCTCCCGGCTGGTCAGCCAGTATTTAAGCCCGTTTACAACGGTAATCGTATGAAACTCCAGAAAGATCTTTTTATCTTTGATACCCTGAAGCTTTTCGATCTTGATCTTATGCCTGCTTACCAGTTCTTCAATCAGCTGGCGAATCTTTTTTTCAAGAATCTCTTCAAATCCATTCTGACCGGTAACTTCAAACGCTTTCAGATAATAGATCCGGTCTTTTTCCATCTTCCGGAACAGCAGATAGATCGCTTCTTTTTCCATCCCGTCTTCCATCATCTCACGGGCATGCCGGAATACCTCTGTCTCCAGAAGCCACTCCATCACTTCATATTTATCCTGAAAGTAATTATAAAATGTCGGTCTGATAACTCCCGCCTGATCTGTGATCATCTTAATTGTTATCTTATCAAAAGATCCTTTGATTAGAAGCTCCTTGAAGCTCTCTGCAAGCAGGTTCTTTGTCAATTCTCTTTTTCTCTCCATGTATCGTCCTCTTTTTCCTGCCCATTTCTCTTGACGAACATTCTATCACAACCGAAACGCTTTTTCAAACCGATTTTCTTTTAGTTTTCTGTGCGTTTTTTATAGTTTGTGTAGCCTTTCTGCTGATGCGGATGCTCTTTCCAAAGTCTGTCTGCCGTTTCTTTCCATTCACAGGCATATGCTTCACATTTGCTGCATAAATGCTCTGCACTCTCCGGTGACTGCAGATCTGTTGATTTTGCACCAGTCTCCTTTATCATCTCCTGAAGGATTTCCGGATTCTCAAGCATCGGACATGGCCGCAGATGATTATCATTAAATGGCTGCCGGTCTCTGTATGCCATAAAGAGTGGCTGTTTGAGAGCTTCCAGGAGCGTAACTTCCCGGATATTTGCAGAAGAGTAATGAATAAATACACATGGTTCTACATCTCCATTTGCATTGATATGGCAATAATTTCTTCCTCCTGCGATACATCCTCCGACAAACTCTCCATCATTCTGGAAATCCATCGCATAAATTGGCTTTCCGCCTGTCATACTGCGGATCTCTCTTACCCGGTGATACATATATTCTCTCTGTTCTTTTGTCGGCAGCAGATCCGGTGCTGCATCATTTCCAACCGGCATATAATGGAAATACCAGGTGAAACGACATCCCTTTCCAATGATCATATCCAGGAATTCATCCGATGTAACCGTTTCAATGTTCTTTCTGGTATAACAGATAGACGTACCAAAGATCAGTCCATATTTCTTTAACCGATCCATGGTTGCCATAACCTTGTTGAATACACCCTCTCCACGGCGAATGTCATTGACCTCTTCAAATCCTTCCAGACTAATTGAAAGGGACAGGTTGCCGACTCTTCTCATCTCTTCGCAAAATTCATCATCTACCAGTGTTCCATTTGTAAATGCATGAAATTCGCAGTCATAATGCTTTTCACAAAGTCTGATAATATCTTTTTTTCTTACTAACGGCTCCCCGCCTGTATACATATAGAAATAAATTCCAAGTTCTTTTCCTTGCGTAATGATGCTGTCCATCTCTTCATATGTAAGATTCAGTTTATGCCCATATTCTGCCGCCCAGCATCCGGTACAATGAAGATTACATGCACTTGTCGGATCCATCAGGATCAGCCATGGAATATTACACTGATGTACCTCTCTCATGCTGCGGATCATTTTTGTTCCGTGAAATGCTGCTTCAAATCCAAGGTTTAATGCGGTCTGTTTCAAAACATGCGGTTCGATCTCGTCCAGTGCACGGTTCAGATAACGCATCCATTTGGAATCTGGATCCTGTATCATCTTTCTTGCGCCTTCATAGGAGCTCTTCTGGAAATTGTCTCCCATGAAACGCTCGGTCAGATCAACAAGATCAAGCAGACCTTTTTCTCTGTCTTTATCCATTTTTCGCATTGCCAAATCAATTGCTCCGCCAAATGCTGCCCTTGCTGCTTTATGTGTCAATTCGCCCATACTCTTTTCCTCCTGCTATTTTAAAATAAAAAATGCGTAACCACCATATCTGCCCCGGCGATCAGGAATAATATCCCACCGATCCAGTAAGCTTTGCAGTTATATTCACAGCCCAGTCTGTATCCAACCTCCACGCCAAGAAAACACTGAATGATCGTAACCGGAAGCAGTACCATCCCCTGTTCCAGAATCTCTACACTCCAAAAGCCGATTCCCATTCCGGCAAAAAGCGCATCTACGCTGGTAAGTACTGCCAGTTTTCTAAGCCGTTTCCAATTTATCTCATCGTTTCTACGCTCAAAGATCTGTTTATTATTTCTTGCTTTACAGATCATATAGATACCAAGTCCGATAAATATCAGCACCGACAAAATTTCCCAACCGCTTGCCGCTGTTGAAATCGTTTCATTCATCTTCCTGTCCGGCTTCAGAATATCTGCAACAACATTTCCCAGGATCAATGCAAGGAGTTGTGCCCCTCCAAAAAGCAAACTGGATAAGAGTATGTCTTTTCCGTGCTTTCTTGAAAATCCTGCTCCGACACAGATATGTACGACAAATACGTCAAACGAAAGCCCGATTGAAATTAAAAGAATTTCAAGAATCCCCATAGATTCGCCTCCTCATGCTGGCTGTTATATATATATTATGTAATTTCCTTCCGAATAATAAATCTTCAGATTACCGGTTCTGTTTATTTTTTAACGACATTTTTCCACATTTGTCGCATATCTTTTTATTTTTTCAATAGATTCGTGCGAGTGCGCATCTCCGGCACGCAGTGCCTTTTATTTCCTAGGAAGTTCTTTCGGAATTTCCTAGGAAATAAAAAATTCCCGCAAAGGTAGATCTTCTACCTCTGCAGGAACTTTGCTTTTTTATTATCTTAGTGATGGAATAAACGGATTCCGGTAAATGCCATCGCCATGTTGTATTTGTTGCAGGTATCAATTACATTGTCATCACGGATTGATCCACCCGGTTCTGCAATATATGTAACACCGCTCTTATGTGCACGTTCGATGTTATCTCCAAACGGGAAAAATGCGTCTGATCCAAGTGCCACACCCGTCAGCTTATCAAGCCATGCTCTCTTTTCTTCTCTGGTAAATACTTCCGGTTTTTCAGTGAAAATATTTTCCCAGGTTCCGTCTGCCAGTACGTCCATATATTCTTCACCAATGTACAGATCAATTGCATTATCCCGATCTGCACGCTTGATTCCTTCTTTAAATGGAAGAGCAAGTACTTTCGGGCACTGTCTCAGCCACCAGTTATCTGCCTTCTGTCCTGCAAGACGGGTACAGTGGATACGGGACTGCTGTCCGGCTCCGATTCCGATTGCCTGTCCGTCTTTTACATAGCATACAGAATTTGACTGTGTATATTTTAAAGTAATCATGGAAATTGCAAGATCTCTCTTTGCGTGATCCGGAATTTCTTTGTTCTCAGTCACTATATTTGAGAAGAAATCATCATCGATCTTCAGTTCATTTCTTCCCTGCTCAAAGGTAATACCAAATACATCCTTGTGTTCTGTAGGTGCCGGAACATAATTCGGATCGATCTGGATCACATTGTAATTACCTTTCTTTTTCTGTGCAAGAATCTCCAGTGCTTCCGGTTCATATCCAGGTGCGATCACTCCATCCGACACTTCTCTCTTGATCAGTCTTGCCGTATCAACATCGCAGACATCAGAAAGCGCAATAAAATCACCGAATGAAGACATACGGTCTGCGCCTCTTGCACGTGCATAAGCACTTGCAAGCGGAGAAAGTTCTCCAAGGTCATCTACCCAGTAAATTTTTGCAAGAGTTTCATCCAGTGGAAGTCCGACTGCAGCACCTGCCGGTGACACATGCTTAAAGGAAGTTGCTGCCGGAAGTCCGGTTGCTTTTTTTAATTCCGATACCAGCTGCCATCCGTTAAATGCATCCAGAAAGTTGATATATCCCGGACGGCCCATCAGAACTTTGATCGGGAGATCACTTCCGTCTTTCATATAGATACGTGACGGCTTCTGATTTGGGTTACATCCATATTTGAGTTCTAATTCATTCATGATTCCTGCTCCTTCTTCACCTTTGTATACTATTTATTCTTATTGATGATCTTGCTTTCGTATGTTCCTGTCTCAATATCAATATATCTTACAAACAGAGATACTTTATTATCTGCATTCAGACTGTTCCAGAGTGTGTCTGCAAATGTGTCCATATCATCCGGAATTGCAACAAGCTTTGGTTCTCCTTCAAAACTCGGAAGCGGATTTCCATCACACTTGTATGTGTGGATAAAATGTCCTTCTCCGGCTACCGGATTCTCATATGCAAAGGTGTAACGGTTGCATGCATCCGGATTTCCGTTATTGCTCTTCAAAATGGACATTGCATAGTTATATTTTCCGTTCTCAATGTGCATGATACCGGAAATACGTGGTGTGTAGTTTGGTCCATCCGGTTCAAATTCACGGCTTCGAAGGGACTGTTCAAACGTCATCTGTCTGTCCATACCTTCATAAATTGTATCAGTCTGATCTCCGTTTGTAACGATCGTCTTATTGCCGAGTACACGCACCGGTGCGTAGATAATTAAGCTTGGGTCTGTCAGCTTTGACTCGTCAAATGCCTGTGTGCGGATTCCTTCTCCCTCTTCTACAAAGACACGATTACGGCTGTTCTCACTTCTTCCCATGATAAAATAAGCTGTTACCGCTTTGCTTCCGTCGGCAGACTTTCCGATGATGATCCCTCTTCCGGGATAAGAATTGCTCTGCAGTTCTTTTTCAATAGATAACATTTCCATGCTTCAATCTCCTTTTATAACTTGTACTTATGTTTGCACATTCATTTATCACTATTTATTATAACTCATAATACCACTATATTTCCAGTCTTTCTGTAAATTTTTTTCAAGTTCTTTTAAAACATCATTTTCAAGACCACTGTTCCATGGTAAAATGTTAGTAAAATAACAATTCAAATTTGGGGATTATTTACAAAAGAGAGGTTTTACTTCATGAGTAGAAACGGAAAAATGGATTTTGCAGCCGGGATACAGGATGGCATTCCCATCTGTCTCGGCTATATTGCGGTATCATTTACCTTTGGTATCATGGCAAAAAATGCAGGACTTTCCACCTGGGAAGCCGTTCTGATTTCCCTTACAAACCTGACCAGCGCCGGGCAATTTGCTGGTCTGTCACTGATTACGGCATCCGCATCCTATTTTGAAATGGCATTCACCCAGCTCATCATCAATCTCAGGTATTCACTGATGTCCTGTGCCCTTTCACAGAAAATTGATAACCACTATCCTTCTTTCCACCGTTTTCTTATCGCATACGGTGTAACGGATGAAGTCTTCGGCGTATCCATATCCCGCCCCGGAAGGATTACTCCATGGTATTCTTACGGTGTGATGGCACTTGCCGCACCTGGCTGGACACTTGGCACTTTCCTCGGAGTAGTATCAGGAAGTATCCTGCCTGACCGGATCGTCAGCGCACTGAGCGTTGCATTATATGGAATGTTTATCGCAATCATTATTCCTCCAGCACGTGATAACAGGATCATCGGAACCATTGTCGTGATTTCCATGGCAGCAAGCTTCCTTTTCACAAAGGCTCCTGTGCTATGCCAGATTTCTTCTGGCTTCAGAATCATTATCCTTACGATTCTGATTGCCGGAATCGCAGCGTATTTCTTCCCTGTAAAAGAAGAAACAAATCCAGAAGATAAGGAGGATTCTTCCGTTGAAGCATAATCTTTATATGTATATCTTCGTCATGGCAGCCGTCACCTATCTGATCCGTATGCTGCCACTGACGCTGATCCAAAAAGAGATCAAAAATACTTTTATAAAATCTTTTTTATATTATGTACCTTATGTAACTCTGGCTGTTATGACCTTTCCGGCCATTCTGACAGCCACCGCCAATATCTGGTCTGCCGCCATTGGTTTTGCGATTGCACTGATTCTTGCATGGAACAGAAAAAGTCTGATCTGTGTTTCCCTTTTTTCATGTGCCGGCGTATTTCTTGTTGAATTATTAACCGGACTGTAGACTGTAAGACAGATGATCTGAATAAAGGAGGCTTTCTTATGTGGACTAAAAGTTTTTCACGTTATACCCGCATTTTGCTGGTCAGCGCTGCTGTTATCATTGGCGCACAGATCAGCATCTCACTTTTTGAAAGCGATTTTCGTGTTTCCATCGGAATTTTTGGCATTTTCATGTCTCTGATCCTTTTTGGGAAATATCCGGTTCTTCCGGTCACAGTGATAAGTGCCCTCTGTGTTTTCTTTTCCCGTACACTGATGCACTGGCTTCGCTTTGGCAGTTGGAATCCACAGAGCTATTTTCCGGAAATGTTTTTCTATCTGGTCTACGGAATCCTTTTTTTCCTCTACTGCCGTAAAAATGACTATGAACTTTCGACGTATTCCCTACCCTGGATGTTTCTTTTTGACTATCTGGCAAATATAACAGAACTGCTGTCCCGTATGGGTATGGACGCTTTTTCTTTTCAGTCCCAGGCAGGTGTCCTTCTGGTTGCGCTTCTGCGTACTGCACTTGCAGGTCTTCTCCTGTTCTGTCTCAGCCATTACAAGTTCAGTCTTCTGAGTGCTGAACATGCACGGAGATACCAGAATCTTCTCCTTTTGATCTCTGAGCTTAACGGCGAAGTTGTTCTGATGCAGAAAGGCACACATATGATAGAGGACACCATGAGCACCGCATACCGCCTTTACCACGATATGAGTGAACGGAATATAGACGAATCCCTCACCCGCACTGCACTTCAGATCGCACGGGATGTCCACGAGATCAAAAAAGACTACAATTTGATCGTAAGAGGACTTTCCTCTTCAATGAAAGTAAATTCTGAAAATGACGGAATGAGCCTGGATGATATCCTCACCAT
The DNA here is from genome assembly GCF_027695515.1 of Coprococcus sp. LG101-27. Classification (NCBI taxonomy): domain Bacteria; kingdom Bacillati; phylum Bacillota; class Clostridia; order Lachnospirales; family Lachnospiraceae; genus Coprococcus; species Coprococcus sp. LG101-27. The sequence goes on from NZ_JAQEUJ010000006.1 coordinate 20,510, forward strand.
TCTGAAAAGCAGCCTGGATGCATCCCTTCCAAAAGGGAAACGACTTTCTTTTAATATACAGCTGGAAGAAAATCTTTATACACAGAACCATTATCTTCTGCTCTCAATCTTCCGCAATCTTTTCAACAATGCAATTGAAGCAGCAGACGGAAATCTGGTCGAGCTTTCTGTCCGTCAATCCTCCACGGATTCATCTTATGTTATTGAAGTTGAAGATCATGGGCCCGGAATCGACCCGGAGGATATGGAACAAATTTTTGAACCTGGTTTTTCCACAAAGATCAATTACGAAACCGGCGAAGTCAATCGGGGACTTGGCCTTAGCCTGGTAAAGGATTTTATCGAATTCCGCCTAGGCGGAACCATCCGGGTAACTTCCGTTCCCGGAAAAACAGTTTTCACACTTACTATACCAAAAGAGAAATGGAGCGGTTTATAAATGAAATTCTATCTCATTGATGATGATAAAAATGTACTGCATATATTAAAACGTATTATACGGGACCGGGGACTTGGAGAGATTGCCGGAACTGCAGAAAACGGTGTGGATGCACTCACGGATCTTCCTCTTATAAATCCAGACATCGTAATTGTTGATCTTCTGATGCCGGAAATAGACGGAATCACTTTCGTAAAACGTGCCCGCTCTTATGCACCGGATCTTACTTTTATTATGCTTTCCCAGGTTGCATCCAAAGATATGATCGCAGACGCCTATTCTGCGGGCATTGAATTTTATATTCATAAGCCGATCAACAGTATCGAAGTAGAATCCATACTCCGGAAGGTCAGTGAATCCCTGACCGCCCGCCGGACATTGCAGCAGGTACAGACGATTTTCCAGGCCCAGCAGAATTTTGTACAGCCACAGGGATTTATAAATGATACAGCTGAAAAACCTTATATTATCCGGTTAAAAGGAATTCTCCAAAAGCTTGGCATCACCGGCGAACGTGGCAGCAAGGATATCATTTCCCTTGTCGATTATCTGATCCAGCATAACCAGAAAGTTGACAATGTCACTTTAAGCGAACTTTGCAGCCGGTTCAGTGACAATCCGAAATCCATGGAACAAAGGATCCGTCGGACAGCCAACATGGGAATGGTCAACCTTGCCAACCTTGGTCTTGAGGATTACGCCAATGACACGTTTACAACCTACTCCAACTCCCTGTATAACTTTGAACAAGTCCGAAGGGAAATGGATTTCATCCGTGGAAAAAGTGTACGGCACGGCAATGTGAAAATTAAAAATTTCCTGAATGCACTGATTCAGGAATGCACCGAGAGGGCCTGATTTTCAGGTCCTCTCCTGCTTCTTATTTCATCTCTTTACGTAATTTTTTTATTTATATATTTTCCCTATAATTCATTATCACTTATAGTTACCGTCATTATATACAATAAATCCTTCCCGTATTTGTAGTTTTTTCCAAAAATAAATTTCATTTTGATACTTTTTGTATCTTTTTGTAACTTCCATTTTATTATGTTATCACGATAACTGATGCGAATAAATATAAATTTTAAGGAGGATATCATATGTTAACAATCGTAAAAGGTATTGGTTTACTGCTTCTCACTTTAGCCTGCTTCTCTGTATTCAGCCTGAAGTTTCCAAAAGGATCAGAAGCAATGTCTGGAATGGCTAATGCAGCTGTTGCTTCGTTCCTGGTTGAAGCTGTTCACCATTACATCACAGGTGATTTATTAGGAATTGCATTTTTCTCAGAACTCGGAACCGTATCCGGCAGCTTCGGGGGAATCGCTGCAGCTACTTTAGTTCCGATCAGTATGGGATGTAATCCGGTACTTGCAGTCGTTGCAGGTGTCGCAGTTGGAGGATACGGAATCCTTCCTGGTTTTGTAGCAGGTTATATTGTAGGCTTTGTAGCTCCGTTCCTGGAAAAGAAACTTCCAGAGGGTCTGAATCTGATCGTTGGTGCTCTTGCAATCGCACCGCTCGCAAGAATTATTGCCATCGCAGTTGATCCGGTCGTTAATTCAACACTGCTCAACATCGGACGTATGATTTCTGCCGCTGCTGAACAGTCTCCAATTATCATGGGATTCCTGCTCGGTGGTATTATGAAGATGATCTGTACCTCACCACTCAGTTCTATGGCCCTGACTGCTATGCTCGGACTTGATGGACTTGCAATGGGTATTGCAGCAATTGCATGTGTTGGTGGTTCTTTCACAAACGGTATCATTTTCGACCGTTTAAAACTTGGCGAACGCAGTAATGTTATCGCGGTAATGCTTGAACCTCTTACACAGGCTGATATTATTACACAGAATCCGATCCCGATTTACGGATCAAACTTCTTTGGCGGCGGACTTGCCGGACTTGCAGCAGCTATGCTCGGCATCATCAATAACGCCCCTGGAACAGCATCTCCGATTCCTGGGCTTTTAGCTCCATTCGGATTCAACCCACCGCTTAAGGTTGTAGCTGCAATCGTACTTGCTGCGATCGGTGGATCTTTAGCTGGATTTGTTGGTTCAGTCGTATTTAAAGGTTTTGCAAAAACACCTGCAGATATCAAAGCATCTGAAAAAGTTACTGAAACAATTGCTCCTGAAGTTGCTATCGCTGCTGAATAATCAAAATGACTATTTCAAACTGCTTGTTTATATAGCCCTTAAAGAAGAAAGAGACTCGAAAACTTTTGTTTCCGGGTCTTTTTCGATTTACGGAAAATTATATTTCTCACTCCAGTGTTTCTTCTATATCTGCGTTGATTCCTCTGTGTTCAATCGGAGTTGAAAATACGATCAGTGTCTTTGTTCTTCCAAATCGCTGCAATCTCTTTCAATGGGCATTTGGCATTTCTCTGTAAAATATTCAAAATTGTACGATCCACTGCATCCAGTTCATGATTTTTCATTTGCACTACCTCTTTCTGACATCCCATTTATACTTTTGACACTCACATCAAAGAATGCACCTCACAAAGTATTTTCGTTTTACAAAAAACACTCCTGCAAGTCAAAAAAAGAGGTACTCTCTGCGTTCTTCTCCGCAGTAAAGTACCTCTTTGTACAAATATTTTCACTCTTTAAATATGTTAAAAATAATAGCATTCCTTTTTCTTCCTGTCAATAAAAAGACATTTATTTTTTCCTATTTTTCCTATTTTGATTTGACATTTGTCCTACCACGTGATATTCTGAAATTGTGTTTTAGATAAGATTTAGATTTCACATATTTTTGTAAATCATTAACATCTGTCTGATGACTTACAAAAATATGTGATTTTTATTTTTATCGGCATCATCAATTTTTTAGGAGGTACTACTAATGAACAAGGGTACAGTTAAGTGGTTCAACGCACAGAAAGGCTACGGATTCATCACAAACGAAAGCACCGGAGAAGATGTATTCGTACATTTTTCAGGAATCGCGGGAGAAGGATACAAATCTCTTGAAGAAGGACAGAACGTTACTTTCGATATCACAGAAGGAAACCGCGGACTTCAGGCTGTTAATGTAACAGTTGCGTAATCGCTGCAAAAGATGCTAGAGTAAAAAACCCGGCTTGTGTATTACTCCACAGCCGGGTTTTCTATGTTATAAATATGCTTTGCCGGAATTACCCAAGCAGTTCTCTATATATCCGCATTACATTCTTATAGAAGATCTTCTCAATCTCGCTCTCTGCAAATCCATTCTTTTTAAATACATCTTCCAGCTTTTCCATATCTGCCGGGGATACAATCTCCAGTTCTCCATTCATACCATCAAAGTCTGAACCAAGTCCTAAAGCCTCTATTCCCGCCATATCACGGATATATTTTGCATGTGCCACAATATCCTCCGCTCTGCTCACAACCGTCTCTCCATCTTTCCAGTCGCGCAGGAAATATGCATAATAATTCAGCCCGATCACACCGCCTCTTTCCCCGATCGCTTTCAGAAGTTCATCATTCAGGTTTCTCGGATGACTGCACAAATGTCGCGCGTTGGAATGGCTCGCTACAAAAGGCTTCTTTGTGAACTTTAATACATCCCGGATTCCTGCATCGTTTAAATGTGCCACATCGATGATCATTCCCAGTTTCTCCATCTCTTCCAGAAACTCGATCCCACGCGTTGTAAGCCCATATCCGGCTTCTGAAAAGGCTTTTCCGGCAAATTCTCCGCCAGTCGCTTTTGCCGGATATCCAAGCTGATTCGGATAGTTCCAGGTCAGAGTCATCATCCTTGCCCCCATCCGGTAAAAGTCTCTTAAAAGGGCAGGATCGCCCTCACAGATTTCTCCTTCTTCCAATGTCAGCAACGCTGACATCTTTCCATTTTTCCGGTTTTCTTCAATCTCTTCATACTTCGTGACCGGTCGGATCCAGTCTTTATTTTTCTCCATTTCCTGATAAAATACATCCGCCATTTTCATTGCATAACGGAATGGACTTCCTGCAAGTATCGGATCCTCCAGATCCAGAAAAAGGGCAAAATTCTGAATCAGATAATCCCCCTTTTTCATCCGTTCAAGATCCACATTTAAATTATTTTTACGAAGTGAAATCTCTTTTCCCTGTTCCTTTCCTCTCAGAATCGCTAAAATCGTATCACAATGCATATCTGCTACTTTCATTTTCTATTCCTCCATCTTTTTTCTTTCTTATAATATCTACCGTATGTGATCCCGCACCAACCAGTTCCGGGCGTTCACACGTAGTCAGATGATAGTCAATAAACGTCTGGAAGGTCTTTTCATCCATCGTATTTAACACCTGACGCATATAATCGGATGGTCCATCCGCCGAAATAATCTGGATCCGTTCCATTCCTGCTGCTTCATTGTAGCTGTCAATATCCTCCAGGCGCACATAATCATACAAATCTTCCGGTGAAGGACATACCCGGTAATTCGCATCCAGCTTGCCATTTTCCAGGCACTCCTGAATATGGTTCTCCCGGAATCCATACACCAGAACACTGTACTCATTCATTGTATAAGCCACCAGTATCGTGCCCTCATCCTTCAGAACACGCTTCGCCTCCATCAGCGCCTTCACCTTATCTTCCTTTGTATAAAGATGATACATCGGCCCAAACAGGATGATCAGGTCAAATTCCTTATCTGGAAAACGTGACAGCTTCAGTGCATTTCCCTGATATGCTTTCACAGAGCTGTTCTTCTTTTTCAGAATTCCCAGATTGTATTTTACCAACTCTACCGCCGTCACATCGTACCCTTCTTCGGCAAGCGCAACACTGTAGCGCCCGGTTCCGGCTCCTACATCCAGAATCTTTACCTGTCCATGCTCCCGCTTAGGAAGATATTTGTGAATGTACTTCATTGAAGTGATAAATTCTACCTGTCCGTGGCGGCTCTTAAGCCGTTTCTCTTCGTTGAATTTGTTATAATATTTTTCAAGCTCTGTCATCATAAATCTATTGTATCCTTTATTTTTATTCTAGCGCTGCCGCTCTCCGGAATAAAATAATTCCGATCACGAACAAGACAGCGATCATCCCCACACCAATATTGATATTGCCGGTAAGCTGCGAGATCAGGCTCACGATCGTTGTTCCCATAAAGGACGCGCCTTTTCCGCAAATATCCATTAAGCCGAAAAATTCACCTGACTGGTTCGCCGGTATAATCTTCGTAAAGTAAGATCTTGAAAGCGCCTGCACACCTCCCTGGAACATACCTACCCAGACTGCAAGAACCCAGAACTGCCACTGGTAATGCAGAAAAATCGCAAAAATTGCCACTCCAAGGTATGCCACGATGCATACTGTGATCAGCTTTTCTGCAGAATATTTCTTCGCAAGTCTTCCGAAAATAATCGCAAATGGGAAAGCTACGATCTGCGTAAGCAACAATGCAAGAAGAAGTCCTGTACTGCTAAGTCCAAGTGCTGATCCATATGCAGTTGCCATATCAATAATCGTATAAACCCCGTCAATATAAAAGAAAAACGCCAGAAGGAACAGAAAAACCTTCTTCTCCTTCTTTACATTTTTCAGTGTAATGCCGATTCTTTTGAAGCTTTCTGAAAAAGCATGCTGCTTCTTTTCTACATAATACTTCTGGTGATAAGTTTTCAGAAGTGGTAATGTCATAATTACCCACCATACCGTGATGATCACAAAGGAAACCATCATTGCTGTTTCCATTGTAATCCCAATCTTCCCTGCATTTAACACAACCAGAAGACAGATTACAAACGGTACACAGCTTCCGATATATCCCCACGCATACCCCTGGGAAGAGACTTCATCCATCCGGTCTTCCGATGTCACATCGACAAGCATGGAATCATAAAATACCAGTGTTACGGAATATCCGACCTTTGCAATGACAAAAACTACCAGAAAGGCCAGCCAGTACTTCGCAAATCCCAGAGCAACTGAAGCAATTGTCCCGATTCCAAGTGCAATTGTAAAAACTGGTTTTTTATAGCCTTTTGTATCTGCAACGGTTCCAAATACTGGTCCTGCAAGTGCCGTAAGCAAGGTTGCAACGGATACTGCATATCCCCAGTATGCCAGATACTGTACATCCGAAAGTCCCTGCTTTCCTGCGATATAGTTGAAATAAATCGGTAAAATGGTTGCTGCCAGAAGTGTAAATGCAGAATTTCCGACATCATAAAGTATCCAGTTTTTCTCCTGTTTTGTCAGTTTTGTTTTCATTCAACGTATCCTCCTTGCCCGGAAGCTGAGAACCAAATGTGTAGGCATATACAGAATCTAATGTAGCGCTTCCTTCCAAAAACGGTTTGTATTCACAGATCAGTTTGTCTGCCAGAGGAACTGCTTTTTCATAAAGATGAAGCAGTCTTCTTATCTGTTCCCTGCAGGATCCATTCTCATGATACTTGATAATAAACCCATGAAAATCATAATAAAGTCCTGCCACTTTAAGTGCTGCATAAAGTGCCATCCGCTTTATTTTAGATGGACAGACAAGAATCCTGTCATAAAATACCATTCCATTCAGTGCTTTTTTGACTTCCTTTGCTGTAATTCCGCGATAAAAATCTTTTATAATTACCGCATTTTTCATAGAAGGAACAATATGTCCGGTCAGCCTCCTGCTCACTGGATTTTCTCCATTCATAATCATCAGCTTACGGTCCAGCTCGCCCTCCACTGCAATATGTGCAAGACCAGTCTCTTTTACTGTCTGTTCCACGTAACCATGGCAGGTCACATCCAGCGCAAAATGGCAGAGCACTCCATATACATAAGCCAGATGCTTCTCATACTGGTCGTGTGTATGTAAAACCTTTGCTGCATGAACGAAGAACTTTGCTCCGCTCTCGCTATGCATACGGCTTCCCAACTGATTGACCTTGTTCTTGCAGAGTGGTCTGTAATAAAAAAGAATATCCGGTCCATGAAGTCCAATATTAAAAAGCTCCGGGTATTTATCAATAACTTTTCTCTCATATCCGCTTAATCTGCCCCTGATCTGCTGTCCGAAAATGTAATGTGCATAGGTTGACGGCATATTATCCCATCCTTTCTTTTCTGAAACACGTTTTATTATAGACGTTGCGCTTTGCAGGCTCTATCTTACTTCTGTAAAGCTTATATAACGGCTTTGTAAAAAAGAATGTGCCTTGGCACATTCTCGCGCCAAGCGCAGTCGCTTGCGACATTCTTCATCTTCGTGCGAGTGCGCATCTCCGGCACGTAGTGCCTTTTATTTCATAGGAAGTTCCTTCGGAATTTCCTATAAAATAAAAAGTAATAACTAAAATGATACGCTCTAAATAAATAGTAACACAAAAAGGCCTTTCAGGATAGTCCCGAAAGGTCTTCTGCACAACACTTTTAAAATACTTTCATTGTCCACTTGCTCATATCCCACACTTCATTTACCACATCCTGATAAAATTCCGGCTCATGGCAAATCAGAAGAATACTTCCTTTGTATTCCTGAAGCGCTTTTTTCAGAGATTCCTTTGCATCCACGTCAAGATGATTGGTCGGCTCATCCAGGATCAGCAGATTCGTGTCCCTGTTGACCAGCTTACAAAGTCTTACCTTTGCCTGTTCACCACCACTCAGTACCCTTACCTGGCTCTCAATATGCTTGGTAGTGAGTCCGCATTTTGCAAGGGCGGAACGCACTTCATACTGGGTAAATGACGGGAATTCCTGCCACAGTTCTTCAATACAGGTTGTCTTGTTCTCTCCTTTAACTTCCTGTTCAAAATAGCCGATCTGAAGATTTTCCCCAAGCTCACACTCGCCGGAAATTGCCGGGATCAGACCAAGTACACTCTTCAAAAATGTAGTCTTTCCAATACCATTGGTTCCGACAATCGCAATCTTGTGTCCTCTTTCCATCTGGAAATTCAGCGGCTTGGAAAGTGGTTCATCATAACCGATTACAAGATCCTTTGTTTCAAATAACATTTTTCCCGGAGTCCGTCCGTAACGGAACTTAAATTCCGGTTTCGGCTTTTCCGCTGCCAGCTCAATTACATCCATTTTATCCAGCTTCTTCTGTCTGGACATCGCCATATTTCTTGTAGAAACACGGGCTTTATTTCTCGCCACAAAGTCCTTCAGTTCACTGATCTCCTGCTGCTGTCTGCGGTATGCTGCCTCAAGCTGTGCTTTCTTAACTGCATAGACCTCCTGGAAATGTTCATAGTCTCCCACGTAGCGGTTCAGTTCCTGATTCTCCATATGATAGATGATATTTACCACTTCATTCAGGAACGGAATATCATGGGAAATCAGAATGAATGCATTCTCATAATCCTGCAGATACCGCTTCAGCCACGTAATATGTTCTTCATCCAGATAGTTTGTCGGTTCGTCCAGAAGCAGGATATCCGGCTTCTCAAGCAGAAGCTTTGCCAGAAGAACCTTTGTTCTCTGACCTCCGCTTAGATCTGTAACATCACGGTCAAGTCCCAGATCCAGAAGTCCCAGTGCTCTTGCGACCTCTTCTACCTTTGCATCGATCGTGTAAAAATCATGCAGTGTCAACTCGTCCTGGATCGTTCCAAGCTCTTCCATCAGAAGATTCATCTCATCCTCATCTACTTCGCCAAGCTTCTCACAGATCTCGTTCATCCGCTGCTCCTTCTGTAAAAGCGGATCAAATGCACTTTTCAGCACGTCCTGGATCGTCATTCCACTCTGAAGGACTGCATGCTGGTCCAGATAACCTGCGCGCACATTCTTTGCCCATTCTACCTTTCCCTCATCTGGCGTAAGTTTCCCGGTAACAATACTCATAAAGGTGGATTTCCCCTCTCCGTTTGCTCCTACAAGACCGATGTGCTCCCCTTTTAAAAGGCGGAACGATACATCATCAAAAATAGCACGGTCACCAAAACCGTGTGTCAGATGTTCTACATTTAATATACTCATATTTTATTATTCTCCCTGATTCATTTCTTTACACATTGTCTTTTATTATATGTGGAAATCGGGGTTCTTTCAATATAAACAGGCAAAAAACCACAGCTCTATATCTAAAATCCAAAATCACTCAACTCCTTTAATCCTCTCGACAACAGTTCCATTCTTTTCCAAAATAATCCAAGCAAGGACTGGAACCATAGTACAAACTAGCAAACTGATTCCCACTGCAAATAAAAGTGGAAGTAATGGCACTGAAAACGCAATCCCACGATAATTCATTGATTCATAAAGAAGATACGTAGCTCCCATTCCTACTGTTAGCGTAACAAGCCATGCGCCGCCTGCATAGAGAACTCCTTCCCTGACCAGCATTCCAAGAATCTGCTTCGGAGTCATCCCGATACTCTCCATAATCGAAAGCTCCATCATCCGGCTCTGCACATTTACTACAAAGGTGTTCATGTAGTTCATGATTCCGATAAAAGCCAGAATCAGCACAATCCCGATTCCCAGTTGCGGCATATTACCTTGTGCTTTTTCAATCTCATCTGCATCTTCGATTTTGGATTCCCAGGAAAAGTCTTTTGCATTGTCATTTTCTTCTAATAACGCCATGATTTCTTGTTCTGTATCTCTATCATATTCTTTGTGATATTTTATGCTGGTCTTTAATATAATTGGATTATTGGCAAATGTTTTCACTACCTGATCACTGGCTATAATCGTCGGTGGGTATCCAAGGAGTGCCGTATAATAATTCTCGTCCGTAACTCCTTCTATGATAAAAGTTTTTGTCGTTTGTTGATCTTCATACAAAGCACATGTCACATTTTTTCCTATTACGTCAGCATCTGCGAAATCCAAACCATTTCGATAAACAATACATGCTTTTCCCGAAAGGAAGTCCTCTTTATTTATCGGATGCTCAAGACTGTTATTTAAATAATCAAATTCCTGTTCATCAATTCCGATCAAAGAGGATCCAAAATTCTCAGGATGATTCTGATACTCGTCCTTGTCCTTACTATATGGAGTACTCATCCACTTTGCATAAAATTCTTTCATCCACATCTCAGCAAAATCCGGTTCCCATGGAACTGTAATCTCGGCAAATATCATAGAATGTACTTCAGAGACTCCGGCATTTTCTTTGATTGACTTCACGAAAGCTTCATCCAGAATATCTCTTCTGTCTTCTGATTTTTCTTTGCATGCCGTATCATTTTTAATAACCATATCCGTATCCATATAATTTGACACTATGGTTCTTGCTGCCTGACTGTCCAGCATGGTCACAATACAAAGGTACACAGACAGACTGGCTGCCAAGGACAACAGTACCACCGCAGTTCTTTTCTTATCCTTTGTAAACTGCTCCATAGAAAGTCTTGCTATTACTTTCCCCTTTCCTGCTCTTCTTACTTTTACGGTTTTGTGGGTCGGACAATAACCAAGCGCTTCTATTGGAGAGATATCTGCTGCCATTTTTGCTGGTTTTCGGCTGGCCAGAAAAATAGTAACTCCAACCAGTAAGATGGTTGCCAGCAGAACTACCGGATGAAAACGAACCATATCTGCTCCTACATAACCACTTTTGATTCCAAGTGATTTTACTACAACAGGAATCAGGAAAAAGGATACCATCCCACCTGACAGACATCCAAGTACTGTCCCTGCAGATCCGATCAGAAGCATCTGTTTTTTCATCATCCTTTTTATCTGCTTTTCCGTCATTCCGACCGTCTGAAGCAAACCATAATAACGAACTTTTCCAGCTACGGAAAGATACATAATATTATAAATAAGCAGATATGCACACAAACAGGTAACTGCAATCAAGCCAATAAGACCTACCAATATCTGAACCGATGCGCCAAGATCTTCCATAAAGAAAAGATTCTGCTGCTTTCCAAGGTTCATACTTTCGATAAAAGCATTCTGCTCTGTTTTTGTCATTATTTTTTGCTTAAAATCCATAAGGTAACGACCTGAAGCTGCCTGCGAAAGCTTCCACCCCGATTGATCATAGAATTCTTTCGAAACATAAAACTGCTTCTTGGGTCCATATCCGTCCCAGATCCCACAGATTCGAAAAGTCCCTGTAAAGATCCCCTCATTTGTTCCATAAGATATAGCAAGGGTATCGCCTACATCAAGATCTTCGTAACCACATTCTTTTAAAGCGGATTGTGTTACCATTATCTCATCCAAAGCTGTCGGATATCTTCCTTCCAGCTTTTCTCTGACCGGCTCCATCATCTGTGTCCAATATCCATCATCTGCCCAGATCAGTCCCACATTCGGGGTGGAATCCTGATCTGTTTTTTCTACCCATCCACAGACTCCCACTGTACCTGTCAGAACGATATCCGGGTTGTTCTCACACATTTGCCTCTGTTCATCCGTCACTCCATACATGATTGCATCAAATTCTGCTCCTGACATACGGATGTTCTGAATTTTCTGAAGCCTAAAATAAGAATCTCCAACTGTGAATATTGTAAATACCAAAAAGGAAGAAAGAAGAACCGCAAGGAGCAAAGTAATGGTCTTTCTCCTGTTTACTTTTAAAGCGTTCCATGCCATCCTTTTGATCACTTTCTGATTCGGATTCTTAAGCATAGGAATCACTTCCCTTCCCGGTATCTCCTACAATCTTTCCGTCCTCAATATGTACGATACGATCTGCAAGCTGTGCAATGTCTCTGTCATGCGTGATAAGAATCAAGGTCTGGCTGAACTGTTTTGCTGCCATTTTCAAAAGTCCAAGTACATCATGGCTGGTAACCGAATCCAGATTTCCCGTCGGTTCATCAGCCAAAATAATGGCAGGCTTCGACGCAAGCGCCCTGGCAATCGCAGCCCTCTGCTGCTGTCCACCAGATAATGTCCCAGGAAGAGCTTCCCTCTTCTCTGACAGCCCTAAAAGTTCGAGTATCCCATCCACATACTCCACATCAACCTTTCTTCCATCCAGTTCCACCGGAAGAATGACATTCTCATATACATTAAGATCCGGGACAAGATTATAATTCTGAAAAATAAACCCGATCTTTCTTCTGCGGAATATGGCAAGCTGTTCTTTTTTCAATCCCAGAAGGCACTTCCCCTCTACCAACACTTCCCCTTCTGTTGGCACATCCAGTCCACCCAGCATATGCAAAAGTGTACTTTTCCCGGATCCGCTTTTTCCGATAATGGCAACAAATTCCTGATCTTTCACACGAAAAGCTACGCCATCCAATGCCTTTACCGTATTTTCACCCATTTGATAGTATTTTTTTAAGCTTCTTGTCTCTACAATGTATTCTTTCATTGGTTTGCCTCCTTCTTTTGATATTCTATAGAATATCTCCTAAAAATCACAAACCTGTCTCAATTTTCAATTATCACAAGATTGTGACAATCCCCGATCGGTTATGTTACGATTCATTCACCGGTAAATACAAGCGAAAACACGCTCCTTTTCCCACTTCAGACTGTACTTCTATGTAGCCCTTCTGAAGTTCCATGATTGTTCTTGCAAGATATAATCCGATCCCAACCCCTGGTTTATCATGCACCTCCGGCTCACGGTAAAATCTTGTAAAGATCTCTGCCTGCCTCTCCGGGGCAATCCCTTTTCCAGTATCAGAAATGCTGATCTTTAAAAATAATTCCTGTCTTTCTGTCTGAATATGGATCTTTCCATCTGGTTCGGTATACTTGAGTGCATTATCCAGAATATTATAAATTGCTTCCTCCGTCCATTTGCTGTCATGACGAATCATCATATTTTCTTCGCAGTTCACATATAGATCAATCCCCTTTGACGCCGCCTCCGGAACCACACCGGCAACTGCGTGGCGGATTGTTTCGTATAGATTTTTGTCTTCCTTATGTATTTGCAGAATTCCCGTTTCAAGCCTTGACATTTTTACCATGCTCTGCATTAAAAAATCAATTTTTTCCATCTGCCCTTTGATTTTTCCCAAAAACTCCTGACCGCTTTGCGAAAACTCCTCGTCCTCAAGAAGTTCCAGGTATAGTTTAATATTGGCAATGGGCGTCCTTGTCTGATGGGATATATCAGAAATCAATCCCTTTACTCTTTCTTTCTCACGAAAACCGTCTTCTTCTTTTTTCCGAAATACATGCTCGGCTTTCTCTAATTGTGTTCCTGTTCTTCCCCAGAGGCTATCCTCCAATTCCTCTTCCATATTCCATTCTTTTCCTGTTACGATAGCATCCAGAGCATCTTCCACCTTTTCAGCAAACAACTTCGCTTCTTTTTTTATCCGGTAGTTTTTCCATAACAATACCAGTACTGCTGCAAATAAAATTATCATCATGATACACATCAGCCAATCCATTGATATCCCATCCCATATACATTTGAAATATACCTGTGATTCTTATCTTCAATCTTTCCTCTCAGACGATTCACATTTACTGCCAGTGTGTGCTTGTCCACAAACTGTCCTCCACTATCCCACAACCGCTCCAATAACAGATCATAAGTCAGAAGCTGTCCTCGGTTCATAAGAAATTGACGAAGCAGACGGCACTCTGTCGGTGTGACGGGGCATTCCTGACCTTTTACCGTTACTCGTGCATGATCCAAATCTATATATAAATACTCATCTGCAAAAATCAGACGATTGACCGAAGCAGTTCTTTTTAAAATGACTTCTATTTTTCTAAGTAAAATCTTCATTGAAAATGGTTTAGTAACGTAATCTTCTGCCCCGGATTCATATCCTGCCAGAGCATCCTCCTCCATATCCCTGGCTGTCAGGTAAATGACCGGAACTTCTCTTTGCTTTTTTACCCACTGGCAAAAAGAGAAGCCCTCGCCATCTGGAAGATTCACATCCAAAAGGACCATATCTATCTGATTCTCAAAAAAAATCTGCTTCCCTTTTTCCATAAAAGTCACACCATAAACTCCATATCCTGACTTTTTCAAAGAATAACAGATCGCCTGATTCAAATCAAAATCATCTTCTACAACTAATATATACTGCATATCCTAATTCCTCCGATACAGATTCTCACAAAGAAATCTCTGCATAGCAATGATACCTTTCAATATTGTACCACAGACTTTTCCTGTGTATGAAAAAAAAGAAAGAATCTCAATTTTGTGATTATTCAGTGCACAAAAAAAGAAAATATTTTATAAGTCTTTTCATATATCGTTTGTTTTTTTGTTTACCTTATTAATTTCCTCTCTGAAATTCTTTTTTGCCATGAAAGTTTTCTGTCTTTCTTCTGCCACCTGATTCAAAGCATCATCTCTTTCTCTTCTCATCTTTTTCGTATGCAGTTACGTTCGACATATTTGTTTTCCTTTTTGTCTCAATCACTTATAAAAAGTTGCTCTACAAATCAGCAAATAGCCCAGATATTCCTGAATGGTTGGGATATCCTCTTCCTCAACCAGATCCTTTAAATACTTCAACCACATTTCGGGTTTAGGAGCTTCCGGATTATAATTGACATTTAACCGGTTTCTACAGAACTGTTTTTCTTCTTCAAACTTCCCATTCAAATAATAGACTCCATTTACAACATGAATTGGAATTAAGTGGTCGCCACACTGTACGCGCCACACTACAATTTCCATGATGAAAGAACACAGCATTGATGAAACTACCATCAAGAAGATTGTTGGACATTCTGGAGCTATGACGCTTACAGAACGTGTCTACACTCATCTTGATGTCCAGGTTCTGATCGATGCCATAAACAAAATTGTGGGAGACATTCCATAAAGATTCGAGGGTAAAGAAAAACCCCAGAAACACATGGTTTCTGAGGTTTTGTATGCATTTTCTCGTTCCAAACGATTATCGCTTTGTGAACAGAAATTAACGTTTTGAGAACTGTGGTGCTCTACGAGCTGCTTTGAGACCGTATTTCTTACGTTCTTTCATACGTGGGTCACGTGTAAGGTATCCGGCTTTCTTAAGTACCGGTCTGTAATCAGAATCTGCTTCAAGAAGTGCTCTTGCGATTCCGTGACGGATTGCTCCTGCCTGTCCTGTGTATCCACCACCACGTACGTTAACGAGAACGTCAAATTTATCAACTGTTTCAGTTGCAACTAATGGCTGACGAACTACAACTTTAAGAGTTTCAAGTCCTAAATATTCGTCGATATCTCTTTTATTGATTGTGATCTTACCTGTACCTGGTACAAGGTATACTCTTGCGATAGATTTTTTTCTTCTTCCTGTTCCGTAGAATTTAGCTGTTGCCACTTTTATTTCCTCCTTTCAAACCTCTGACTAAAATGTTAAAACTTCTGGTTTCTGTGCCTGATGAGCATGTTCTGCTCCAGCATATACGTGAAGCTTCTTGATCATTGTTCTTCCCAAAGGTCCTTTTGGAAGCATACCTTTAACAGCAAGTTCGATAACCTGTTCCGGTTTCTTTGCCATCATTTCTCTTAATGTAGTTTCTTTCATTCCTCCTACATAATCTGAGTGATGATAGTATACTTTCTGATCTAATTTCTTTCCTGTAACTTTGATCTTTTCAGCGTTGATAACAATTACGTTGTCACCTGTATCAATGTGCGGTGTAAATTCCGGTTTATTTTTTCCTCTTAAAACTTTAGCGACTTCTGCTGCAAGACGTCCAAGTGTCTGTCCTTCAGCGTCAACTACATACCATTTTCTTTCAATCTTATCTGGATTAGCCATGTAAGTTTTCATTGGTTGACCTCCTATGAATTTCAGTTTACTAATTATTTTCATTGTAGATTCTATAGAAAACAAGTTCACTCCGGGGCTTTGGTGCAAACTGTTTCTTCTCACGTCATACTTGTATATTATATTATACCAACAGGCTTTTGTCAACTGTTTCTTGCTGATTTTCATCACTTTTTTGTGGGAATTTTCTACAGTATTTCTTTCAGATTGTCCACAGTTTCTTCTGCCTTCACCAGTGTAATACTGCCATTATCCAGGCATTCAACAAACTTATATACCAGGTCAGGATCAAACTGTCTGCCTGCATCCTGAAGAAGCTTCTCCCGTGCCACTTCAATAGGAAATGCTTTTTTATAACATCGTTTGGATGTCATGGCATCAAAAGAATCTGCCACGCACAAAATCCGCGCAGTCAGTGGAATATCTTCTCCTGCGATCCGGCGTGGATATCCTTTTCCATCATACCGCTCATGATGACCGATGACTGCCGGAATTACATAATCCAGCGATGGAAGGTGACGGATAATATCGATCGATGCCTCTACATGCCCTTTGATGATCTCATATTCTTCACCTGTCAGTTTTCCCTCTTTATTGAGTATATACTCCGGAATACCGATTTTACCGACATCATGCAGAAGTGCTGCCTGCCGGATAATCTCTATCATATCTTCGTTCATTCCAAGGGTCGTCGCCAGTGACGTTGCATAATAAGCTACGTTGTTGGAATGGCTGAACGTATAGTGATCCTTCGCATCAATTGCCGCCGTCAGCGCATAAATCGTAGACTCATACTCCTGATAAATATGGGTGTGATTCCTTGTATTGTTCCCCTCACTGTTGTTCCGAAACATCATATCAAAGACCTGGATCCCATTTTTTCCATTATGTTTCACATGATAAACTGCCAGATCTACATTTTCCATCAGCTCTTTCACGTTCCTTGCCGCATAAGGAGCCGCACTGATACCGGCACTCACAGTTACCGCTTTCAGCTTCATATCCGTTCTGCGGTTATTCATAACATAAATCTGTTTTGCAATAGATTCCACCATATTTCTGGCGGAAAAAAGATCATATCCCGGTAAAAGAACCGCAAATTCCTTTCCTCCATAGCGGGCCGTGTATCCACTTTCTCCGACACTGCTTCTGATAATATCTGCAATCCGCTGCAGACACAGATCTCCTTCTTTCACCCCATACAACTGATTATACAATTTAAAATCATCTACATTGATGATCGCAAGTGCCAGCGATGCCTCCCTGTTTTTCTCAAGCTCTTCATTCAACACTTCATAGAAATATTTCCGGTTCAGTAATCCGGTCATCTCATCTGTTCTGGCTTCCTGGCGGGCTCTCTCGTACAATCTTGAATTCTTAATCGCAATCGATGCAACCGACGTAACAGATGAGATCAGCTGCACCTCATCATATACCAGCCGTTTTTTTGCCGAAGCATCTGTGATCAGAATCACACCAACCAGACATTCTCCATCTTTCAGCCCTGCACAGTAACGGATATGCTTCTTATCCAGCCGGTGTTTTTCACTCTCCCACATCGACTTATACTCCACGGTATAACGGAAATCCCGGTAAATGATCGGCTCTTCATGTTCTTTCAGCCACTGGATCATCGGGTTTTCTTCTTCCATCGTAAATGTCAGATCATTCAGTGGCTGATCACTTGCCACTCCCCGATATGGCTGTCCCGGTGCATCCTGCATACAAATATAGATATTTCCAACATCCATCAGTTCTTTCATGACACTGATCGTTTTGTCCAGAATTTCATTTAAATCCAGCGTCTTCGAAATTGCAGAGCTAAACTCCCTGATTTTTTCTGTCTGATAATTTTCTTCCCTGACAAACACACTGCGTACCAGAAGCTTCCACAAAAAAGTAAACAGCGCATAAATCACCAGAAATACAATTGCAAAAGCAAGGGCATAAAGCGTTGTATTCTTATTCATCTGTATATGGAAGATTTTCTGCAGATATGGAATTACATTCAAAAATACAATAACAGAAAACAAAAATCCCACACCGTAACACAGACTGGGCGATGCCAGCATCTGCAGCCGGAACAGACGTCTGCGGATCAGTGCATAAAACAGGAAAAATACATTTACAACACCACTTAAAATATCAATCGGAAATCCACTGAAAAATGGTATTCCAAGCAACATATTCCCTGCAAACAACACCAGAACCCCTGCCATGACCGGTTCATACTGTACTTTCATATTGGGATTTGCTTTGCAGATCCGCACAAGGATAAGGAAAAGATAAATCAAAAAAATCCCAGCCGGGAAAAAGAGTACTAATATAGTAGGTTTAATCTCATACACAAAAGTAGGAAGCCCATTCTTTTCCACCACATTCGGGCATCCCAGGAATACCCCATGCCGGATATTTACCACAAAACAGATCAGCATAACAGCCAGATATATTTTCCCTGGCAGACCTTTTTTCACCCCGCCAAATGCCAGAATAAAACAATAATATGCATACGGCAGTAGTAAAATTCCAAGCAGGGAAACCTGATACCAGAATTCATAACTTGGCCACAGATGAACACGCATAAATGCCGATCCTCCAGCCCAGAAAAGCAGTCCAACCAACACTACCAGAAAGCTATTTACAATTTTATTTCGCTTCGCTGTCAGAAACATCAGCAGCATAAATCCATAGCACACCATTGCTATGATTGAAATATATCCATAGGTTCCCATAATTCCCTCTTATCTCACTTTGTTCAAACATTCCTGCACTTCCAGCAACGCCTTCAAATCATAATAGGAAGGATTCATCTGATGCAGTTTTTTTCCAGTCTGTTTTTCATAAGTTTCAAATGTTCCGCACGTAAAAATTGTAACCTGCAAAGGATCCATTCCCAATATTTTCTTCAAGTCACGGTAATCCTGATCAATATATTTGAAATATGTACTCAGTAACTCTTTTAAAATATCGGCGCTCATGGCACTGTTCAGCAAGGATTCCCGTTCCAGTTCTACATACATATGCAGATATGGGCGCTTCTGTTCATTATATTCCTTTGCCGCAACCCAGTTTGTGATCGGAAGCTTTGACAGACGAATCACATTTCGGATCCCATTTTCTGAAATCCTTGTAAATCCTGCAATATCAATGATCCATGGTACCCGGTCCACATATTCAAAACGGGGGATCTGCGTTTCATCTTCCCTGTTTTGCAGTCCAACGCACCGGTACATATCACCACAGCGATATCTCGCGAATGCACCGCCTTTCAAAATTGTAAATACGAGCTCATATTTTTCTCCTGGCCGGACTTCATCCATCAGATATGTCGGTGGAATATAAGACGGATCCTCATGATTTTTCAACATATCCTTCTCTGTGATAAATTCATAAAATGCCGTATCCGGGAAGAAATACATTCCTTTTCTCGTCCAGGTCTCTGTCCCCATTATAGATGGTTCCGTACCGGCAAACAATTCCATCGGCCGGATTCCCCAGAGTTCTTCCAGATCATCTTTATAGCACTGATTATCCGTACCCGCTACCATGAACCCTTTTAAATGGAATAAATCCTTTGGAAGTAATTTCCGATTCTCCTTTTTGCAGCGGTACTTTGCCTGTATCAGGCGGAAAATCATATGTGGTCTGCATTTCAGAATACTTGATAGTTGGATACCACCGCCACCGGTCAGCGAAGAAAGGCTCAGGCTTACTGCATAAGCCACACTTCCAAGGCCAAAGAAAAATCCCAGATCTTTTTTCATCGCCATTTTAAATCCCAGCTTGTTTCGTTCGCTGAAACTCATATTCACAGCATCTTTTACTGCCGGAAGGAACTCGATATCGATTTCTTCCCCGAGTGCCAGTGGAAAAAGTCCGGTAGCATACGGAAGCGGTGCCAGCGCATACAGAAATTTGTCCGTAGATGCAACATCAAAAGATCCCTTTTTCCTGCTGGTCGATAAAATCAGACATGCTGTCACATTATTCCGGTAGGTATCCAGCATACTTCTTGTATACGGCGCAACCTTAATCGGATGTTTCCCGCCTTCCCAGGTTGTCTGAATCCAGATCACCGGATTCCCAGGAAGCATATCAGGCTGCTTGGTCAAAAGAATATCTGCATAATCTTCATACTCCGTCAGTGGTACCATTTTACGGAATTCATCCAGATTTCGGGGATGTTTTCCTTTCAAAATCGACTGTCCAAGTCCACAGTTACTCCACAGCTGGATCTGTTCTTCCATCAGCCGCCGCTGGATTTTCATGTAGCCGTCCATCGACAGATCCAGAAATCCACAGTATTGCTGCCATATTTCATTATACTGTTGTTTTTTTAATTTTTCTTTTAAATTCATAGACTGTCCGCTCCAGATCAATCATTTTTTCTGATAGTACGCAGGCACACCAGTATGCTTTTTCTGTTCGGTATCAGAAACGGCGTACTTTGCTGATATTCTTTATAGTTAAAAAATGTCCGTGGGAATGTCCACAGATCCTGAAAAATAATATACAGATAATTCCAGAAAATCATAAGTAAAAAATAAATCCCATGCTTCCATCCACCGACCATTCCCCACATGCACAGATACGCTCCCGCAAACCATAAAACACCAGGATGGCGGCACAATCCATACATACCTTCCGTATAAGCCGCACGCAGTTTATTTTCTTCACAATAGGTTTCTTCAAAGGGAAGCGCAAAAAACAACGTATAAATGAGCAGACAAAAGAAAAGGAGTCCTCCTAATCCAAATCCGGTCATTGTTCCGATCTTCCGATGGCAGCTCCCCCATGCTGCATAAAGCTCTGCAATCAGCGATACTACAACGAGAATACTCCCAACTGCAAAAAATTTTTGTAATACGGCATTCTTCATACGAACACTGTTAATATCATAAATAAAATACAGAATAAATCCTGTACTTCCTAGTATAAACTGCCACATTTTTCTCTCCATGATTTGTGCATTATTATGCACAAATACCTTTTCACGCACTTTAAATTATAATAAAAGCAACTATAAATTGCAACAAAAAAAAGCTTTCCTTTCTCCTTTTTTCAAAAACATTACCATATCATTACATTTTTACAAATTCCACTTTTGCTTTAAATAGTATACCATCTTTTGACTCTATCTGATACAATAGATATATGGGATTTTTATCCAAATTTTGACTAAAAGGCAGGTACTAGAATATGTGGGCTTATGAAGGAATTTTTTATCAGATCTATCCAATTGGATTCTGTGGCGCTCCGACCGCAAATGACGGCAAAACCGTATCCCGGATTTTAAAA
Organism: Coprococcus sp. LG101-27; assembly: GCF_027695515.1. NCBI lineage: Bacteria > Bacillati > Bacillota > Clostridia > Lachnospirales > Lachnospiraceae > Coprococcus > Coprococcus sp. LG101-27. Next base: position 41,855 of record NZ_JAQEUJ010000006.1, read on the forward strand.
TTAAAGGACTGGAGCAGTTATCTGGAATCCTTAGGTATCTCTTCTATATTATTAAATCCAATTTTCGAATCAGACAATCATGGTTATGACACCAGGGATTATAAAAAAATCGACTGCCGTCTCGGAACCAATGAAGATTTCGAAGAAGTATGCAAAGATCTCCATGCACACAATGTAAAAATCGTTCTTGACGGTGTGTTTAATCACGTAGGACGTGGCTTCTGGGCATTTAAAGATGTACTGGAAAAGAAATGGGATTCTCCATACAAAGACTGGTTCTGCATCAATTTTGACGGTAATTCCTGCTACAATGACGGTTTCTGGTATGAAGGATGGGAAGGACATTTTGAACTGGTCAAACTGAATCTTGCCAATCCTGCTGTTGTAGATTATCTTCTGGAATGTGTAAAGGGTTGGATCGATGAATTTGACATCGACGGTCTCCGGCTTGATGTTGCATACTGCCTGGACCGCAATTTCATGAAACGTCTGCGTAGTTTCTGTCAGGAATTAAAACCTGACTTTGCACTGATCGGAGAGGTTCTCTTCGGGGATTACAATCAGATCGTCAATGACGAAATGTTGCACAGCTGCACCAACTATGAATGCTATAAAGGCATTTATTCCAGCTTCAACAGCATGAACATGTTTGAGATCGCGCACTCTCTGAACCGTCAGTACGGACCGGAACAGTGGTGCATTTACCGTGGAAAACATCTGATGTCTTTTGTTGACAACCACGATGTGACCCGAATTGCAAGTATCCTGACCAACAAGAACCACCTGCCGCTGACTTACGGTCTTCTTCTTGGTATGCCGGGTGTTCCTTGCATTTATTATGGAAGTGAATGGGGTGAGGAAGGAGTAAAAGCTCCGGACAATGACTATGCTCTCCGCCCATGCTTCGATGCGCCAAAACCGAATGCACTGACTGAACAGATCAAAAAAATGATCCATGTCAGAACCGGAAGCAATGCTCTTTGCCATGGAAGTTATCACAATGTTGTCCTTACTAATCATCAGCTCATCTTTGAGCGCAAAACAGATGATGAACGGATGCTGGTTGCAATTAACGCATCGGATACACCATTTACCGCACACAACGGCGAACTCGGGGGAACTATGACTGATCTGCTCACCGGAAATGAAATCCAGATGAACGGCCAGCTCGAAATGCCACCATACAGTGTGCAGTATCTGAAATAAAACTTTTTCTTCCTAAAAAACTGGGAGAGATGACTTTTCCAACAAGTCATCTCTCCCAGTTTCTTTTTTAATAAATATATTCCTTCATTTCCTGATAAACTCTCGCAAGAGGAAGACCCACGATCGTATTATAATCGCCTTCAATCCCACGGATATACATGCCAAATGCACCCTGGATCCCGTAGGCTCCTGCCTTGTCCATCGGCTCTCCTGTTGCAATATATTCCCGGATTTCTTCCTTGCACATCGGATATACATGCACATCACTGCATTCATGAAATGTCTTCCGGATCTTTTTCCCATCCTTCTTTATCAGAAGCGTAACACCGGTGTAAACCTGATGCGCTTTTCCCTGAAGCATGGAAATCATCTGATATGCCTCTTCTTTATCCTTTGGCTTTCCGAGAATCTTTCCATCTGCTGCAACCACCGTATCCGAACCGATCACCAGAAAATCCCCTGCATTTTTCTTTTCATACTGCTGGTAGACATCTTCTGCTTTCTGCGCAGAAAGTTCTTCCACAACCTGGCTTGGAACCTGGGATGTAATTACTTCCTCACAGTGTGACGGCATGACTACATGCTTTATATTTCCCTGTTCCAGCAGTTCTGTCCTGCGCGGTGATGCAGAGGCCAGAACTACAGTCAGCTTCTGTATTCTACTACACATAGCCTAATCCTCTTTCACAAGAATCTTCTTAATTTCTCCCATATACATGTTATGCATATCTTTGTCAGCATACCATTTGTCAAGATTTGCTTTCTCAACAAAATTTTCTTCTCCCATGCGCTGTACATAAACCTTCTTGCATACAAAGATCATTTTTGCTTCTTCAAACGCAACTGTTCCATCTACATAATATGGTGTCAGACCGGCTTCTTTGATCTTATCTTCGTCCCTTCCGGAAACTCTTCCACAGAGATTTAACGCTTCTCTATGCTCTTCTCCAAAGAATGCCAGTGTAAAATAATCTTCTCTGTCCACAAATTCTTTGGTATAACGGGAATCACGGATATAAGCTGTCGCAGTCGGCTTGCCCCACATAATTCCAACACCACCCCAGCTTGCTGTCATGGTGTTACATTTTTCTTCATTTCCTGCTGTGATCAGCATCCACTGTTTTCCGATCAGGTCAAATGGATTATCCTTTAATTCTTCTGCTTTTATTTCTGTAAAACTCATTTTTTTGTCCTCTTATTTTGCGATTACTTTACGGAAATTCTTCTTTCCTTTTCTTACAACTTTTCCTTCACCTTCAAAGTCTGCTTTTGCAAATGTTGTCGCAATATCGGAAACCTTTTCTCCGTCAACGGCAACTCCACCCTGCTGTACGGCACGGCGTGCTTCTGACTTGGAAGCAACCAGTCCACTCTTGTGAAGCAGTGTCAGGATATCGACAGACCCGTCTGCAAAATCTTCATCAGAAAGCTCTGCTGTCGGCATATCTGCTGCATTTCCTGAACTGAACAGTGCACGTGCGCCTTCCTGTGCCTTTGTAGCTTCTTCTTCGCCGTGAACCAGTTTTGTCAGTTCGAATGCAAGGATTTCTTTTGCTGTGTTAAGCTGTGCGCCTTCCCATTTGTCCATCTCATCAATCTGCTCAAGCGGAAGGAATGTCAGCATACGCAGGCATTTAAGAACATCTGCATCTGCCACATTTCTCCAGTACTGGTAAAATTCAAACGGAGAAGTCTTTTCCGGATCAAGCCATACAGCTCCAGACTGTGTCTTACCCATCTTCTTTCCTTCTGAATTCAGAAGCAGTGTGATTGTCATCGCACTTGCATCCTTACCAAGCTTACGACGGATCAGCTCTGTACCACCAAGCATGTTGCTCCACTGATCATCTCCGCCAAACTGAAGATTACAGCCGTATTTCTGGTATAACATATAGAAATCATAGCTCTGCATGATCATGTAATTGAACTCAAGGAAGCTCAGTCCCTTTTCCATACGCTGTTTGTAGCATTCTGCAGTCAGCATACGATTTACGGAGAAATGTGCTCCGACTTCACGAAGTACTTCCACATAATTCAGATCCATCAGCCAGTCCGCATTATTAACCATCAGTGCTTTTCCGTCTGAAAAATCAATAAAACGGCTCATCTGCTTCTTAAAGCAGTCACAGTTGTGCTGGATTGTCTCCGGTGTCATCATCTGACGCATATCTGTTCTACCGGACGGATCCCCGATCATAGCAGTACCGCCCCCGATCAGAGCGATTGGCTTATTTCCAGCCTCCTGCAGTCTCTTCATCAGACACAGCGCCATAAAATGTCCAACATGCAGACTGTCCGCCGTCGGATCAAACCCAATATAAAACGTAGCCTTCCCATTATTCACCAGATCCCTAATTAACGGCTCATCCGTAACCTGCGCAATCAATCCTCTGGCCTGCAGCTCTTCATAAATACCCATTTTCCTAATTTCCTTTCTCTTACCAATCTTTTTATCTTATTCACAGCCAATTTTCTCCGCCAGGAGAAGGAGGCGTCCCTGTCCGGAACTCTTCGAAGTTTTTCAAGGATGTCAGCCATCCGGAATCCATTTCTATTTGACTGCATGTGCAGGCGGATGCTCATACTTCTTAGGTTTTGGAAATTTGTGTTATGATTGAAAATCCATCTGTCTGAGCGCAGCGAGTTATGGATTTTCAATCATGCCCTTAACAAATTTTCAAAATCTTAGAAGTATCAGTCGCCGAACCCGCAGACAAATAGAAATAGATTCCGGATAGCGTCCCCCTTAAACCACCCTTCAAAAATTTCCAACAAAAAACCTCGTCCTCCGACCAATCAGCCTTTAAGGACGAGGTATATTCTCTCGTGGTACCACCTTAATTCACACCCGGCTCACACCGAATGCCTCAGTCAGTAACTAACATTACCGCAGCAGGTATAACGTCCGCCACTCCGTCACAACTTACTTACACTTACGCGTGTTCGGCGTGAAGCTCCGAGATGTATTCGCATCTGACTCTTCGTGCACCTCTCATCAACCGGTTACTTTCTGTCTGAGCCTTGTCATCTGCTACTTGTTCTCTTCATAGCCTGTAATTTTCTCTTCTTTTGTCATACTACCGTATCCGGCAGAATTTGTCAAGCCGGATTTCACACCAAATTTTCATAAGACAGATTTTGTAAAATCCAGTTCACATACTTCCATTATTATCCTGTTCAGCCTCCCAGATTTCCTAATTCCAGAAATCCGTCTTCTGCGCAAGCCCGATATCCGCACTTTTAAACACCGGATTTACTTCCCGCTTCAACTGATCTTCATAATCCCGGAGTGCCTTAAATGCCGTCCCGGACAGGATCAGGATCACCGGAATATTGATCAGAGCCATCACGCCCATCAGCACATCCGAAAGATCCCACAAAAGTGACATTTCCATTCCTGCACCTAAAAATACAACAAATGCCGATACCAGACGGAACCCTCGCATAAAGTTTCTGTCTGGTTCCTTTTTATGAATATAGGTCAGAAGGTTGTCGCAATAGAAGCAATTTCCAAGCAACGTTGTAAACGCAAAAAATACCATCGCCACCGTGATAAATACCGGTCCAAATGTTCCCAGTGACTCCTGAAGGGAAGCCTGAACCCATGGCGCGCCCTGCATTTCTTTTGTCGGATCAATGCCGGATGACATACACATCATCGCTGTTGCCGTGCACAGTAAAAGCGTGTCGATAAAGACAGACAACATCTGAACCAGTCCCTGTTTGACCGGATGGCTGACGTTTGCAGAAGCGGATGCATTCGGCGCCGAACCGATTCCGGCTTCGTTGGAATACAGTCCCCGGCGGATTCCCTGCATCATTGCGGAGCCTGCAAATGCTCCGAAAATTGCTTTGAAATCAAACGCTTCCTCAAAAATGCGGAGGAACATTTCCGGTACATTGCGGATATTGATGATAACCACAATCAGCGCAATTCCGATATATGCAAGTCCCATCACCGGCACAACCGTCGATGTCACCTTTACAATACGGCTACCGCCGCCAAGCAGACACCATCCAGTCAGAACTGCCAGAATCCCGCCAATGATCCATGGGCTTACCTTCGGATCATAAAAAGAAAATCCGGAAAATGTAGATTGCAGATTATAGGATGCTAGCATATTGAATCCAAATGCATAAGTCATGATCATGGCAATGCAGAACACGATTGCCAGTGGTCTGCAATGCAGCGCCGCCTCAATATAATAAGCCGGACCACCATAGCATTTCCCATCCTCTCCCTTTTTCTTATAAATCTGTGCCAGCGTACTTTCAATCAGTGCTGACGCACTTCCGATGATCGCAATCACCCACATCCAGAATACAGAACCAAATCCCCCAATACAGATTGCTGATGACACCCCGACAATATTTCCTGTTCCTACTCTCGATGCCGTTGAAACCATCAATGCCTGGAATGATGAGATTGCCTCTTTATCGTCCGGCTTCTCCATCACGGACTCACAGGCTCTCTTAAATAAACGCGCCTGTGGAAATCTTGTCCGGATTGTAAAATATAAACCTGCTCCGATCAGCATAATCACCAGAAGTTTGCTGTACATAAATGAGCTGACCGCCCCAATAATTGTCTGAAACATACCTTCTTTCCTTTCTCAATGTTTTCTACCATTTTCGCAATATCTTAACGGAAACTCTCAAAATTTGCAAGCTTTTTCTATTTATTTCCTGTCATTTCGTCCCCAATCACTTTGTAAAAATATTACTTTTTTCAATCAAAATGTCAAAACTGAAAAAAGCGGACAAGCAACACCTGTCCGCCAAATTTATACTATATTTTTCTAACCCTTTACAGCTCCTGCAGCAACACCCTTGATGATGTACTTCTGTCCTGCCAGATATACAATGATGATCGGGATTACTGTAAGCATGATGCTTGCCATCATCGGTCCCATTTCAACTCTTCCGTAACTTCCGCGGAAATACTGGATCAGCATCGGGATTGTTTTATATTTCTTAATATCAAGTACAAGAGTTGGAAGCAGGTAGTCATTCCATACCCACATTGCTTCCAGAATACCTACGGATATCATGGTAGGCTTCAGGATATGGATATCGATCAAAAAGAAGGTCTGCAACGGATTACATCCATCGATCATCGCAGCTTCTTCGATCTCTACCGGAATCGATTTTACAAATCCGCAGAACATAAATACCGCAAGACCTGCGCCAAATCCGAGATAGATCACCCAGATATTCCATGGCATATTCAGCTTTAAGGTATCTGCTGTCTGCGACAAGGTGAACATAACCATCTGGAAAGGTACAACCATTGAAAATACAAACAGATAATACAAAATCTTTGAAATCACACTATTTACACGGGTGATATACCATGCACACATTGAACAGCATACAAGGATAGCAACCACAGAAGTAAGCGTAATAAATGTACTGTATCCAAGACTGCTTAAAAATCCTTTTGAAGCAATGGCATCTACATAGTTTGCGATTCCTGCAAATGCATCTGCAGTCGGAAGTTTAAATGCAGTTCCTGTACTGATCGCTGATTCTTTTTTCAAAGAGTTCATCAGGATCATGATGATCGGATAAACCCAGGCGAGTGCCGCAATTGTTAAAATGACTGTCCATATTGTATTTGCAATACTTTTCTTCTTTTTCATTACTGCTGCACCTCCTTAGATCTTGTTGCTTGCAGCTGTACCAGTGAAATAATAATAACCAGAGCACAGAAGATCACTGCTTTTGCCTGCCCATAACCTTTCCACTGCATTCCGGCACGTGCGTAGAATGTCTGGTAAATATTCAGTGCCAGCATTTCTGTCGCATGGTTCGGATCTCCACCTGTAAGAGCCAGGTTCTGGTCAAACAGTTTAAATGAATTGGTAAGTGTCAGGAAGACACAGATCGTGATGGAAGACATTACCATCGGAACTCTGATCTTCCAGAGGATATCCCACTTTGCTGCTCCGTCAATCTCTGCTGCTTCGATCAGATCATCCGGTACATTCTGAAGACCTGCGATGTAAATGATCATCATATATCCGATCTGCTGCCAGCACATCAAAATGATAAGTCCCCAGTAACCGGCTGAAGAATTCAGTGCCAGAAGAGGCTGGCCGATGATCGTAAGCAGACAGTTGATCAGGATCTGCCAGATATATCCAAGTACGATTCCACCGATCAGGTTCGGCATAAAGAAAATAGTTCTGAAAATATTTGTTCCCTTTAACTTCTGTGTCAGAAGCAGTGCCAGACCAAATGCCAGTACGTTAATCAGTAAGATCGATACAATCGCAAATAATACTGTAAATTTAAATGAACTCGTAAAGGATGTATCCTTGATCGCTGCTGTATAATTTGATATTCCAACAAATGTTGCATTTCCTACTGTTGTAAATTTACAGAAAGAAAGATAAAATCCCTGTGCAAACGGAATGATAAATCCGATCACAAATGCAAGAAATGTTGGGAGAACAAATATTGGTGCATGTTTTTTAAGTGCCTTCTCCATAGAAATCCTCCTCTTTTCCTTTTGCCCGGAAGGATCTCCCTACCAGGTTAACTCTCATTTCATAAAAAAAAGGGGCAGGCAGATTGCCTGCCCCTAGGTCAGTTCTTTTTATGCAGCTTATTTATTCATTTGCAAGTTTGTATTCAGATGCCCATCCATCTACGAATGAACTTACTACTGCATCCCAGTTAGCATCTGTCTGATCTGCTGCATAAGCTGTCAGTGCAGATCCAACACCATTTTTCCACTCTTCTGAAGGCATTGTTGAGAAGTTCCATGCTACCGGAGTCTTTCCGTCTTCGGTCATCTGTTTGTCTTCTTTGATAAAGAGATTCTGAGATTCCTGAGCTTTCTTAAACGGAATGTTGAATCCCATATCGTCTGCCATACATTTTGTTCCTTCATCGGAAGTTACACACCAGTTCATAAAATCTAATGTAGCCTGAACATCAGCTTCGTCCGCTTCTTTATTTACGCACCAGTAATTTTCTGTACCTGTGCAGAGTCCCTGGTTTGCCTCATCGCCTACACCAAAGTAAATCGGAAGCATGGTCAGATCATCATCTGTAAGACCGCCATCGATCAGCTGTGTATATTCCCATGTACCATTCTGATAGAATACAGCTTTTTTATTCAGGAATTCATTTCTTGCATCGTCACCTGTCTTTGCAGCAAGATCCTTCGGATCGCATGTGCTGTTGTTGATGTACAGATCCCACATATCGCGATAATTGTCAAGATATGTGCCTTTGATTGCATCTGTTGTGTTAATTCCTTCATCCTGATATTCAAAGTAGATTGGAAGGTTTGCAAGGTGTGTCTTGAATCTCCAGTCAGAAGATCCGTCCATACCTGCTGAAGTAAATGCAGAAAATCCAAGTTCAGAAGATCTCTTTGTAATGTCTTCTGCCACTTTCTTCAGATCTGCAAAGGATTTGATGTCATCCGGTGTATATCCTGCTTCTTTTAATAATGTCTTATTTGTGATAATTCCATATGTTTCGATAACGTATCCGATACCTGCTACAGAATCTCCGTCTTTCAGTGCATAATCATCACTTGTGAGTTCTTTGTAAACATCAGTGTCAGATAAGTCGTAGCAGTAATCTTTCCAGTTTGCAAGTCCTACCGGTCCGTTTACCTGGAATAATGTTGGTGCTCCGCTCTTTCCCATTTCACTCATCAGAGTGGTTTCATAGTTTCCGGAAGCTGCTGTAACAACCGTTACATCTACACCTGTTTCTTTGGTATAGTCTTTTGCCAGCTGCTGCCACTGTTCATCCTGCTCCGGTTTGAAGTTCAGATAATAAACAGAACCTTTGCTGCTGTCCCCTTTACTGTCTGCACTCTTGTCATCGCTCTTGCTTCCACATCCTGCAAAGCATCCAAGTGTCATGATTCCTACCAGTCCCAGTGCCAGCCATCTTTTTTTGTTTTTCATAATTTTCGTTCCTCCTCGTCTGGATTTCTTTTCTATGGTTAAATAATAGCAAGGATCCAATCAAAGGCTGTAACAAATCGCAAACCTCCTTTAACAAAAAATATACTTTTCGAAATGTAAAAAATTTGTTATTGATAAAATGGCACCAACAGCCTTCTCCTCCCATCATCTCTCTTTCTCATACTCCCGGATACTTTCATCGGCAGTCTCCACCATCTGCGCAGGCGTCATTTTCCCGGCGGCAAGCTGTGGCAGGCACTCCCCGATCGTCTCTTCCTGAAGGATGGAGTTCCATTTCACCTGATAGTTCGGAACGATCTGCGGATTGTTATTGTAGGCATTTACATAATCCTGAAGGAGCTGGCTGATTTCAGTGCGTCCGTTCTTGTCCATCAGCTCTTTCTTCTCTTCCAGATTGAATTTCGTGCGAAATTTCAAAAATTCAACCGCTCCTTCTTTGACCTCCTCGCTGTAAGTGGAAACCACCGCCCAGCCAAAGGTTTCCGGTGAGGCGATCAGTTTATTTCCCGGAAATGCGGAAAATCTTACCTTTTCTTTCCATTCTTCCGGCAACTGGTCGATCATCCAGTATCCGTTCGGAATCATTGCCACCTTTCCTGTGACAAAATTATTGTATGCCACATCGTAGTCTGCATGAATTGCATCTTCTGTTGTATACCGAAACAATTTCTGCAAGGTTTCTGCAATTTCAAAACCGGTATCATTGGAATAGCTTTCTGGGAGAAGCTCTTTCATAAATGCATAGCCTTCTTCCGTGTGTGCTGCCTCTGCTGTTGCAATCAGCATCGGCGCCCAGCCGGTTCCTTCAGTGTGAAGTCCAAGCGGTGTGATTCCGTTTGCCTGCAGCTGGTCACAGCAGTCCCAGAATTCTTCCCATGTCTCCGGGAATTTCTCAATCCCTGCTTCCGCAAAAAGCTCCGGATTCCAAAACATGCCGGCGCACGCAAATGCCGCCGTACTGATCGGTCCAAGATAGATATTGCCATCCTCATCCGTACAGCCTTCCATCACCGCCGGTTCGATCATATTCCTCCACTTTTCATCCTCTTCCAGATACGGACTCAGATTCTCGATCCGTCCATCCGCAACCATCATCTGATAAAAGGACGGCAGGGTGCGCACATCATAGATCACAGCCGGAAGCTCGTCTGTGACATTTAACCGTTTCAGATTTTTTCGGTATTCCTCTTCCGTCTCCATGATCCATTCTACTTGCATATGATACGTACCGGCATATTCTTCATTAAATGCATCAACGACATCCTGTTCCGTTTTCTTGCCGGAAGTCGGATCTACCGTCAGAATGATCGGAATATCAATCTCCTTTTTTTCTGTGCTCCGGCTTGTCTGCCCCGTATTTTTACCACATCCGGTAAGCACTGTCAGAACCAGTGCGATACAAAACACCGATTGCAAATATTTTCTATAAATCACGTTTCTCCTTTCCGTCATCCGGAATTTGGATTGTACACCGAGTTCCATTTTCTTCTGCCTCATAGTAAAACAGCACATCCTCTCCATATTTCAGCCGCAGTCTGGTCAGTACATTCACCACTCCATATCCGTGTTCCTTATCCTGGAAGCATTTTTTCGCCTCCAGAATCGGATGCCCGTTTAAGGCATTGATCTTTTCCATCATTTCCCGGTCAATCGGCTTCCCATTATTGAATACCACGATTTTCAGCTGGCTATCCTCCCTCGCAATCTCAATCCGGATCAGACCATTCTCATAAATTTCGCAGAATCCGTGCTTGATCGCGTTCTCGACAAGTGGCTGCAAGATCAGCTTCAGCATCCACGTACTCTTCTCTTCCACCTTACACTCAATCTCATACCGGAACAGATTTGCATTCCGGATCTGTTGGATTTCCATATAACTCTTTACATTTTCCAGTTCGTCCTCCACCGTCACGATATCACTGCCCTTGCTGAGTGACAGACGCAGATATTTGGAAAGTGCCTGAATCATCTTCATGGTTGTCTCTTCTCCGTTTATCCGCGCAAGCATGTAAATTGTATCCAGCGTATTATAAAGGAAATGTGGGTTGATCTGTGCCAGAAGCATGTTCAACTCCGTCCGTCTGAGCACCCCTTCCTGTTCTTTGATCTCTGCCAGAAGATTCTCAATATTTTTTAGCATCTTATTGTAGGAATGTCCGATCTGATCCAGTTCTGTATTGGTATTCAGTTCAATCAGGCGACTGAAATCATTTCCGTCAAACTGTGTCATCTCTTCACTGATCTCCCGGATCGGACTGGTGAACCGCTTAGAAAAATAGATACTGAGCACAACCGCTACCACTGCCACAAACAGATAAATCCCGATCAGCACCGTAAGTACCCTCATCGTTCCCTGTGTCATCACACTCGACGGAACGACTGTGAACACCGTCATTTCAGAGCTGCTTTCTTTGTAAATGGAGCAGACACCACCGCTCACTCTCCGGCTTTTTGCAAGAATACCACTTGTTTCCTGTGCGCTGATCTTATAGACTTCCTGCTTTACCGCATCCGAAATCTTCGTCCCTTTCGGGCACCAATCAGCACATAAATTTCCCTTCTTATCCAGAATTCCGATCTGCACTTCATCTGTCATACTCCGATCCTTTCCAAGTATCGTTTCCAGAAAGCTGTCATTCATCTTGATGAGCAGCAGTCCTGGTTTGCTGGCGTATTCCATGCTGTGTACATATCTTCCGATAAACAATGCTTCTTTCTCCGTCCCAAACAGAGTATCCTTCGCCCAGAACCATTGTGTTTTCGCATAAGAATCTCCCATGTAATCTTCCAGATGGCTGTCTGAAAAATCTTCATAATCAATATGCGAGTAGGATCTGGCATAAACATTATTTTTATTATCCACATAGCAGTATTCTGCCACATGATCCAGATTCATATAGGCAAAATATTTCTGAAGAGAGTTCTTTTCCACATCTGCAAATGAAGCTTTTTTCAGGCTTTCCTGAACCTGATCGTAAGTAATACATTCTGCTGTCCCTTCATCCGCCTCTTTTGACAGTGTATCCAGAGCCAGCCCCATCTTCTCATTTAAAAATTCATATTTATCTGTAACCTCTGTGGTCAGACTCTGCCTTACATAAATCCAAACACCGATGCTTGACAGCAAAATTGCCAGCAACAACAGCCCCATTATATATCGAAGGTATTTTCTCTGTATTCCGGATTTAATCACCCATTTCTTCATTCTTCGTAATCCTTTTTGTATTCACTCGGTAATTTTCCTGTATATTCTTTAAATAAATGTGAAAAATAGGATGCATTGCTGATTCCCACCTGCTCACATACCGTTCCTATACTCTCACATCCATCCTGGATCAGCCTCTTTGCTTTCTCCATTCTCTGCTGTAAGAGATACTTTTTAAAGGTTATATGAAATGTATTTTTAAATACACGCCCGAAATATACCGGATTCAGATAAATCTGCGTTGCCACCTGAACAATAGAAAGTTCTTCCTCCTGCAAATGCTCACCGATATAAGAAAGTGCCACTGTCATATATTCCTTTGCACATTTATTTTCTCCGCTTTCTGCGTATTTTTCCCGTTCCTCAATTGCTTCTCCGAGGATCCTATAACTGACATCTACCGCCTGTGCCGCTGTCAGGCTCTCCATATTCGAATAATAATTCCGGAACTGTTTCTGCAGTTTTTCCGTCATTCCGTAAGTATCGTTCAGCATCATCTCTGCTTGCAGCATAATCTTATGTATATAACGAATCTGTAGCTCTTCCTCATGCGGAAGTGCGTAGATCAACGCAATAAAAGCCTGTTTTAACTCTTTAAACGCATTCTTCCGAACAGCATTGACGATCGTAAGTCCTGCCTCTTCACAATCACTTTTTGCCGCTTTTTCTTCCTTTTTCACAGGTATGGAAAAAGTATTCTCATTTGTGGCACTGCTGCAGATTGGCTCGAAAAGTCCCTGCGCCTCTTCGTAACTCCGGCGGATTCCATCCAGTCCTTTATACGGTTTGGAAATCGATGCAGTAACCGGACTTTTCTGTTCCCTTTTAACCTGTTCCAGAATCTGCGCAATCTCGCGCACTGACGCATTTTCCTTTGTCTTGATCAGAAATACATGACAGCCTTCTGCCTTTTCAAAATGCCAGAAAAAATACCGCTCTGAAAACATTTCTTCCAGAGATTGTATCAATTCCAGCCTGGCTGCTTCGTAATTCAGTGCATCCGTAATCTTATATGTAAGATCAAGATCCACACACATTGCAATAAAACGGTCGCCCTCTTCGATCACATCTTTCAAGATTGCAAATACTTCCTGCATTTTTTCATAGGAAATTTTATTCTGTAAATATTTCTGTACAACAACCTGGAGAAAACTGGTGGAATCTTTTCGAACCATATTTTCCCAGCTTTCATAACGCTCTTCGCTCTCCAGTTTCTCCATACAGGTCTGGTATGCGCCCTGCATGGTCTCCTGCAGTTTATCTTCCTCGATTGGTTTCAGCAGATATGCATATGCACCAAGATCACACGCCTGCTGTGCATAATTAAAATCACGGTACGCACTGAGCACAATAAAAACCGGATCCAGCTCTGTCTTCTGGATCTCTTCCATCACCATCAGACCGGAAACCTGTTTCATCCGGATATCCGTCAGTACGACATGGGGCTTCACTTTTTTGATCACTTCGATTGCCTGCTCCCCACTCTGTGCCTGACCGGCAACTTCAAATCCCATCTCATTCCAGTTGTACGTCTTAACCAGTCCCTGCAGAAGGATTGGTTCGTCATCTACAATCACAAGTTTTAATAATTTCATACCATTTTCCCCATTCCTGATAATCTTCCTACTTCTTATTTTAGATAAGACATGATAAAGAATTTATCAAAAACTATACTTCTGATGCAAAAAATCATACTTTTACCAAAAATTATACATTCTCGTTCGGTAAATAGCAAGAAAAGCCGGCAGAACTGGCTTTTTCTTGCCGTCTGCCGACTTTCCGGATCCTATGATTTGTTAAAAATCATATCTTTTTATTATTTTCTTTTTCTGCGTTTCCAAGCAAATCCACCCATACCAGCTCCGAGTGAAGAAACTGCAAGTCCTAACCATCCAAATACGCTTGCCGGATCTCCGGTCTTCACGGAATCACTTCCGCTTGTCTTGGATTTATTTGTTGTACCATCTGTCTTTTTTACAGATGAGCTGTTTTTCTTTACAAGTGCCTTGATTGCTTTGTTCAGGCTGTTTGTTGCATTATCTACTGCTTCCTGGCTTTCTTTTGCTTCCAGTGCTTTCTGGGCATCTGAAAGTGCGCTCTGCAGTGCTTTCCAGCTATCTGCTGTGTAATCTGCTTCTTTAAGCGCTTTTGCATCTGCAATTGCTTTTTCAAGAGAAGCAGTATTGATTGTAACCGGTTCTTCTTCAGCTTTAACCAGTGCATCTTTTGCTGCATTTAAAGCAGCAAGTGCCTGATCAACTGCATCCTGACTTTCCTTTGCTTCCAGTGCAGTACGTGCGCTCTGCAGTGCTGCCTGGTATACACTCCAGCTTTCTGCTGTGTAGTCTGCTTCTTTAAGGTTATCAGCTTCTGCAATTGCAGCTTCCAGTGCTGTTGTATCAACCTCTGCCGGTGCCGGAGTCTCTGCTATCTTGTAAGTAAATGTAACAGGAGTTGTATAACCTGTTGAAGCTACTGTAATCTGGAATTCTGTTCCAGCTACCGCATCTTTAAACGGATCTGCATCTGTCTTGATCGTACCATCCTTATTGATAATAACTACGGAGCCTCTTCCACTTGCTGCATAATCTTTACCATTTACATTTACAGAAGTAATATTTCCAAGATAAGCTTTAAGCGCATCTGTGTCAAATCCTTCTGCCTCTACAAGTTTCTTATTCTCTTCATCATATGCTGCAGGCATATCTTTTGTTGTCAATGTAAATGTTGTAACAACATCTGCATATTTGTTCTTCTTATCTTTAATAGTAAGTGTATATTTTCCAGGTTTTACAGAAGCTGCTGCTCTGCTCTCTGTCACTGCTTTAAAACTCAGTACATTACCTTCTACCGACACATCCAGTCCATCCACACTGTATTCTGGTTTGAAGTCTTCCGGAAGCTGTACATCAATTGTCGTCTTACCTGCTGTGATATCTGCATCTGCAATTTCTACTTTTGTAGTTTCTGATTTTACAGGAACATAGATATCTGCGATATCCATTGTATACACCCCATTTGTTGTATAATACTCAATGCTGTCAATGGTCTTGCCCATCATAGATTTGTAATGTTCAGATGATGTCGGGCAACCATGCACTTCTCTTGTAAATCCGGTGCTCCATGCGAGCTCATTACCCCTCCAGATATTTTCCAGATGACGCATACCATAAGCGGTTCCGTCTGTTGTCTTTACTACAACTGCATTTACATTCGAAGCAGTAATTTTATCTTCCGGAAGACCATCAAGGTTCAATTGATAATCCCCGTAAGAAGACTTTGTTAATAATTCTGCTTTGACACCTGTCAGTGCCTCCGCTTCCTGTCCTTTTACTTCACCGAATACAAGCTTTCCATTTTCATCAGCAGAAACTTCTTTGTAGTTTGCCGGTGCTTCTGTAAGTGGATAGTATGCATAAGATGCATTCTCAAATAATGTGTCTTTTCCAGTCAGAGTTGTAGTACTTGTCTTTCCTCTGTTTGTAACTGTAATCTCCACCGAATCGCTGTCTTTTACTTCTTTGTATTTTGAAAGATCTACCGAAGGATCTACTTTTACAGCATAAGTGATACCATCAATCTTGGATCCATCCGCGTTTTCATGGTATGATCCACCTGCAAGACCTGTTGTTCTGGTCTTGTTCTTTGTTGCAGAAGTAAATGCATCTACGGCAATATCATTATTTGTTGTCTCAGCTTTGTAGAATTCTGCGTATGGGATGTTCATGAGAATATATTTATCTGCTTTCACAAGTGCCTTAATTGCCTCTGTCATGTGAATTGTCTGCTCTTTTACTGCTGACTGTAATGGATTGTCTGACGCAAGAAGTTCTTTCGATTCTTCCAGTTCACTCATCATCTTATCCCAGCTATCCTTTGTATAATCAGATTCTTTCAATGCACTTGCTTCATCAATTTTAGCCTGTAAAGCTTTTTTATCTTCTTCACTCGCAGTTTTTGGTTTCGCTATATTTTCTGTTCCGACTTCAAAGTTATAACTGTAATCAGCATAGCCAAGTCCATATACAGTCAATTTCCAGTAACCCGTTCCATCTGTTCCTTCTGGAAGTTCACATCTGAGAGATTCTGTAAGTCCAAGCTGAATACCCATGGATTTGTGCATCCAGTTATCTGCCGCGAATTTTGTTCCAAATGTTCTTACCGGTGTTGTATAAGTTGAATCATTTCCATAATAAGTCCATTCGACAGCCTGCATCGCAGAACCAAGACCACCATAGTTACCATTTAAATCCACACGTATGAATTCTCCATAGCTTCCAACAGCTTCCCCTTCTCTAATATTTGGAGTAACATCAGCAGTTTCAAGCTGTGTATCCTTTAATCCAGAATAAGAGCCTGTTGTTCTTGCTGAAAATGTGAAAGAACCATCTTTCTGCTTTTCTGCTGTTTTAAGACCATTCGTATTCGCTGTTACATCTGCAATTGCTGTATATGATTTAAGCTGGTTTTCAGAAAATCCGCCAATCAATGTGCCTCCATTTTCTACAACCACATATTTTTCTTTCAATGCACTTAAATCTGCTGTTTTCACTTTAACAGGAACATATTTTATACCAGTCACTTTGTAATCTGCCTGAATAAATGAGCTTCCATCTTCTGCAGTAAATACAGCCTTCTTTTCTGCATTTGTAGTTCTTGTATAAATGCTGCCATCTGTCATCACTGCTTTTCCATTTTTGTCCCAGTAAGACAGGTTATATTGATTACCATCTGTATCTTTAATCACTGCCGTACACTGAAAACTTCCTCTATGTAAGCCATGATTTGCAGTTGCTCTTGTAACGGTATCAAAAGCGCCTTTATCATATTCATTACGAGAATCAGTAACACCAGATGCTTCGGTATTTCCGGCTGCATACACACCTTCATTTGCCCAGTATTCTGACCAGTTCATTCCTACATAAACATAAGAATATTCACTGTCCTCTCCTGCTACTTTATAAGTAAATGTATATGCCTGATATCCATCTTCTGCAATTGTTACAGTAAATGCGTCTCCTGCCTTTGCATCTTTAAATACATTTTGCTCGAGATCAAGTTTACCATCTTCTTTAATCAGTTTTACTTCTTTCTTTCCAGATGCTGCATATTCCTTTCCGTTCACTGTAACAGATTTAATCTTTTCTAAATATGTCTTAAATTCTTCTTCAGTAACATCGTCATTCTTTACAACTGCCGGTGCTTTATTATCTTCATTATATTTCACCGGCATTGTCTCTGTATAAGCATTAAAAGTAGTTGAAATCGGTACATAAGTGCCACTCCTATCGCTAAGTGTAACGGTATATCGACCTTTTGTAAGAGCTTTTTTGAATTTAATTGTTCTTGTAGTAGTCTTACCTTCTGTTTTAATTTCCACAGAATATGCATCTTCATCGATTCCGATTCCATCAACTTTGTATTCTTCTTCAAAATCACTTGGAAGTCCACTTACCACAACAGATGTTGTATCTGATTTGGTAGAAATATCTGCCACTGATACTTCGCCATCAAATTTCTTCGCTACTTTCTGGTCCATCGGGATTTCATAAATACCATCATTTGTGTAGTAAGTTACTTTATTAATCGTCTGTCCCATCATGGTAGCATAATCTTTGGAATCAAGTTTGTTTCCATGTGATTCTGTTACAAATCCAGTGCTCCATGCGAGCTTCTGCTCCTGCTCCTTAAGCTTCCAGATATTTTCTACATGACGAAGACCGTAATTACTTCCTTCTTTTGTACTAATCACAACACCATATACTGTATTAATACTTGTTGGAAGACCATTTATATTTAACTGGTAATCACCATAATTAGACGAGGTTTTAAATTCTGTTGTAGCACCGGACAGAGGCTTTACTTTGGAAGCTTCTCCTTTTACCTCACTGAAGTTAAATGTTCCATCTGCATTTACCGTTGCTTCTTTATAATATGACGGTGTATCACTTAATGTGTAATAAGAATAGCTTGCGCTTTCAAACAATGCATCTTTTCCATTATACGTTGTTGTTGATTCTTTTCCTTTAATTGATGTTGTAATATCCACCTTACTATCATCTGTGATCTGTATATATTTTTCTAATACAGATGCATCACTGATCTTAACCGGGAATGTCACACCTGTAATATCAGAACCGTCACTGTTTACATGATAAGAACCTGCTGCAAGTGAAGCTCTGGTCTTCTGTTTTGTTGCTGATGAAACGGCATCCGCACCTGTCACTCCATCTGCTTTGTAGAAATCAGCATATGGAATGTT
The DNA here is from genome assembly GCF_027695515.1 of Coprococcus sp. LG101-27. NCBI lineage: Bacteria > Bacillati > Bacillota > Clostridia > Lachnospirales > Lachnospiraceae > Coprococcus > Coprococcus sp. LG101-27. Next base: position 60,483 of record NZ_JAQEUJ010000006.1, read on the forward strand.
CATTAATACATAGACTTCTTTCTGTGCATCTGGTGTTTTCTGCACAAGTGCATCAATTGCTTTTGTTAAAGTATCTGCTGCTGTATTTACTGCTTCCTGGGATTCTTTTGCTGTAAGAGCTTCTTTTGCTGCTGTCAGCTTTTCCTGCATTGCTGTCCAGCTTGCTTCTGTGTATGCATCCTTACTTAATCCTTCTGCTTTTGAAATTGCAGCTTCGAGAGCAGATGTATCTACCGTTACGGTTGAAGCTACTGGTGCGGACTGAATTGCCTCAAGTGCAGCTGCTTTAACTGCCATTGCTGTACGTGTAGCGCCACTTACTGCATCTGTATCCGTTTCAGTTTTTTTTGTTTTCCAACTGTTCACTACATCTTCTGTTGCAGCTTGTCCTTTAAGTAATGTCTTGATTCCTTTTTGTTTATCATAAGCTTTATTAAAGTAACTGCTATTTCCAGAATCATATCCTTCTCCTGGTGTTACAGTAATATCTTCAAATTTTCCATCTTTTACTGTAAGACTTACCTCTACATCATATTCATTCCATTCATCATCCGAATCTTCAGATTCTATTCTTGTTACATGCGCCGTTTTCGTATAAGTCCCATCTGCCGCAACTTCACTTCCCGATGCCGCAAACACCGTCGACGGGCAGAGCCCGGCTACCATCGACATTGCCACAGCCATTGTCATAGCTTTTGTCTTAATCGTTCCCTTTCCCATAATTACCTCCTTGTTGTTGATAAAATTTATTATTAAGTTAGTTTCTGCTAACCCATAATCAAAAAAATTAACCTATCTGTGCCACTCTCTCCGATTCTCTTTTTACGATCGGAAGCAGCTTTTTACTTATACTTCCCATCACGAATCCGGTCACTGTACCGGCGATCAGAAGTGCCGGCAGATAATAAATCAGTTTCAGATTCTCTACTACAACGGATGCCACGATAATCTGACCGATATTGTGCGACACGCCTCCCGCGATACTGACTCCGGCTATGGAAAATCCTTTCAGCCTCTTCATCAATGCCATAACCAGAAAGCTTAAGATTCCTCCTGCCAGGCTGTAAACGATCGACATTCCATTTCCAAATAAAAAGCCAGTCAGCAGGATCCGCATAACTACCACCAGAAATACTTCCGGAAGCTCCAGGAAATACAGCCCGGTCACAGTCACCAGATTGGCAACTCCGAGCTTCATTCCCGGTATCCCGAAATTGATCGGTATTAAGCTTTCCACATAACTGAATATCATTGCCAGTGCAACCAGCATTGCCATATTGGCAAGTTTTTTGTTTTTATTCATCTGTTTTTCCTTTATCATTTTGCGATCGTATCTGGAGCTACATCTTCCGGATCTGAAGTTTCAAAGCTCTGGTCATTCTCATTTTCCAGAATCTCTACTACGAGCTTATGTGGCAGACAGACGATCGTCTGTGTATGTCCGCTGATTTTTCCCTGTTCCTCGCAGTAACCATCCGGACAATTCGCCTCTTCCATATACGCCTTTCCGTCTTCAATCCTGATCCGGTTATAAAAATCGCCATCCTTTACTTCGATGGTCTGATCCTTCGATAAGGAATACGTTCCATAGATTTTCCCATCCAGCGTAATCTGGATCTGGTTTCCTTCTTCCCCTCTCGTCAGCTGCATCACAAGCAGCATCGCAAGCGCAATCACAATAATGCCTGCTCCAAGCATCATATCTTTCTTTTTCATCTTCTATACACCAAGCCAGAGCAGAAGCGCCAGTAAGATCGCCGCCCGTAAAATCGTAAACCAGAATTCATTTCCGCAAATTCCTTTTACACCGGTATGAATATTTCCTTTCGGGCAGGTATCAATACATTTCTGACACTGGAAACAGTCACCTTCTACCCTCGGCGATCCATCTTCCGGAAGTCCGATGTTAGAAGGACATTTCTTCGTACATGCCTTACATCCTTTGATGCAGTTTTCCCGATCTCTGTGAAGAGCGAAAAACGGCAGGATCGGAAGCAGCGAAAAAACTGCTCCCATCGGACAAAAATTTCTGCAGAAAAAACGTTCTTCAAAGCACATTCCTGCAAGGATCAGAACCAGAAGGACGAGTCCCACCAGATATCCGCCAAGCTTAAAGTTGCCGGCATGGAGCATGGAAAATACATCCCATGGGCTGGTTCCTTTTGCCTTGCTGTATACGCCTGCAAAGCACAAGATTGAAATCAGTGCCAGTACAATATATTTCAGATAGCAGAGTTTTTCTGTCCACGCTTCTGCGATCTGAAGCGGTTTCTTTTTCATTTTTTTACAGATCCACACATAGAGTGCATGCACGCCGTCTCCCAGCGTACCGAATGCACAGGCAAATCCGCAGAAGAATCTTCCGAACAGGATCGTATAAATGCAGATCACAACCAGCACTGTCACGAAAGAGGTCATGGCAACCTTTTCCCCTGCACCGATCTGTGTAAATATGTATTTCACTCCGGCAAATGCCGCTGTATACACAGATGGGATAAACAGGAAATACAGTATCTGGATCAATGCTCTCAGCCATATATGTAATTTTTTTATATCTTTCGCCGTTAAATTATGAATATCCATCTTTTTCACGTTACTTTACCGCCTTTTCCAGAGCCTGTTCCGATGCATTTTTGATTCCGGTCGAGCTGAATGTCGCACCACTGATCGTATCTATATCTGCGCTCTGTGCATCGATGATTTGGGGAATAATATCCTTTGCCAGGGAAAGGTATGCTCCGTCTTCTTTCTCTGCAGATATCACATTGATCTCTGCAATCTTGCTTTTCTCAATCTTTACTTCTACCTGGATCGTTCCGCCAAATCCATCAGCTTCCCCGGTATAGGTTCCGTCCTTGTAGTTTGTGGAACCTCCATTTTCGCTGTCTGATTGTCCGTTTCCGGCAACCTGTGCGGAAAGCCGGGCGATCTCTTCTTCTTTCGCACGCGCATCCAGCACTGAATTGTATCCCAGCAGAACTCCCACGATTGCGAGCATACTTACCAGTCTTACCCAGAATTCTCTCATTGTTATTCAGCCTCCATATCTGTCGGTCTTTCTGCTGCTTCCAGTACTTTTTTGCATCCTTCCAGGATTGCATTGGAAGAGCAGGTTGCACGGGAAACAGTATCAATATCCTCCGGCATTCCTTTATCTATGATCTGGGATACCACACCTTTTATGCTTGAAGTACCATTTGCCGCTCTCTTAATATAGCTGTCATTACTGCTTGCGCCATCGCCTGTGATATCCGTAATTGACACAATTTTATCGTTGCGGATCTCCACCGACATTGTCAACTCATACTCTTCAAAGTCTTCGTCTTCATCCGGCGTACACGGAACGGTCACTTCATAAGTTCCACTGACATATTTTGTATTTTCTTTGTCTTTTCCATCTTTTGATTCCAGCTGAGCAATTGCTGTTTTCAGCTTTTCTACTGCTTTATCAACAATAGTCTGTTTTGTTTCCTCAAGTGCTTCTTGTGCGTCCGCAAGTCTGGTCTGCAGAACTGCCCAGCTTGTTTCTGTGTATTTATCTTCTTCCAACTTTTCTGCTCTCTCGATCAGCTCTTTCAGATCAGTCAGATCCGGCTTCTCATCAATGGGTTCTCCATTTGTCACTTTCTCTGCCTGTTTCAGTGCATTCTTGATTGCATTTAACAGTCCTTTGGAACTGTAGGTTGCTCCTGACACAGTATCTACATCGTCTGTCTTCTGTGTCCTTATCACCTTTTTCACAATATCCATTGCCCGATTGAAGAACGCCTCATCATCGGAATTTTCTGTGATCAGGATTGCTTTGATCGTCTTTTCCTGGATCACGACTGCAACGGATACATCGCCGCTGTAGCCTTCTGCTGTTCCGTAATAGATTCCTTCCTTGTACGGAACGGTTCCGGTCACAGTAGAATTATTGTCGTCTGACGAACTATTGTTATTGCTGTTATTACTATTGTTATCCTGTGTGCCATCCGATGTCCCGTTTACCGCCGCCTGGCTCAGCGCATCCCGCACTGCCTGAATAATTCCGACCGAACTGTAGGTTGCCCCGGACACCGTATCCACATTGGTGCTCTGCTTCGCGATAATAGAATCGATCAGAGAAGCTGCTTTGGAAATGTAATCGCTTCCGTCACTGTTCTCCACGATCTGGATGGATGCGATCTTTCCTCCGCTGATTTCTACCATAACCTTCAGTGGACCGCCAAATCCGGTTCCTGAACCGTAGTAGGTTCCATCCTTATATGCTGCCGCATCCTCTACTTTTGCCACACTGGTCGAACTTCCTGCTGCCGCCGCTGTCTGGCCGGACTGTGCCTGTCCTGTCGTGCTGTTATCCTTTTCCCCGGTCAGCGCATTTTTCACCGCACTGATGATTCCTCTGGAACTGAAAGTTGCTCCCGATACAGTATCCACATCCAGTGTCTGTCCTTCGATAATCTTGTCGATCACTGCTTTTGCCCGTGAAAAAAATGCCTCATCATCGGAAGAACTCAGAATGTCAATCGAAACAATCTGCTTATCCTTGATCTGTACCGATACGGTAATGTCTCCTGCATACCCGGTTCCGGTTCCTTTATATACGCCATCCTCCAGATCAAACGAACCTTTGGCTGCTGTCTTTTTTTCTTCTTTCTTCTCTTTTGCCTCTTCTTTTATCGGTGTTTCTTCCTGCGTCGCTGCATAGACCGGCGCTTCATATCCGCTTAAGGAGCCTGCCACGCACGCCGTAACCAGTGCAACTGAAAGAACGGGTGCAAACGGTTTTAATTTTTTACCGGTTTCTTTGATGTCCATCTCTCATTATCCTCTCATTTCACGCAAATTATTTCGTAATAACCTTCATGTCAAGATCCGTTGTAAAGCTGTCTTTCAGACCTTCTGTCACATAAATCGTTCCGTCATCTGTCTCAAGGATCGCCTCAAACTCATCACTGTGCGCCTTCCAGAACTCTGCCGCTTTTTCTTCTCCCATGATAAAAAGCGAGGTAGAAAGTCCGTCTGCAAGGGTTCCGTCCGAGCTTACGATTGTGACAGATACCAGTCCGTTCTCTGCCGGATATCCGGTCTTTGGATCAATAATGTGATGATAGGTCACACCATCCTGTTCAAAATAGCGTTCATATCCACCAGATGTGATCACCGCTTTATCCCGAATGGATAAAACTCCCAGATAATCCTCTGTGTCGTCCGGACTCTGTACCGCAACCCGCCAGTTGCTTCCGTCTGTCTTGGTTCCGAGTGCCTGTACATTTCCACCCAGATTTACCAGACCACTTGTAATCCTGTTTTCTTTGAAAATATCCATAATCCGAGAAGAAGTATAGCCTTTTGCAATTCCTCCAAGATCGATTTTCATCTGGTCATCTTCAAAAGAGATTTCTCTTGTATCCGTATCGTATGAGATCTCCGCTGCATCCACATGCTTCAGAAACCCTGTCAGTTCGTCAGCTGACGGGACACGGAAATTCTGTGTCGGAAATCCCCACGCCTCCATAACCGGATAAATTGCGATATCAAATGCCCCATCCGTTTCCTTATTCAGTTCCAGTGCGCGCTTCACAAGATATCCGCCATCTTCTGAAAGTGCTGCACTTTTCTGTTCATTCAGTTTCGCAATCTCACTGTCTGCATTCCCCGTTGATAAAAGTGTATCTAATCTTTCAATCTCTGCTTCAGCGGCATCCACCGCATCCTGTGCTTTTTCTCCATATGCTGTCACTGTCATATAGGTATCCATTGCAAAAATGTCTTTTGATGCCTCGGTATCCGAAGAAGCCTGCTCCGTACTCTTTTTCGAACTGCCTGTACTTTCAATTTTTTTACTCTTTGTCGTATCCTGTCCACTTTGACCGCATCCGCCTGCAAATACAGATGCACACAAACAGACCGCAATGATCTTATTTATGAATTTCATTTTGTTTCCTCTTTGTTTGTATATTCTAACTTATAGTAGTTTATATTATCACTAGTTAGCATGTCAATATTAAAGTTATCAGTTAAGAAACTTTCTCATTTTAGCTCTTTTTGCTGTACACAAAAAGAGCTTACAAAAAATGTTTCATTACACTTTCTGCAAGCTCTTTCACTTTTTCTAATATTCTAATGTTTTACTCATAACATATCTTCGTTGCCCGCCATACTTCTTTGTCTCGAGAACTGCCTTCATCCCTAGCTTTTCCATATTGCGAAAACTATATATATTATCCGGATGAACTGTTGCCATCAGATACCGCATCTGCTTATTTTTTACGATTTCTTCTGCCCGACAGAAAAGCTCATATTGCAGTCCGTATCCCTGATACCCCGGTTCCACAACAGCAATCTCCAGATGCGCAACCCGCTTCATTTCTCCCCTGGAAATCTTCAGATATTCTCCCAGGTTGTCCTCTGCCATTCCGGGAATACGGACAATCATGATCGCTGCAGTCTGTCCATTCTTCTTTGCCAAGAGGGTAAATCCTTCCTCGCGGATATGCTTTGCAAGAAATTCTTCATTCTCTGCCTCAAACCATTCTTTCGCGGGAACAATTTCTCCGGCAAGCTTTACCATACGACAAATTTCAGGAAGATCCTCCTCATTCGCCTTGCGGAACTGAAACTCATTTTTCTTCGTCATACTCTCCATTTACAGCATCTCAACAAACGCAGCAAGTCTGGTGTTCAGCTGTCCGATGTCTGCCTGAGAGTAATCGGTTTCCACACTGATATACGGAATTCCCTTTTCACCTGTCACAAACTTGCGGATCGTATTGGTCTCCACATTGTACGTATGACATGCCTGAAGGATCATATCCACTACACCGTCTACCTGATATTCATCGATCAGTCTTCCAAGAAGCTCCAGACGGTTCGGGTTCGGTGTCATAACCGAACATCCGATGTTGAGATATCTTCTTGCAATTGCATCATAAATATCCTCTGCATCTTCATCCACCATCTTATCGATTGATTTGGCACCGCTGCAGTTCTCAAAAGTCACAACAATACCGCCATTGTCTTCTACTGCTCGGATCACTTTTTCTGTTGCTCCTCCGATCGGACATCCTGTGATCAGAATACGCGGTTTCTTCTCTTCCATCTTGCCTTCTGCATATTCTTTTTCAATCTTCGCAGTAAGAGCATCCACTTCGCCCGGGATCAGGGAACGGTCAAATTTGAAGGTGCTTCCGTACAGAACTTTGAACAGATCCTGTCCTTTGATCGGAGCCGGATCATGTTTCATCACTTCATAAAGTTTCTTTAAGGACTGGCGTGCCTGATTCTCTGTCTTTACAGCTTCACGGATCTGCTCTTCCGTGATCGTCACGCCAAATTTCTGTTCCAGATATTCCTTGAAACGGATGATCTCGCCTTTCCAGAGCTGAAGTCCCGGTTCTCTCTGGCTATTCGGAAGTTCCATGATAAATACATCTTTGAATTCTGACATATATTCATACATCTTCTTCTTTCCATCACAGGTTGTTTCCCCAACTACTACGTCTGAGAAATAGAAGAATGGACATTTGTCTGTCTTTGCAAATCCATAACTTGATTTGATCAGCGGACAGAGATTCTTCGGAAGATCCTTTTCTGCCTCCGGAATCGTCTCGTCCGAAGTCGAGCAAAGGCTTACACATCCTGCTCCCATCGCCATTGCAATCTCTTTCGGGAAATATGTACAGTAAGATCCCACAACCGGAACACCTTTTTCTTTCAGTTCCTTAACAGCCAGAAATGATTTCTGTCTCTGCTCCGCAAATTCTTCAAATACCTCTGGCAAATCTTTAATCAGTTCCATCTTCATTATCTCCTTTTGTCTTTCTTTTCTCTGGCAAGAAGTGCTGCCCCGTATGCCCCCGCAAAACGGCCAAACTCTTCTGATTCCACTTTCTGATCCAGCTTGTCTGACAGGATTCCTGTGAAATAAATGCTGTGACTGAGTCCTCCGGTCAGGATCACTCTGTCTCCAAGTTCCTTTTTCTGCGCAAGCTGCACTACTTTATTGGCAACAGAATCTACAACTCCGGCTGCAATATCTTCACGCTTTTTTCCTTCTCCGATATAGTTGATCACCTCAGATTCGGCAAATACCGTACAAAGTGAGCTGATCGGAATAACTTCTCCTGCTGCCGCCATATCAAATAATTCATTGATCGTAACACCCAGGCGGTTCGCCATGATCTCCAGAAACTTTCCGGTTCCCGCCGAACATTTATCATTCATCTGGAAATCGGCTACCATTCCATTCTGTACAACGATCACCTTCGTATCCTGTCCTCCCACATCAATGATCGAACAGTCCCCCCCTGCAAGCTCACGCCCACCTCTGGCATGGCAGGTAATCTCTGTAATTACATGATCTGCAAAATCAACTGCGATTCTTCCATATCCTGTAGCAACTACCTTTGTATCATCTGAGGTAACATCTATCCCCATCTCAAGCAGCTTATTCTTGATCTTTTCGCACGTCTCTTTGCTGCTCCATCCTGTCGGCAGTACGAAATGTTCTTTCTTATCTCCTTCAACAACAACCTTGGATGCTGTTGATCCGATATCAATTCCTACATAATTCATATTTTTTCCCTTTTCTCTCTTTAATTACATCCTGTTTCTATGCTGTTTTCCCAAAATGCCTCTGATTATTAGGATAACATTTTCACAATATTTCTTCAATAAAACTGCCTGTTTTACTTATTGTTTATCCGAATAGATTAACTTCTCTATAGTTTTTTTCTATCGCAAAAATTCCTCCGATATGTAGTACCTTCTATTCGGAATTTCCTGTTAAAAAAATGAGCCTGCCTAAAAAGCAGACTCATGCACTATTCTTCATTCTGATAGCTGATTTCCATCAGGCAGAGTCCTTGCGGCGGTGCCGTGACCGCTTCCCTGGTTCTTTCTCCGCCTTCCAAAAGTTCCTTTACCTTTTCCGGTTCGTAAAATCCTCTTCCGACACGCACCAGTACCCCGGCTATGATGCGCACCATGTTATACAAAAATCCATTTCCCGTAATCCGGATCGTAATATGCTCTCCGCTTTGCAGAATCTGCAAATCCGTGATTGTCCGCACCGTTGTCTTTGCATTAGTACGGATACAGCAAAATGGTGCAAAATCGTGTTCTCCTACCAGATAAGCCGCTCCCCGCCTCATCTGCTCCACGTCCAGATCAAAACTTACAAAGTAATTATAAAGCCTCTCTGTCGGAATCGGCACTTTTGTATTGATGATGTGATATTCATAGGTTTTCAGAGTATCCTGATAACGCGGATGCCAGTTAAGATCCACCTCATCCGATTTTACAACTACAATATCTTTCGGAAGACGCTGATTCAGGGCATAAGAAAAACGTTCTGCCGGTATCCTGCTTTCCGTGTCAAACACAGCAATATTTCCTCTTGCATGAACCCCGGAATCCGTCCGACTCGCCCCTGTCACCTGAATCTCTTCTCCGGTGAGCTTACAGATTGCCTTATTCAGCACTTCCTCGATCGTAATTCCATTTGGCTGGATCTGCCAGCCACAATAATTTGTTCCATCATAAGCCACTGTTAATCTGATTCTTCTCATCTTCTGACTCCTTAAAAGATCCACAGCTTGAATGGAACATATCTTCCAACAACAAATGCGATCACCACATACAGGATCGTAATCAGGTATGCCATGTGGTCAGCACTTTTATAAATCAGAGGTTTCATCTTGGTTCTGCCATTGCCGCCGCGATAACATCTTGCTTCCATTGCCATTGCAAGATCATTGGCACGGCGGAATGCGGATACAAAAAGCGGAACCAGGATCGGAATCATTGCCTTTGCCTTCTGGATCAGATTTCCACTTTCCATATCCGCACCTCTGGCAATCTGTGCCTTCATGATCTTATCCGTCTCCTCCAGAAGAATCGGAATAAAACGAAGTGCGATCGACATCATCATCGAAATCTCATGCACCGGTACATGGAGCTTATTCAACGGGTGAAGAAGCTTCTCCAGTCCATCTGTCAGTGAATTCGGTGTAGTTGTCAGTGTCATAAGTGAGGATCCCATGATCAGATAGATCAGCCGGATCGCCATATAAACTGCTGTGCTTAAGCCGTACTCCGTGATCTTGATAAAGCCCACATGGACCAGTGTTTCTCCGCCCGGTGTCAGAAATAAGTTAAATCCTACTGTGATCAGAAGCAGAATGATAATTGGCTTCAGTCCTCTGACAATAAATTTAAACGGTACCTTCGACAGCTTAATGCATCCAAACAGGAACACAGTCGCAAGTACATATCCCAAAATACTTTTAAATGTAAAAAGAGAAATCAGGTACAGCAGTGTGCATACAATCTTCACACGCGGATCCAGCTTATGGATACGGCTGTCAGCCGGATAATATTGTCCAATTGTTATGTCTCGAATCATTTGGCTGTCCTCTCCTTCTTCAGTGCTTTCATAATGCCATCCGCTGCTTCTTCTATCGTGGTTGCATCTGTCGGAACATCCATTCCCTTTTCCTTCATCTCATGCATGATGTACGTTACCTGTGGTGCTGCAAGTCCCACACTTTCCAGTTCTTTGTAGTGTGCAAACACTTTCTTTGGCACATCATTAAACATGACGCTGCCTTTATTCATCACAATAATACGATCCACATATTTTGCAATATCTTCCATACTGTGGGAAACTAAAATGACAGTCATATCTGCTTTTTCGTGCAGATAGGCAATCTGATCCAGGATCTCATCTCTTCCCTTCGGATCCAGTCCTGCAGTCGGTTCATCCAGAACCAGTACCTTCGGACGCATTGCCAGTACACCTGCGATCGCCGCACGTCTTTTCTGTCCGCCAGACAGATCAAACGGGGAATGATCGTAATATTTTTCTTTGAGACCAACAAGCTGCAATGCCTCTCTCGCCCGCTTTTCACATTCTTCCGGTGAAAGTCCCTGATTCTTCGGTCCAAAACAGACATCCTGAAGTACATTGACCTCAAAAAGCTGATGCTCCGGATACTGGAAGACCAGCCCGACCTGATTTCGCAGCTCACGTAAGTTATAGTTTTCTCCGTAAATATTCTCTCCGTTGTAATAAAGTGCTCCGCTTGTCGCCTTGATCAGTCCGTTCAGATGCTGGATCAGTGTCGATTTACCGGAGCCGGTGTGACCAATGATCCCGACAAATTCACCGTGTGGGATTTCCAGGGATACATCCTTCAGCGCATGCTTTTCATATGCAGTTCCTTCACTGTATACATAATTGATATGTTCTAATTTAATCGACATAATATCTCCACCAATTCTTCCTTCTTCAAAACTCCCGCCGGAATATCAAGTCCTCTTTTTCTCAGTTCATCAGCAAGGATCGTCACCTGCGGCACATCCAGTCTGTAGTGCTTTAAAGTATCCACCTGTGAAAAGATTTCTCTCGGTGTTCCCTGCATTACCACATGACCGTGATCCATTACGAATACGTGGTCTGCATCTACAACCTCTTCCATATAATGGGTGATCAGAATCACTGTAATGTGTTCTCTTTTTCTCAGCTCCATCACACTTCGAAGTACTTCTTTTCTTCCATTCGGATCCAGCATCGCAGTTGGCTCATCCAGTACAATACACTTTGGACGCATTGCCATGACGCCGGCGATCGCAACCCTCTGCTTTTGCCCCCCGGACAATTTATTCGGTGAATGGTGACGGTATTCAATCATCCCAACCGCTTTCAGGCTGTCTTCCACTCTCTGCCAGATCTCCTCTGTCGGCACGCCCAGGTTCTCCGGACCAAATCCCACGTCTTCCTCAACGACCGTTCCTATGATCTGATTATCCGGATTCTGGAATACCATTCCGGCGCTCTGACGTACATCCCACAGATGTTCTTCTTCCTTCGTGTCCATTCCGTCTACCCACATGGTTCCGTCAGACGGAACCAGCAGGGCATTCATATGCTTTGCAAGTGTAGACTTCCCAGAGCCATTATGCCCCAGGATCGCAATAAACTGTCCCGGCTCGATATCCAGCGATACCTCATCAATAGCGCGGCTTTTCCCTATAATATTACCTTCTTCGTCACGCTTTGCATATTCAAATACAAGTTTATCTGTCTTAATCATTTTCATAGTATTTCCTCATATCCATTCTGTAATATATCTGTCCATACTGTACTAGATTATAACCTAACTGCAATGCCTATGCAATTGATTTCCTGATTGTATCAAAAAAAGAATGCGCCTTCGCACATTCTTTCCCTGTGTTTCTACTACATTTTTTCAATCTTATCCCTGAGTTTCAGCATTTTTGCATCCAGCTCAGAAATTTCATCTGCATAGGTTTTTAATTCCTTTGCAACCTCTTCATTCTCTGTCTTCTTATAAAATATCTGGTACTCGAGCACAGACCAGTAATCCATTGCCACCGTACGGAGTTGGATCTCCACCTTTTCCTTCAGTGGTCCTTTGGATGAATAAATTGGGACCTCCACGATCATGTGAAGACTCTTGTATCCGTTCTTTTTGGGATTCTTAATATAATCTTTCTCACGGATGATCTGTACATCTCCCTGCGCTTTCAGACGGTCTGCGACCTCGTACACTTCATCTTCAAATGGACAGACCACGCGGATTCCGATCAAATCCTTCAGTTCTGCTCTTGCCGTGTCAAAATTCGGCTCCAGGCCTTTCCGGATCAGTTTTGTATAAATACTCTCTGCCGTCTTCACTCTGCTGCTGATCTGGTTGATCACAATATGGCGTTTCTTGCGCGAAAGATCTGCATTTATCATATTCAGCTTTGCTGTAAGAAGATCGATTGCAGCTCTGCATCTGAGCTGATACTTCTGATCCTGAAGCGAACGGTCTATCTCTGCAATCTCTTTTGCAGCCTCTGTCCGGATCAGCTTTTCAGGGCACTTATTTTTCTGCTTTATCTTTGCCTTCTGTTTCTTTGGCATAGGCATCTCCCTCTTTGTCTTTTTTTTCACACAATATACATTGTATCATCTTTTGCCCTGAAAATCATCAATTCTTGTTCAAGGAAACGTTAAATTTTTTCTTCCAGATTCAAAAAGCGCAGTAAAAGCTCTGCATTCATCCGTGCAATATTATCGGTCCAGTCAATCTGCAGAAGTTCGTTTACCTTGTCGATCCTCTTCCTGATCGTATTGATATGTACATATAATTTTTCAGCTGTTGCGCTGTAGTTCATATTATTTTCCAGATATACTTTTAAAGTCTTTAAAAGCTCGATATTCTTTTCATCTTTCAGGAGTACACTGTAAGCCGAGAGCATATGAGTAAGCTCTTCTTCCGGAATATCCAGCCATGCAAGTGCACCAAGCTGAGAATACTCCCATGCAAAAAGGCTTGGATAAATCATTTTCCCCATATTCAGTGCTTTCTGACATTTCTCTATGCTCTGACGGATATGCCCAAGAGAAGCGGCATCCAGTGAATAACCAAATTCCAGTGCCGTCTCCGGACAGCTCTTCAGAACTCTTCTCCGGAATTCTTCCAGAAGTGCAAGGATATGACCTTTCTCCCAGCCTTCTTCTCTGTCTTCCAAAAAAAGAATTCCCACATTTTCTCCGATCATTGCGATTCTGGCATATTTGATCAGACTGCTTTTCCTGTAAGCCTCAAGGATCTCTTTTCTCCGGTTTGGAAGTTCTTCCTGATTGTCCGCGCGCCGGAACAATACATACCTGTATTTTGTACTCATGGAAATTCCCTGTACATTCGCCTGAAACATCATCTTCTGTGTATCATCTTCCGTTGCACTCAAAGCGTATAACACAAAGTTCTCAAATCCGATATTCCCCATGTTCTGTGCCGCTACGATCTGCTCATATAATCCCTGCAGCATCAGATAGGCAATCCGGATACTGTACTCATCATAATAATCCAGGAATTCCCGCGCTTCCATCACGGCAAAATACGCCTGTACACTTCCATTTACAGAAATCGGGACCCGTATCCAGCTGATTCTCGGTCCCTCCTGGTGACTCTGATTCACAAGACGGTATCTCACCATGTCCATGTAATCACAAAGCGTATGCCGGGTATACGGCATTGACGGCTCCCAGAAATCCTCTGTTTCAAGTCCGAATCCTTTCGCTATCTTCTGAAAATTCATCGAACTGTAATACGCCTCTTCTTCTACAAAATCATATAAAAATGCCGGGAAACCCATCTCAGCCTCCATCGCCTGCAGGATCCGCTTGATCTTCTGCTCTTTATATGAAAAATTCGACATTTGAAATGTCATATGACTGGTATTGATCCGCAGCCTGCGTATGGTCCGGTTCAGCACAGCAGTATTAATCTGGCTCATCACTTCCATCCATGGTGCTGAAAATGGCATGGAGATAAGGGGCACCTCATACTGTTCAAAAAGCTCCAGTATCTCCTCCGGTATCTTCTCCAGATATCGTTCTCTTTTGATCATCATTCCCGCTGATTTCTGGACACTTCCCTCCCGGAACGCTTTTTCAATACAATCCGGTTCCTTTGCAATAACGTACCCTGATGAAAGTACCAGTTCCTTCCCTTTTGTCCAGTGGAATGCATCCGGTGCCTCCATAACTGTGATCCCCTGGATCTCACGGTGCAGTCCCTTTGCCCCCGCCAGAACGTAAAAATCCTTAAAATATTCCTGCGATAATAATTCCTGTATTGCGATACCCATTTCTGTCTCCTGCCTGACTGCACTTATCCCCCTCACACAGTCTGTTTTTCTCCTATTTTCTCAGTGTAACATCCATGAAAATTCTTGTCAAATCCAGTCACACACTTACTTTTTTTCCTCATAAAAATCCCGGAAACCTCACGGCTCCGGGATCTTTTTTCTTTACTTTTTCTTGTTCTTATTCACCCTCATACATCGGTGCATATGGTTCTCTGTCCTGCGCATCGAATTCGTCCTGAATTTCTTTTCGCAGTTCCGGCTGTGTATACAGGTCATATGCTGTTGCTGCAATGACTTTCGCTGCGTAAAATGCACCTTTCTGTCCGATCGTGCTTCCGGCAGATGCACAGCTCTGCCAGGTATGCGGTGCAACACCAACCGGCCAGCAAACTGCAGTAAAGAGGTTCATCGGCATCATCTGGCTCACATCTCCACTGTCCGAAGAAGCAGTAAGCGGTGCTTTTTCCCAGGCATTTCTGGAAACAACACCATCTGCTAATGCCTTTTCTTTTGCTTCATACATTCTCTGATCTCTGTCTTTGATAGCCGGATCAACGGTAGCCTGCAACTGTCTTGCAAATTCCATTTCCTCTTCCGTTTTTCTATAAGCCTTTCAAAACTTCCACTTCGCCAAATGCTTTCAGAAATTGTTTTTTCCCATATCCCGGAAATTCCAGTTCGATCATCATCTCGTCCTCAGAAATAATCTCCCCTTCCCCGTACTTCGGATGTCTGCCTTTTCGCTCTGGTTTCCGTGTTTCTTTCTGTTCTTCTTCCTCCTGCTTTTTCTCCCTAATCAGCTCCCGCGTATCTTTCCGCAGTTTCTGCAGATTCGCTTTCCGCGACTCACTTCCTGGCTTTTCTTCCCAGTCGAGCAGCTCCTCCGGCAGCATCCGCAGATAATTGCTTGGTGTCTCATATGTCCCCGGGATCGTCGGATTTGTATAATAGGAAAGTTCCAGATTCTTCCTTGCACGGGTCAGTCCTACGAAGAACAGACGGCGCTCCTCTTCTTCCTGTTCTATGCTTTTGCAGCGAAGCGGGATCAGTCCTTGATTCATTCCGATGATGAATACATAGTCAAATTCCAGACCTTTTGAGGCATGCAGTGTCATAAGATGAACTGCGTCTTCTTCCTCCGTCTGTCGTTCTATATCCGCCGCTTTTTCCATCGTATGTTCGCCCGAAACCGCATTCAGCTTCCCTTCTGCAACATACTCCCGGATCATATGAGGTCTTTCCGGAACCGGATCCTCATCCTCTTTCTGTTTTGCCGGAAGAACATAAGGAAGTTCTGCTCTTTCAAATACTTTTTCCAGAATCTCTGCCTGCTTCTGCACCCGGTAGAAAACCGCAATCTCCCGGTAAGGAAGTCCCTGCTCATGAAGCTCACGGATCCGCTCTGTCAGATACTCTGCCTCGATAAATGGATCATAATGATTCCTTACCAGAATCTTCTCCCCTCTTTCGCCACTTCCCTCAATCTTTCCTCCAAACTGAAGAAAACGGTTCGCCGCTTCCAGGATCACTTCATCGGACCGGTAGTTAACCGGCAGAGTCAGTTCTTTTGCGTCAAATCTGTGCTTGATCAGGAAGAACATATTCGGTCCGGTTCCTCTCCAGCTGTAGATCACCTGATTCGGATCCCCCACCGCAAAAAAGTGGGTCTGTGTGCCTTTTAACGCCTCCAGAAATTTCAGCTGTTTTTCGTCACTGTCCTGTACCTCATCGACAATGATCCACTTAAGATCCAGCACCGCTTCCTGCTCTTTTGCCACCTGCGTTCCTTCTTCCAGAAGATCTGCAAAAGACATTTTATTCTGCTGTCTTTTTGCCTTCTCAAGAAGCGGAAAGATCTGAAACAGATCATCTTTGTATTTTCCCTGTGTTCTTCCTTTCCGATATGCCGCGTAATCCTCTTCCATCCGCTTTTTCAGACGGTTCTGGTATTTGATCTTATAACCGCCTTCTTTTGCGATGGCAAGCACCATTTCCATTTCATCTTCCGGTGTGATAACGGTAAATTCCCGGTTCCATTCTTCCAATTTTGTTCCGTCTTCTGCCTTTTCCGGAAGAAATCTTCGCAGAATCCTTAAGGCAACACTGTGAAAGGTTCCAAATCCCCACAGTTCTTCTTCCGTAAGCTCTGCTTCCTTTCTGGATAGACGTTCTGCGATCTCATCTGCCGCCTTGTTGGTAAAGGTAAGCACTGCCATTTTCTCATACGAAACCTGCTTTTTCTCATGCAGATGCCGCACTTTCTCGATCAGCACTGTTGTCTTTCCGCTCCCTACATTTGCATTTACCAGACATGCCGGGCTTTCATCCAGCACCGCCTCCTGCTGGTAAGGATTTAAAGTTTTTATTTCTTCTATATTATTCATTTCCAAGCTGTTCATCATATCGCCTTTGCAAACGGTCTCTCTTCTTCTGTCGTTCTTTTTTCTCCTGCTCATCCATTTTTGCTTCATACCGTACCCGGATCTGCATATCCGCCGGACAGATCACATGATACCGTAAGGTATTGGTCAGACTTTGGAGGTTATCCGGCTCCATCAGCCATTTTGCATAAAATTCATTTTCCATCGTCAGGATCAGCTTGTGTCCTTCTGTACTGACTTTTTTAATGGTCTTCAGGAACTGCCCACCTGCCTCGCCATTTTTGACCACGGCATAACAGACCTTCTCCCACTCATCCGGCAGATTGAAGAAAGAAAATTCTTTCCGGATCACAGGCTGTGGCTCTTTGATATTTTTCTTCAGATATACCGGCGGTTCGCTCTCTTCCAGAAGATTATCAAGTCCCCACAGAACCGTCTTCTTATCCAGATTGTAGTCACCTACGCATGCCGGACAGCCATCCTCACACGGACAGCCGCTGACCATTTTAATCGCACTTTCCAGAATTTCCGGAATCAGATCATAGATCTTCTCCGAATAACCAAGTCCGCCCTCATATTTGTCATAAATGAAGAGGGACACCTTTTCCTCCCGGAACTCATCCGGAATGGTCGCATTGTTGGACATGGTCACATCGATATCATCCCGTTCCGTCATCGTCACCATCATTACCGCATTCTTGATCGCATACTGCATTCCGTCAAAATGATTGTTCAGCACCAGCTCTCCCATCCGATTTGGCAAAAGAAGACTCCGGTAGACTCTGACAACATTCTCCGGCATCGTAATCCAGGTGCTTTCCGTGCCATAATCCTTCTGAAGCGGCTGTGTCAGCGTCACATAGCCCAGATTCTGATGGTTATGGAACTGCAGTTTCTTGTACATAGCAATGATTTCGTTTACATTGATATCTCCAAAACGGATTTCCGTCCTCTGATACGCGTCCTCCTGAAATACATGCAGGATACGCGTCTCTTCCTGTCCTGCCGGTACCGTATAATAATCCCCTGTAAACGGAATGGCGTAAGCTGTCCGGCTGACCAGATCCATCTTCGTGATCTCATAGGATGCACCATCATGCATATATACAGCACCCGGATGGATCTCATGGTATGCCTGAGATTCGTCCATCTCCGTGATCTCATGTCCGTCCTCCTGCGCGAGCAGCTTGAACCTGGTCTTGTCCATATTACGCAGGCTGTAATCCCCTGCCGGAAATGCAGGTCCCGCCCAGGCAAATCTTCCGGCAAGGCTTTTTACTTCTCCGGCGCTTAAAAGCACCGGGATCATTTCTCCAAGATCCGGAAAAAGCGCAATATCATCCAGTGAAAGTGGCATCTCAGCAGCCGCTGCGCGCAGATGTGCAAGCTCGATCAGAAGATTGTCCGGATCCACGATCGCATTTTCACTTTCTCTTGAGAACAGCCATTCTGGATCGATGGCAATGTACTGGTCAAACGGTTCATTTTCCAGGATCAGATAATTGACACAGGCACTGCCGCTTCGTCCGGCACGTCCACTCTGTTGCCAGAAGGACGCCCTTGTCCCCGGATAACCGACGATCACAGTTGCATCCAGCTTTCCGATGTCGATCCCAAGCTCCAGTGCATTCGTCGATACCAGCCCGGTCAGTTCTCCCTCCGTCATCTTCCGCTCAATCTCTTTTCGCTCCAGCGGGGTATAACCGCCACGGTATCCTGCGATCAGATCTGCCGGATTCTTGCCGCCCACCCGCGCCATTCCAAGAAATCCGGCAGCATCTAATTTATCCTTTGCTTCTTTTAGAATAACTTCTACATTTCTCCTGGATCGTCCAAAGGTGATAAAATGATGATCCTCTTCCACCAGCTCCGGTATCAGTCCGGCTGCCACGGTTGACGCCGCAATCCTTCCGTATACTTTGTCATTATTCCCCTTGATCTCTGGCGGCTGGATAATACAGTATTCCTTTTCCGGTGCCGGCGATCCATCCCGGTCAATCAGCGTAAATCCGCTTCCACAGATCTTTTCGGCAAGCTCTACCGGATTGGCGATCGTCGCGGAGCTGCACAGAAAATGCGGATTCGAATGGTAATACCGGCAAATCCGGTGCATTCTCCGGAAAATATTTGCCAGATGTGCTCCAAAAGCACCGCGGTAAGAATGAAGCTCATCGATCACTACATATCGTAAATTTGCAAAAATCGCGTCAAACCCGTAATTGCTGTGATTCGGAAGGAATGCCGAGTTCAGCATCTCCGGATTGGTCAGGATAATATTTGCACTCTTGCGAATCCTTGTCCGCTCGACAGGTTTGGTATCTCCATCGTACACGCCTGCTGAAACTCTTCCCTCTCCGAAAAATTTCAAAATCGACTGCATCGCGCGGTACTGGTCACTTGCCAGTGCCTTGGTCGGGTAAATAAAAATCGCACGTGTCAGCGGGTCTTCCAGAATTTCCTGCAATACCGGGAGCAGAAAGGCAAGCGTCTTTCCACTTGCCGTCGAAGTCGTAATAACCACATTTTCCCCGGCTCTGACCTTCTCAAACATCTCAACCTGATGTGCATAGAGTCTGGAAATATGGTTGCTTTCCAGATATCCCCGGATTTCTTCCCGGAACTCCTCCGGGTAGTCCCGGTACAACGGCTCCCTTTTCTTCATTTTTCTTGTATAAATGATCAGCTTTTTAATTTCTTCCGTCATGAATTCCTCCATAATTTAAAAAATGTGCACCTATGGCACGCAATACCTTTTATTTCACAGGAAGTTCCCGTAGAATAAAAACCAAACACATATTCGTATGTACAGTATAGCATGGCTTTCCCATTCCTTCCATAGATATTTAGTGTATAGATATATTCTATATCATTCATGTAAATTATCTATAAAAAATGTTGTCCATGCAACATACATTTTATTAAAAGAATGTTAAATTTATATTTTGGATATGTAAATTTTATTCAGGGAGGAATACATACAATGAAAAAGAGATTTTTATCAATCGCTCTTACACTTGCTATGGTATCATCTATGGCAGTAGGATGCGGAAGCAGCAAGTCAGATTCTGCTGACAGCAAAAAAGAAGAGGGTGCAAAGACAGAAGCTTCTGCCGATACAGAAAGTAACCAGATCTTATTTAACGGATCTTCTACTTTAGCACCGGTTATCACTTCTATGGCTACTACTTTCTTTGATACTTATGGAACATGGGATGCATATGATTCATCTCTTCCAAAAGAAGATATCGCAATCTACGTTTCAGCAGGCGGATCCGGACAGGGAACCAAAGCCGTTATCGATGGAACTGCAACATTTGGTATGGTTGCAAGAAGCGTAAAGGATGAAGAAAAAGAAGCAATCAAAAATGAAAAAGAATACCAGGTTGGTATCGATGCTCTGACGATCGCAGTAAACCCGGCTAATCCAGTAAATGATGTTCTTGATAACCTTACAACGGAACAGATCGTAGGACTTTTCTCCGGCGAATATGCTACATGGAAAGATCTTGACTCATCTCTTCCTGACGAAGAAGTTGTTGTTATTACACGTGATATCAACGGTGGAGCTCACGAAGTATTCCAGAAGAATATCATGGGTGACACAGAAGTAAAAGCGGATGCGATCCAGGCTTCTTCTATGGGTGAACTTGTTCAGGATATCATTGATAACCAGTACGCAATCGGATATGCTTCATTTGGTGTTGCTAACCAGAATGAAGGAAAAGTAACTCCACTGAAAGTAAACGGTGTTGCTGCAACCAAAGAAAACATTCTTGATGGATCTTACATCATCCAGAGACCACTTCTTCTTGTAGGTTCTGGTGATCCGACAGATGTACAGCAGGCTTTCCTTGATTACGTTCTTGGTGATGAAGGACAGAAAACTGTAGAAGATATGGGATTCATTCCTATGAAATAATCTTCCGATATTGAAGGGGTGTGCAAAGACACACCCCTTTTTCTTGCTATATGTCGCTGGTTAATCCCAGGGATCAATTTTGATTTGTATCCGGACAGCGCTGTCTGTCCTGCATCATACCTAGAAAGGATTTACTATGTTTAAGAAACTTTCAGATAAATTCAGCAAAGGAATCATTTATCTGGCTGCCTTTCTCGTAACGGCACTGATGGCAGTCATGATGATCCATATTGTGAAGGAAAGTATTCCTGCCATTTCACAGCTTGGAATCAAAATATTCCTGCCTACCACTGAATGGCGCCCTGTCAGTCAGAAACCGCAGTACGGACTTTTACCTGCGATTGCCGGTACCCTTTATGTCTCAGCAATCGCAGTTGTCCTCGCACTCATCTTCGGCGTTGCCTGTGCCTGCTTTCTGGACTATTACCTTCCGAAAAAGGTGGCATCCATATTCCTTGCGTTCATCGATCTGGTTGCAGGAATCCCGTCCGTCATCTTCGGATTTATCGGACTTACGGTTCTTGTAAAAGCCTTTGCCACCCACCTCCATATGGCAGCCGGTCAATGTATCCTGGCAGCCGGGATCGTACTGGGGATCATGCTTTTACCATTCGTTATTTCCACCTGTCATGAATCTTTACAGACTGCACGAAAGACTTACGAGTTCAGTGCGATCACACTTGGATTCTCCAAAGAATTTACCCTGCTGCATTTTATTCTTCCGGCAATCCGGCCGGGAATCATTGCAGGTGCAATGATGGCATTCGGCCGCGCACTTGGCGAGACAATGGCCGTCATGATGGTAATCGGTAATTCTCCGATTTATCCCAAACTCCTTGGACGTGGTCAGACACTTCCAGCCCTCACCGCACTGGAAATGGGAAGTATTGAATACGGAAGCCTTCACCTTTCCGTACTTTACGTTGCAAACGCTGTGCTGCTTGTGATTCTTTTCATCGTACTCGGTATCAGCTATCTTCTGAAAAGGAGGCTTGCCACCCATGAGAACTAAACTGCAGAAATTTTTCACACGCCTGATTCTCAGTATACTCGGACTTTGCGTGATCGTTGTTACACTCTTCCTTTTCCTTTATGTCTTCTGGAAAGGGAAAAAAGTATTTAGCCTGTCCTTCCTTCTGGGCAAGCCTGCCGGTGTTCCACTTGGAACTGCAGGCGGTATCTATCCGGCACTGATGGGTTCCATTTACCTTGGCGCACTTTCCGCACTGATCGGTGGTGTCCTTGGTATCGGCGCTGCCATTTATCTTGTATTTTACAGCACCGGAAAACGATTTTCCGTCCTTGTAAATATGGCGATCACCGGACTTTCCGGAATCCCTTCGATCCTGTTCGGGCTGGTTGGATATACGCTTCTGATCTACCGTTTTGGACTTAACCGCAGCCTCCTTTGTTCGGCACTGTGTGTTGCAGCAATGATCATTCCTTTTGTTGCAATCCGAGCAGAAAAGATTCTGGAAGAGAAGGGGCGTGAATATATGAAGAACTCCCTAAGTCTCGGACTTTCCCGTGAGTATGCCCTCCGGAAACTGATCCTTCCGGTCTGCTTTGTAGAGCTTCTCGGAACCGTTGCGCTTGGAATGGCATACGGCATGGGTGCCGTTGCACCGATTTTATACACCGGAGCTGTCATACAGGCAGATGTTCCGCATTCTCTCTCCGATCCGTTCATGTCACTTCCATATCACCTGTATATCCTTGTGAACAACGGATTTTCTCTGGATTATGCTTATGGAACCGCATTTGTACTGATGCTCTTCCTGCTCATCATCCAGTTAATATGTAAATTTATCACCTATCTACGAAAGGACAACTGATATGCTGAATATAGAAAATCTAAAATGTGGATTTGGAAAACACGAAATTCTTCACGGAATCAGCCTGACGATCCCGAAAGGACAGATTACAGCCATCGTTGGTCAGTCCGGCTGCGGAAAAACAACTTTTCTGAAAACCCTGAACCGTATGGTAGAAGAAGAAGGCGGCTATCTCTCAGGAACAATTACTTTAGAAGGAACCGACATCAAATCTCTTCCGAAAGAAAAACTCAGAAGGCGTGTTGGCATGGTTTTCCAACAGCCGATCGCTTTCCCGCACAGTATCGAAAAGAATCTGTCTTATGTACTGAAATACCACGGTGTCCGTAATAAGAAAGAGATTGCTGAAAAAATTACAGAGTCTCTGCAGAAAGCAAAACTCTACGATGAGGTCAAAGATCAACTGAAAAAATCCGCCCTCAAATTATCCGGCGGTCAGAAGCAGCGTCTTGCTATCGCACGAAGCCTCTGTGCCGGTCCGGAGATCCTGCTCCTTGACGAGCCGTGCTCCGCACTGGATATGAAGAATACAATTGCAATCGAAGAAACGCTTTTGGAGTTGAAAGACCAGTATACTTTCGTCATCGTCACACATAATCTGGCTCAGGCAAAGCGAATTGCCGATCAGGTGATCTTCATGGATCAGGGAGAAGTACTGGAAGTGACAGAAAAAGAGAAATTCTTTGAAAATCCGGCATCGGAACCGGCGAAAGAGCAGATACAGTATATGTAATAAAAAACGAGCAAATGTCTTTTCACATGACATTTACTCGTTTTTCTTATTTATTCCGCAAAGGATTTCTGTCAGTCTGATTTTTATTTCAGCATCTCTCTGAGCAGTTCATTAACCATACCCGGATTTGCTTTTCCTTTCATTGCCTTCATGATCTGTCCAACCAGTGCGCCAAGTGCTTTTTCTTTTCCACCCTTGAAATCTTCCACTGCCTTTGGATTCTTTGCAATCACTTCTTCCGCAAGTGTGCGGAGTGCACCTTCATCGTTGACGGTCTTCAGTCCGTGATCCTCTACATATTTTTCCGGATCCACATCCTCTGCAAATACCTTTTCAAATACCTCTTTTGCTACAGAACTGTTGATGGTTCCCGCGTCTGCAAGTTCAATCAGTTTTGCAAGGTTCTCCGGTGAAAATTTAATATCTGCCGGCTCCTGTCCGTTTTCATTTAACAGACGCATGGTTTCTACCATCAGCCAGTTGGACACTTTTTTCGGCTTGTTGCAGATTGCACAGGTCTCCTCAAAGAGATCTGCCATCTTCTTCGTTCCGGTAATGAGCTCCGCATCATAACGTGGAATATCATAATCTTTCTCATAACGTGCAAGTTTTTCACTTCTCAGCTCCGGCTGTTGGTCTTTGATTTTCTGGATCCATTCATCACTGATCACGATCGGCACCAGATCCGGTTCCGGGAAATAGCGATAGTCCTGCGCATCCTCTTTGGAACGCATCGCATAAGAATATTCTTTATTATCATCCCATCTTCTGGTTTCCTGAATGACTTTCTTTCCTTCTTCGATGAGTTCGATCTGTCTCTGTCTCTCTCCCTCGATCGCATGTGTAATCGCTTTAAAGGAGTTCAGGTTCTTCATCTCAGTACGTGTTCCAAACTCAGAAGCACCTACTTCACGAACCGAAAGATTGACGTCTGCTCGCATGGATCCTTCCTGAAGCTTACAGTCCGATGCTCCCAGATACTGGCAGATCATACGCAATTTTTCCAGATAAGCAATGACTTCATCTGCCGAACGCATATCCGGCTCCGATACAATCTCGATCAGCGGAACCCCACTTCGGTTATAATCTACTAAAGAGCAGTCCTCCCACTCATCATGGATCAGCTTTCCGGCATCCTCTTCCATATGCATCTCATGGATCCGGACTTTTTTCTTCTGCTCTCCGACTTCAATCTCTACATAGCCGTCTCTCGCAATTGGCAGATAGAGCTGTGAAATCTGATAGTTCTGCGGGTTATCCGGATAGAAATAATTCTTACGGTCGAATTTGCACACCTGTGTAATCTTACAGTTTGTCGCAAGTCCTACTGCCATCGCATATTCTACTACTTTTTTATTTAATACCGGAAGGGAGCCCGGCATACCGGTACATACCGGGCAAGTATGTGTATTCGGTGCGCCCCCGAATGCGGTACTGCATCCACAGAAAATTTTTGTCTTTGTTGCAAGTTCTACGTGAACTTCCAGACCGATTACGGTTTCATACTGCTTTGACATCTATGCTTCCTCCTTTCCGGCTGCTTCTGTTTTGTCGTACATAGATACCCATTTTTTCTCTGTCAGGCACTCATAGGTATAAGCTGCCTGAAAAAGCTTCTTCTCCTGGAAGCAGTCTCCGATGAGCTGCATTCCAACCGGAAGTCCTTTCGCATCCCGTCCAACCGGAATACTAATCCCCGGAAGTCCTGCCAGGTTGACGGAAATCGTATAAATGTCGCCCAGATACATTTTGATCGGATCACTTAAGGAAGCTCCAAGCTTCGGTGCTGTCGTCGGTGCTGCCGGCGCCAGGATCATATCATATTTTGCAAATGCACTGTCAAATGCCTTTTTAATCAGTGCTTTTGTACGGAGTGCTTTCAGATAATAAGCATCATAATATCCGGAACTGAGTACGAAAGACCCAAGCATGATACGGCGCTTTACCTCCGGTCCGAAGCCCTCGGAGCGGGTCTTTTTGTACATCTGGTGAAGCTCTTCATAATCCTTTGTGCGGTATCCGTATTTCACACCGTCAAATCGGGACAGGTTGGAACTTGCCTCTGCTGATGCGATGACATAATAAGCCGGAATCGCATATTTTACAAGTCCAAGATCAAATTCTTCAATCTCAGCTCCTGCATTTTTCAGAACCTCTGCGGCTTTCAGAATCGGTTCTTTCACTTCTTCGTCCAGACCTTCTCCAAAATAATCTTTTGGAATACCGATCTTCATCCCTTTTACATCGTTTACCAACGCACTTGTAAAATCCGTGTCCTGGCGTTCTACCGAAGTGCTGTCTTTTACATCATGGGATGCGATGGTCTCAAGAACCGTTGCACAGTCAGTTACGTCCCTTGCAACCGGTCCGATCTGGTCAAGAGATGATCCGTAAGCGATCAGTCCATAACGGGATACCGTTCCGTAGGTTGGCTTGATTCCAACGATTCCGCAGTAAGAACTTGGCTGACGGATCGATCCGCCGGTGTCAGATCCAAGAGCATATGGTACTTCCAGAGCCGCAACTGCCGCACATGAGCCACCGGAAGATCCACCCGGTACATGCTCCAGATTCCACGGATTCTTTGTCTCTCCATAATAAGAAGTCTCAGTCGTGCTTCCCATCGCGAATTCATCCATATTAGTCTTTCCGATCACAACTGCACCTGCTTTTTCCAGGTTCAGAACTGCTTCTGCTGAAAATGTCGGTACAAAATTACTCAGAATTTTTGAACTGCAGGTGGTCGTCACACCTTCCGTACACATGTTATCCTTGATCGCAACCGGTACTCCTGCAAGCGGTCCGGTCAGTGTTCCGTCATCGATCAGCTTCTGCACTTCTTCCGCTCTTTTTAAGGCAGCTTCTTTTTGAAGTGATACAAAACTGTTGACTTCTTTTTCTACTTTATCAATCTGTGCGAAGCAGGCTTCCACTGCTTCTTTTACTGTAACTTCTTTTGCCTGAATCTTTTTTCCAAGTTCAACGGCAGTAAGACCTTTCAAATCCATCTTTCGATTTCCTCCTATGCGAATGTTCTAGGTACTTTGTAGCTCTGTTCTTTCTGCTGCGGCGCATTTGCCAGCATTGCTTCGTGATTGTCTCCATTTGTCACTACATCCTCACGGAATACATTATTTACCGGAAATACATGTGACATCGGTTCAATTCCTTCTGTATCCAGTTCATTCAGGATATCAATATAATCAAGCATGGTTTCCATATCTTTCTTTGCCTGCTCTTTTTCTTCGTCAGAAAGCTCCAGCTTTGCCAGGATTCCAACGTATTCGATTGTTTCATCCGAAATCTTGTTTGCCATTGTACTCGTCCTTTCTAATAATAATTATCGTAAAAGCTTTCGTACTCCTCCGATTCAATCCACTCACTCGGTGTAAGTTCTACTGTAAGTCCTTCCAGATCAACTTCTGTTCCATCGATCAGGACAATATTTTTCAGCTCCTGTGGAAATCCTGACTCTTCATTACCGATCAGCATTCCCATATAATTTTCGTATCCGGCGCTTACTGTCACGTCGTAATCAAAAATCCCAAAACCTTCCACACATTTCACATCATAGACACCTGCAGGTACGTCTTTTCCTACTGTAAATTTATCCGATACGGTTTTCGATTCTGTAAGCGGATTTGGAATTCCTGTTAAATCCATCTGTGCATTCTCTGCCATCATATGAAGCTCCATTGTATCCTCTACTACTACATAGCATCCCGGAAACACTTCAAAACCGCTGACTTCTTCTTGCGAATCCTCATAATCATCTCCAAAATAATACTGCGTCCAGATATTGTTTTTGCTGTCTATCAGTTCTACCCGGCCACTTCCACCATTGCAGGTCAGTATGTAGGTTCCCTGCGGAATATGTACCCCGCCTTTATAAATACCGGCCGTCAGATCTGTTTCGTAGACTTCTCCGTCATCTGGCATCACTTCCTGCACATCGCTGTACGGATCATCCTCGGTGTAGCTGTCACTGTCATCATATGTATAGTCTTCAAAATAATTCTGAACCTCATGAATGATCGTTCCACCAAGCTCGCCTGCAAGTGTGGCAATGATCACAAAACCGGCCAGAAACTTTCCAAACTTCTTTTTCTTTTTTACCGAACGGCTGCTTTGTTGCATTGAAGATGATGTATAACTGTAACTCTGGTTTCCTGTCTGGCTGTAGCTTGTGCCTGCGGTATTGTAGCTCGCATTTGCTGCAGAATATCCATTTCCCGCCGGATTTACTTTTCCTGCTGCCGCATTCTTTGACGCCTTTTTTGCAGCTGCTTTCTTTGCATTTTTATCTGCATTCTTCGCCTTACGCACATTTTCCCGAGTCATGGTCTTTCCTTCATACGGCTTTTCCGCTTCCGTATGTATATGTGTCAGCGATTCTTCATGACCGGAATTTCCAAGTGTCACATACTGATCGTCATTCTTTGAATTGTCAAGCCCACACTCTGTGCAGATATTTCCGTTTAATTTTCCTCCACATAAGGAACATCTTCGTCTCATTTTGACCTCCCCCGCTGCCTCTTGTCAGCTTCCTTTTTTACCTGCCAGCCAGGGAGCTTCGTCTCTACGGAGTAAGTCTGCTTAAATCTCTCGGGAAGAGGGTTGTCTCACGGACGTTATCTTCACCAAGAAGCTGCATTGTCAGACGTTCCATTCCGATTCCAAGACCTCCATGCGGCGGCATACCATGTTTGAATGTATCCAGATAGGTCTCCAGTCCTTCTTCCGTCATTCCCCGCTTTGCAAGCTTTTCCATCAGCATGTCGTAGTCATGGATTCTCTGTCCTCCGGTCGTGATCTCAAGTCCACGGAACAAAAGGTCAAAGCTGAGTGTGAATTTCTCATCCTGTGGATCGTCCATTGCATAGAACGGACGCTTCTTTGACGGATAGTAGGTTACAAATACAAAATCAGAATCCCATTCCTCTTTTGCGTACTGTCCGATCAGATGCTCTTCCTCGGGTTCCAGATCAAATGGATTGCGGATCTTACGTCCATACTTTTCTGAAACCTTCTGCTTTGCCTCGTCAAAACGGATTGCCGGAATTTTAGAGACATCCGGAAGTGTCACGTCCAGGATTTTAAGTTCCTTCGCATAATCCTTTTTCAGAATCTCCATCGTATACTGAAGGAAGCCCGTTTCCATCGCCATGATATCTTCAAAGCTGTCGATATAACCCATTTCAAAATCCAGACTGGTATATTCGTTCAGATGACGCTTGGTGTTGTGTTTTTCTGCTCTGAATACCGGTCCTGTCTCAAATACTCTGTCAAAAACACCAACCATCATCTGTTTGTACAGCTGTGGACTCTGTTCCAGCACTGCCGGACGATGGAAATAATCCAGTCGGAAGAGGTTAGATCCTCCTTCTGCTCCTTTTGCTCCGATCTTCGGGGTATGAATTTCTGTAAAACCTTCTTTATACAGGAACTCTCTGAATCCTCTTACGATTCCTTCCTGAATTTTAAACTTCGCTCTTTCCCTTACGTTCCGAAGAGAAATGGAACGATAGTTCAGCTTCGCTTCCAGGGAAGTGTTCAGTTTCCACTTTGAAACAGCAAGTGGAAGGCTGTCTTTTGGCATACTGAGTACTTTTATCTCACTCAGACGGATTTCAATTCCGTTCGGTGCCTTCTCTGATTCGGTCAGTTTTCCTGTTACTTCTACTGTAGCGGCTTCTCTTAAATCTTTCAAGTTAAATTTTGTAACGCCTTCTTCGTATACACACTGGACCAGACCTTCCCGTTTTCTCAGAATCACGAAAGCGACTGTTCCCATGTCACGAATTGTATGAACGGCTCCATTTACCTTCACTTCTTCTCCAAGTCTTCCCTCTTCCAGTAATTCACTAAGTTCCAGCGTTTCTTTTTCTTTTACACCTGTCATAAATTCCATGTCACAATCCTCCTAAAATATGTTTTGCTTTTGTCAACTTCGTATTCCGGATTGTTTTTTGATGTACATGGCACTAAGAAAGAATGTGCCTCGGCACATTCTCGCGCCGAGCGCGGTCGCTTGCGACATTCTTCATCTTCGTGCGAGTGCGCATCTCCGGCACGCAGTGCCTTTTGTTTCATAGGAAGTTCCTTCGGAATTTCCTATGAAATAAAAAAGCCCCGGAATACTTTTTCGTATTCCGGGACGGATAATCTGATGATCCGCGGTACCACCCGCATTGAATCCTTTGGGATTCCTCTCTTACATACGTAACGTGCATGAACCGTATTACCCTACTAAAGCACCTGTGCTTTCCATTCAGATAATCTGCTCCAGAGTGTTCCCTTCACCTCATTCCTCAAACAGCGCTCTCAGTCGGTGACGCCGTATTCCTGTCAAGTTCCAGAAGCAAGAGTCTCTTTCATCGCTTTGCTTTACTAAATTATTTTTAGATACTAGCACACGTTCTTTACTTTTTCAAGTATTTTCTTCTATTTTTTAATTTTTTCTCGTTAATTGTCAGCTTTTTTGCTTTAAAATCATCAATTCACTTTGTTTCTTTTTGTTTTTTGATTATTTCGTATGTTTATCCACGTATTTATTCTCTGTTTTGGAATAAACAATTTTCTGTTCCTTATATAAGCTGTAATATCCGGAAAGCAGATAGCTTACCGCAACCACAATACAGTAAAACGGCATCCCGTTAAATCCAAACAACTCTGCTGCAATCAAAAGAGATGTGATCGGACTGTTTGTAACTGCACAAAAGACA
Organism: Coprococcus sp. LG101-27; assembly: GCF_027695515.1. Lineage (NCBI taxonomy): Bacteria > Bacillati > Bacillota > Clostridia > Lachnospirales > Lachnospiraceae > Coprococcus > Coprococcus sp. LG101-27. Next base: position 90,725 of record NZ_JAQEUJ010000006.1, read on the forward strand.
CCAACCATTCCACATGCCGCACAGATATCTGTCGGTGCTGCAAGGATCGTAGACATAAAAGAACCAAGTGTCGCCCCGATAAACAGTGACGGTACGATCTCCCCACCCTTGAATCCGGCGCAGAGCGTCAGTGCCGTAAACAGCATTTTCAGAAGGAACATCTGTGGTCCTACCGTCTCTTTAAAGCTTGCCTGGATCACACCTGTTCCAAGCCCCAGATAGGCATCCGTTCTGAGTGCAAAATACAAAATGATCACTCCTGCTGCCCCTGCAACCACACGCACATACGGATTCGGAAACCATTTCTTCAGATAATGTTCCCCATTATGCAGCACAATACAGAACAGTGCTCCGGCAAGCGCACACGCAATTGCCAGAATGATCGCCTTGATCGAATCCACACTGTAAAAATTCGGAACCGATTCTACCAAATACGGCGGAGTAACGGTCCTCACTTTCAGAAGCAGCGCAATCCCCTGTGCGGCAAATGCAGAAAATACACATGGCACCAGCGCGGCATAATACATCACACCAACACTGATCACTTCCATTGGAAATACAACCGCCGCCATCGGTGTCCCGAAAAGTGCTGAAAATGCGGCACTCATACTTGCCAGAATGATGATCTTCTTGTCACTCTCATTCAAATGCAGATATTTCGCACATACATTTCCTACACTTGCTCCAAACTGAAGCGCTGCACCCTCTCGTCCGGAAGATCCTCCAAACAGATGTGTGATCGCTGTCGATATCAGAATCAGTGGTGTCACCCATCCCGGAACCTCTTCCTCATCCGACCGGACTACTGTCAGAACCAGGTTCGTTCCGGAGTTCTTCTCCTGCCCGGTAATTTTGTACAGCCAGACGATCAAAAGACCTCCTAGCGGTAGCCCAAGAATGATCATCGAATTTGCCTGTCTAAACGAAGTCGCCCATACAATCGCATAGGAAAATCCGCTGGCGATCAGTCCGATGAGACTTCCGATCACCCCGGACAAAACGATCCATTTGAACAATGAACCATACAGATTTTTCCATGCTTCTCTCATTTCTTTTAATTTTTCATTCATCCTTTGTTCCTCGTACTCTTATTTTCTTAAAAAAGAATATGCCCTGGCACATTCTCGCGCCGAGCGCGTTGCTGAGCGCCAGTGGCATTAAGCAACGACCGAAGCGGAGCGTAGACCGCTTGCGACATCCTTCATCTTCGCGCGAGTGCACATCTCCGGCACACGGTGCCTTTTATTTAACAGGAAGTTCCTTCAGAATTTCCTGTTAAATAAAAAATGCTGTATACACATCCTTATTCCACTTTTTATTATAGAAAATTTTTCTTTTTTTGACAATTCCAACTGACAAAGATTATTTCTCTTTTTCTAACTGCATATGATAATCCCGGATCATATCTGCAAGCGTAACTGTCTTCAGGCTGTCTTCCAATGCAGATTCAAATTTAGAATAGGAGTGTTGCAAAACCGCCCGGATGTTACGTCCAACTGGACACAATTTAGAAGCTTTGGTATGTACGTGAAATATATTTTTACAGAACTGCGGTTTCACGGCATTGCAAATTCTGTATACTGTAATTTCTTCCGGCGGCATATTTAAAGTCGTTCCACCGGTACCGTTTTTCACATTAAGGATTCCATCTTTTTTTAAAGCACTCATGATACTGCGTATCGCTACCGGATTCGTTCCCGTTGATAAAGCAATCTTTTCACTTGTGATCTTATCCGTCTCTCCAAATTCGCTGACCAGTATCAAACAATGGATTGCAAGCGATGCCCTTATTGATAACTGCATACTCTGACTTCCTCCTTTGATTTCATTTTAGCTTATCATATTTTTCTATAGGTGTAAATATTGACATTACATCTATGAAATGATAGTCTTGTTGTAAATTCAAAAGTTACACCAAAGGAGTAAAAAAATGAAAACATATCCAATTGTAGAAATTACATTTAGTCCTACCGGAGGGACCAAAAAAGTTGCAGACCAGATCAGCTGCTATCTGGGAAATATTACAAATACCGTGAATCTTATCCGGCACGATGTCAGCTTTTCAGATGTAACAGTCCCTTCTGATTCACTTGCTGTCATCGCAGCTCCTGTATTCGAAGGCGTTATTCCTGATATCGCCATTGAAAGGCTGAAAGAGATACAAGGGAACCATGCAAATTGTGTAGTTATTGCCGTATATGGAAATCGCGCATATGACGATGGTCTGATCCAGTTAAAAGATACCGCCGAGTTATGCGGTTTCAATGTTATCGCCTCCGTTGCAGCTGTTGCAGAACATTCTATCATGCGCCAATTCGGCAGTGGACGACCAGACGAGGAAGATAGCAAAGAGTTAAAGAAATTTGCAGAAGAAATACTCGAAAAACTTTCCTCTGAAAAAGAATTGTCTACTGATTATTTCGTGCCTGGCAGTCATGAGTATAAACGCCTTGGCAACCTGAATGTTGTTCCAAAAGCAAGTGCTTCCTGCACTGGCTGTGGAAAATGTGCCGATGCCTGCCCAACAGGTGCAATCAATAAAAATAATATCCGAACCGGCGATAGCAGCAAATGTATCAGTTGTATGGGATGTATCGCCGCCTGTCCAAAAGGTATCCGGAAGCTAAATCCTGTCTTTTTGGTTGCCGCATCTCTGAAAATGAAAAATCTGTTATCTGGACGAAAGCCAAATGAGATTTTCTTATAATCCTCAGCAGACATTTCCTTCTCGCTGTCGATTGAAATTTTTATACGAAACTGGTATTCTATAAGAAAAGAAAATCGATCATTTTCATGATCGAAGGAGGTTAAGATATGTCTGAAATTTTAGCTTTCTCAGAATCTGCCGATTCTGATCCAAAGCTTTCTACAGAACCAGTTTCCGAATCCGGAGACATCCATACAGCCACTGATGTACCACCCAAAGAAGCTCCAGCTCCGGAACCAGATTCCTCTGAAACAGAAACCATTTCATCTGAGGAAAAAAAGAATACTTACACGGATTTTTCATCGGAAGATTTCAAATCTTCTGACGATTCCGAAAAAGATCCGTTTACCGGAGAAAAGAAAAGTTTCCACCACCACATTTTCCATACAGTAAAAGAACTGAACTATCTGCGTGAAAAATATATCCTGGAAAAAATTCCGGATGACCAGCTTCTTGAGTATCTGAAGCTTGAAGAAAAGCGTCATGAGCTCCAGGTGCAGGAACGCAACATCCGCGAAAAACGGATTATGAATGCCTTTATGCTGACAGTGATCCTTGCTGCAATTGTAGCTGTAGTATACAGTCTGCATGAGAATCCGACGGTACTCATCAGTATCCTGTATATTGGTGGAATCCTTGCGGGCATCCATGTCTGGAATAAGAAAAAATAAATATTATAACATGCACATAAGAACCTCTGCCGGACAAGATGTCAAGCAGAGGTTCTTCTCTTCTGTCTTACAACAGATTCCTTTTTTATACATTCTGGATAAAGTTCTTGATTTCTTCTCTGGTCGGCATAACCCGAAGTGCCCCTTTTCTTGTTGTGATCAGGGATGCTGCCGCATTTGCAAATGTGAGAAGCTCTTTTAAATTTTCTTCGGTCAGCTCTTCCATTCCATGCTCCAGAATATAATTCAGGGAATTGGCACAGAACGTATCTCCGGCGCCGGTCGTCTCGATCGTATGCTCCTGGACAAAGCCCGGAACTTCTACCCGGAGATCTTTATAATATGCACGGCTTCCGTCTTTTCCGAGGGTAATGAGTACCAGCGGAATCTGATATTTTTCACGGATCAGTCTTGCTCCCTCATCATAGTCCGTGGTTCCGAACAAAAATTCCACTTCATTATCTGAAATTTTCAGGATGTCACATTTGGAAAGTCCGTATTCGATCTCGGCTTTCGCCTCATCCAGTGATTTCCAGAGTGGCGGGCGGAGGTTCGGGTCAAAGCTTACGATACATCCTGCTTCTTTTGCCACATCGATCGCATATCTGGTTGCTTCTCGCACGCCTTCATGGGTAGAGGAAAGTGTTCCGAAATGGAAAATCTTTGCCCCGCGGATCAGATCTTCGTCCACTTCTTCTTTTTTCAGCATCATATCTGCTCCCGGATTCCGGTAGAAAGAGAAATCTCTGTCACCATCCGGATAAGTATGTACGAACGCAAGTGTGGTATGTACTTCTTCATCCATTACCAGATTCCGTGTATCAATTCCAACTTCTTCGACTGCAGTTTTCAGCTGTTCTCCGAACATATCTTTTCCGACTTTTCCGATAAATGCGGTCTTTTTCCCAAGCTTTTCAAGCATGGCGAGTACGTTGCATGGTGCGCCTCCCGGATTGGCTTCCAGAAGCGGATTGCCCTGTGCACTTGTTCCATTTTCTGTAAAATCAATTAGCAGTTCGCCTAAGGCGGTTACGTCATAGATCTTTTCCATATTCGATTCCTCTCTTTATAATCCTCTTGGATGCAAAGTTATAGGCTGTGAAGACGGATTACACAAAAGAACTGTTTCAAATTCAGTTGTGCAAACCATTCCGATGAACCTCTTAGGGCGAAAATCGTGTTCAGCAGAGGTTTCCACGATTTTTGAGTTTCATCTCCATTGCACAAAATCAGAATTTGAAACAGTTCTTTTGTGTAATTCGTCCATCAAGGTTATCGATAATAATCTTCGATCCCATACTCTTATAAGCAAATTATACCTTGTCCCTCCAGTACATGCAATAAGATTATGTAATCGATATCATGTTTTTTCAGTTTTCTTTCCCTTAAATCAGGTTCAGTTTTTTCAGAACGTTGTAGATAGTTCCCTCTTTAAATGGATCGCTTAGGTTTCCAATTTTCAGGAGTTCGTGGTAGCCTTTGCTTCCGCCCTGGCGGCAGAGGGCGTAGTAATCTTTCCATGCACTTTCCAGGTCTTCCTGCATTTTTCCGTAGTATTCAAGTGCTCCTACACGGGATACGGCGTAATCAATATAGTAGAACGGACACATGAAGAGATGCTGTTTCTGCATCCAGAAGCCGCCCTGTTCCAGGAATTCATTGCCGTCATAATCTCTCCATGGAAGATAGATTTCTTCCAGTTCGTGCCATACTTTTCTTCTTTCCATTGCGTCTGTCAGATTTTCAGCGTACACACGGTGCTGGAATTCGTCTACGCATGCCATGTACGGCATTGCTTCCAGGGAATCCCACAAATACGCTTTTTTCTGTTTCTCTGCATTTTCACCAAAGAACAGATGCATCCATGGCAATGTGAAATATTCCATTGCCATCGAATGGATCTCGCTGATCTCTGCGGTACTGAATGTCTGCGATAATACCGGAATATTGCGTGACGCTGTGTATGCTTCAAAGGCATGTCCTGCTTCGTGGGTAAGGACATTGACATCTGCATTGGTTCCATTAAAGTTTGCAAAAATGAACGGTGCCTTATATTCTTCCATAAAGTCACAGTAGCCGCCCTGCTGTTTTCCCTGTCTTCCTTCCAGATCAAACAGACGGTATTCCATCATAAAATCAAAGAACTCTCCTGTCTCTTTGGAAAGCTCATGATACATGGTTCTCGCCTTTTCCAGAAGTTCTTCTTCCGTTCCCTCCGGAACTGCATTTCCATCCGGATAGGTAAGACTTTCGTCATAATATTTTAATTCTTCGATGCCAAGCCTTTCTTTCTGTTCCTCATAAAGTTTCTGACAAAGCGGTACGATATGCTCCCGGATCTGCTTACGGAATATTGCTACATCTTCCGGCGTGTATTCAAATCTTTCCATCTTCTGATACATCATCTCGGCATATCCATTAAATCCAAGGTTCTTTGCCATCTGCTGACGGATTCCGATCAGTTCCGTATAAAGGGAATCCAGTTCATCCGAAATCGATTTATACAGCTCTGCCCACTTTTCAAAAGCTTCTTTGCGGATGCTTCTGTCGGTATCTTCCATCATCTTTAACAGACCATAGAATCCAAGCTGTTCTCCGTGAAAATCTGTAACCGGTGCCGCTGCAACCTGGAAATACTTTTGAACCAGCTTGTTCTCCTGGATCTGCAGATCGGCATTACACGGATCGGTAAGCCGGACTTTGTTCTCTGCCTGTCTGGAATAAACTTCTCCGAACTCTTTTTCAAGCTCTGTTCTGTAAGAAGACTTCAGATAACTCTCATAGAACTTTTTCATTTCGACATCAATCTGTGGCTCGATCTCGAAAATATATTCCATCTCTTTTCGATAGAATTCATCATTGGTATCCTGGCTGTTGCGAATACTTGCCATGACGCGTGTCGTATTAAAGTGGCTGTTTGCATTCAGGATTGCGACAAATGCCTGATGCGCGCCTTCAAAATCTGCAGCCTCGTTAAAGTTCTTTGTTTCTTTCTGGATGGTCTGAATATACGCTTCCCCATCTGGACGTACATATTTCATCTCTGAAAATTTTTCCATCATCTTTTCCTTCTTTCCAATCTTTTTCCTCTGCCTGTCAGAATCATATTCTTTTCCCCAAAAGCAGCTCTATCCCGATTTTATCACAACTCATCCTGTGATTCCATCACCTTTTCGTACAATGTTACGAAAGAATAAAAATCTCTTCTGACACAGCCGGATTCTTCAATCCACATCTGCATCAAAAGAGATTCTTATCTTCAGACATACAAAAATCGGAGTGACAGGATTTGAACCTGCGACCTCTACGTCCCGAACGTAGCGCTCTACCAAACTGAGCCACACTCCGATAATAAATATATTGGATATTCCAAACGGAATATCCAACTTAAATTCTTATTCAATTAAAAACTACGGATAGAGGACTCGAACCTCTACTAACAGAGTCAGAGTCTGCTGTGCTGCCATTACACCAATCCGCATCAATCATCTGTTAATCTCTGTCCATCGAAATGAACAAAACATTATAAATTTTCAGAAAACCAAATCGGAGTGACAGGATTTGAACCTGCGACCTCTACGTCCCGAACGTAGCGCTCTACCAAACTGAGCCACACTCCGATAACCGTACCGGACAACTAACTGTCCGGTTAAGTCCTTATTCAATTAAGGAACTACGGATAGAGGACTCGAACCTCTACTAACAGAGTCAGAGTCTGCTGTGCTGCCATTACACCAATCCGCATCATCTGTTTGTTCGCTCTGGTTCTCAACAGCGAACAAACTTATTATAGCAAATCTTTACGGAAATGCAAGCATTTTTTTACATTTTTTTAAAGAAAGTCATTTCAAGTACTTCTTCTTCTTTTTTCTGACATTTTCTAGCAAAATTCTTTTATCATCTGATCATACTCCAGCCAGTCATAGCCCTGTCTCTTATACAGCTTCCAGGCTCTTTCATTCTCCTTTTCCACTTCCAGACGAAATCTTGTCACACCCTCTTCTTTGTGCTCTTCCATATATCTGAAATACTCACTTCCAAGTCCTTTGGAACGATACTCTTCTAATATATAGAGTTCTTCCAGCCAGTACACCATCCCGCCTGCTTCCTGCGAAAAGGTCTTGGCGATCAGTCCATAGCCTGCGATCTTGCCTTCCCATTCCAGGATAAACAGTTCCGCATAGGTATCACTTTTCAGACATTCTTCAAATGTCTTTTCCAGATAAGAATCCGGAACCGGATGATCCACTGCTGATGTCTGGTAAAAATCATGCGCCATTTTTATGTAGATTTCTTTGTCTTCTGCTTTTATTTTTCTGATCATTTTCCAGTTCTCCTTTTATTATCCTCACGAAAAGAGGTCACTCCCTGTTTGCTTAGAAAGTGATCCCTTTTCCCATTCTTATACTCTGCATAATATCATGCACCGCTTTTATTTTCAATACCTCCTGCCCGGAGGCTGGGTTTTCCGGAAATCTTATGAAAATCGTACAAATGGATTCTCATATCTGGCAATATTCCCAAGTCTCTCTTCAATCCTCAGAAGCTGATTATATTTTGCCACCCTCTCCGATCTGCACGGTGCTCCGGTTTTGATCTGTCCCGTGTTAAATGCCACCGCAAGGTCTGCAATAAACGGATCTTCTGTCTCTCCTGACCGGTGGGATACAATTGCCTGATAACCAGCCTTCTGCGCCATCTGGATCGCATCGATGGCTTCCGTCAGAGTCCCGATCTGATTCACCTTGATCAGAATTGCATTGGCGATCTCCTTTAAAATGCCGGCGTTCAGCCGTTTCACATTCGTCACAAACAGGTCATCCCCGACAAGCTGCATATCCAGTCCCAGTCTCGTCGTCAGAAGCTCCCAACCTTCCCAGTCTTCTTCATCAAGCGGATCTTCAATGGAAATAATTGGAAATTCTCCTGCAAGCTCCTCATAGTAATCAATCATCTCTTCCGTCGATCGCGCCACACGATGTCCGTGCATCTTCGCCTCTCCCGGAAATACATACTCTTTTCTCTCTTTATCATACAGCTCACTCGCTGCAGCATCCAGTGCGATCACAATCTGCTCTTTCGGTTTATAACCTGCCTTTTCAATCGCACGCATGATCATGTGTAGTGCTTCTTTCGCATCCGGCAGATTAGGTGCAAATCCACCTTCATCCCCGACTGCGGTCGGATAATCGTATTTTTCCAGAATCGCCCGAAGCATCTTATAGATCTCGGCGCACATCTGAAGTCCTTCTTCAAAGCAAACTGCTCCGACCGGCATGATCATAAATTCCTGGAGATCAATGGAATTATCCGCATGCCGTCCCCCATTTAGGATATTCATCATCGGAACCGGCATCTGCTTTGCATTTACACCGCCAAGATACTGATACAACGGAATCTCCAGCGCATCTGCTGCTGCCCTTGCTGCTGCAAGAGACACTCCAAGCATTGCATTTGCCCCCAGATTGATCTTATTGTCTGTCCCGTCAAGCTCCAGAAGCACCCGGTCGAGCTTCGCCTGCTCCAGCACGTTCATTCCCAGAATTTCCCGGATGATCCGGTCATTCACATGCTCCACGGCGCGTCTGACACCAAGTCCTTGATAGCGGTGTTTTCCGTCTCTTAACTCAATTGCTTCATATTTTCCTGTCGATGCCCCGGAAGGAACCATCGCCCTTCCTGTAAAATGACTCCCTGCAAGTACCTCTACTTCTACAGTCGGGTTCCCGCGCGAGTCCAGAATTTCCCGCGCAATAATATCTGTAACCGGTATATATTGGTCCATAATCCATCCTCCTTTTTTGTCTTTTAGTATGTCCTTTCGGGCGCTGAATCATGCACGAAAATCCCCGTATTTTCGTATCATCGTATACATTACGAAAATGCTCTAAAACGGTTGACTTCATACATTTTCGGCGTTACAATACCAACGGAAATCGGGTGATATTTTTCAGTATTTCATCCGTTTTCTAAAACTTTATGAATCAATCGGGGAATATAAAATGAGAGAAAAAATCGAAAATTTTATTGCAATGAGCGGAGCAACTCTGCTGATCGCAGTAGGGACTTATTTTTTTAAGTTTCCAAACAACTTCACATTTGGCGGAATCACCGGTCTTGCCGTACTGATTGCCAAAACCGGACTTATTTCTGCTGCCGACTTTTCATTCGTTGCCAATATGTCACTTCTGATTCTTGGCGCAGTGATCCTCGGTAAAAACTTCGTTGCAAAGACAGCCTACTGCAGTGTCCTGCTTTCTGTTGCGCTTTCTTTATTTGAACGGATCTTTCCAATGAACCAGCCATTTACCAATCAGCCTATGCTTGAGGTAATGTTTGCGATTGCACTCCCGGCACTCGGTTCTGCAATCCTCTTCAATATCGGATCTTCCAGTGGCGGTACAGATATTATTGCCATGATCCTGAAGAAATTTACAAGTGTTGACATCGGACGTGCACTGGTTTGCTCCGACATTGCGATCACCGTTGCAGGTTTCTTTATCTTCGACGTAAAAACAGGACTTTATTCCTGTTTCGGACTGATCATCCGTTCCTTCCTTGTAGACAGCTTTATTGAAAGTCTGAACCTTTCCAAATATTTCAACGTTGTCTGCAGTAATCCGGAACCGATCTGCGATTATATCGTCCACTCACTCGGTCGAGGCGCCACAATCTGTGAAGCACACGGAGCCTTTACCGGTGAACAGAGATACATTATTTTTACAGCGCTGAACCGTCAGCAGGCAATCAAACTCCGTAACTTTATCAAGGCAAATGATCCTTCTTCCTTTATTCTGATTTCCAACACCAGCGAGATCATCGGAAAAGGATTCCATAGCATTTAAAAGATTGTTATTTTTAAAACAATTTCCGTACTCTGTATGCTATGCACCTTACCATAGATATGCTATAATAATATAAGCAACCAGAATAAAGAGGAGTAATCATATGGAGACACAACTTAACCTGATTCCGGCTTCTGAGCATCCCACTGCGCTGGAATCACAGTGGCTAAATGCGATTAGTCCGGCTGATTTTATCAATAATAATAAGAACTTTGATGTTCTGATGATGAAGTATCGCTGTGCGATCCGTGAGATCCAAACAAAGCTGGAAGTCCTTGATGATGAGTTTTCAGCAGTAAACAGACGCAATCCAATCTCATCTATCAAATCACGTGTAAAAAGTCCTGCCAGCATCTATGAAAAGCTGCGCAGACGTGATCTGCCATTTACAGAGGAGAGTATTGTCAAGAATTTGGACGATGTCGCCGGAATCCGGGTGATCTGCCCGTTTATCAGTGACATTTATACAATTGCCAACCTGATCACTTCACAGGATGACATTACCGTTCTTAAGATCAAAGACTACATAAAAGCACCAAAGCCAAACGGTTATCGAAGCTATCATATGATCGTTGAGATCCCGGTTTTCTTTACAGAGGGAAAAGTTCCAATGCGCGCCGAAATCCAGATCCGCACGATCGGAATGGATTTTTGGGCAAGTGTAGATCATCAGCTTCGTTACAAAAAAACAATCGGTGCTGACAAAGATATCGAGGCCATCGAAGCCGAACTTTTGAAATGTGCACAAACCGTAAGCGAGACGGACTGCCACATGGAAGAAATCAAAGACATGATCGGCGACTTTGAAAAAATCTAACCGGAGAAAATTAAATATTCAAAAAGAGGAAGGTGTTCCATTCATCCGGAATCCTTCCTCTTTTATTTGCACCTGCTTTATCCTCTCTTTGTAAAAAGGATATCGTGATTGATCTGCGTGTAGAATGCTTTCTGCATATCCTGTTCTTCTCTTCCCATCAGCCACATCAGCTTTGTGATCACTGCTTCCAGCGTCATATCATAGGCTTCGATCATATTGAAATCCTGCTTCACTTTTTTCCCGACTTCATAGACCGTCATATTACTTCCCTCATTGGCAACCTGTGTTGTCATCACGACAAATTTACCCTTACCTGACCATTTTTCCATCTCCTGATAGAATTCCTGAACAAGCGTCTGCGGAATACCACCTACGCCAAAGCTTTCAATTACCAGACAGTCATAGTGTTCAAACAGATAGGACAGAATATCCGGCTTCATTCCCGGGATCAGCTTTAATACATATACACTGTCTTTCATATCATAATAAAACTTAACTGCATGGCGGCACGGAATCTCCGGAATATACCGGACCAGGATACCATCCTGAATAACTGCAAGATACGGAAAATTGATACTCGAAAATGCATTGTAACTCTTTGCATGCTCTTTCTTTGCACGTGTTCCGACAATTACCTTTCCGTCAAATACAAGGTTGACCCCCTGGGAATCATCATCCGCCGCATAAATAAAGCTGTCCAGCAGATTTGTCTTCGCATCTGTCACATCCATATTGATTGGCTTCTGCGCTCCTGTAACAACAATCGGCTTGGCTGAATTCTGTATCATATAAGAAAGTGCTGCCGCTGTATATGCAAGCGTATCCGTGCCGTGGCAGATTACAAACCCATCATAATATGCATAATTGTCTTCCACTGCTTTTACCATCATTTTCCAGTGTTCCGGTGTTACATTCGTGCTGTCAAGATTACACACCTGCTTTGTCTGAACCTCACATACATTTTTTACAGCCGGAATATAAGATAAAATATCCTCCGGTGTCAGTCCCGGTGCCAGTCCATCCTTTGTCTGACGGGATGCGATCGTCCCACCTGTACCTAACATCAAAATCTTCTTCATCTTTGATTGTCCTCTCTTCTACCTCATTATTATCCAAAATTTTTGTCAATCAGACTACAGTATTCTGCAAATGCTTCCGTCTCTGCAAATGCTTCCCGTAATGCTTCTCTGACGCCTTTATAATACCATCCGATCGTTGCTTTATCTTTCATTCGGAATCTGTTCCACAATTCCTCTCCACATACAGGATAATCCCGATCAATATCCCGCATATTCGACAGCTTGTCCGCAAGTCCAATCATCTGAACCTCAATTGGTGCTGTCTTAAGCCTTTCTATGGTTGCACTTTTTCTTTCCATCCAGGTCTTGGATTTATCTTCGCTTTCCTGTGATACGATTCCCGCGACTCTTGCTGAAAACATCTCTTTTAACACATTTGCATCCACACCCTCACAGTCCTCGATCGTATCATGCAGGATTGCTGCACTGATGATCTCCTCATCCTGTGTCATCGTGGATACTATCTTTCCTACTTCCATCGGATGTACAATATACGGTCTGTCGGTCCCCTTCCGATACTGACCTTCATGTACCTTGGTGGCAAAATCAATGGCTTTCTGTACCATGTTTTTCCTCCTCGCATCTGTATGACATTTTTTCAATATTTATCATAACACCAGCGTCTTTAAATCACAAGAAAATCAGTGTATAATATTGTCTGATTATGTAGAAAAAAATAACTGTAAAGTAATTCTTATAAATAGCAAAAGGAGTTTTTATAAATGAACAGAAAACAGATTCTTGTCACCGGCGCTTCCCGTGGAATCGGAAAAGCCTGCGCTATCCACTTTGCAAAAGAGGGATGGCATGTATTTTTAAACTGCCGCAAATCCATCAGTGAATTGCAGGCTACTGCTGATTTTATCACAAAGGAAACCTCCGGTTCCTGCGAAATCCTCCCAGGAGATGTAGGTGTTCCATCCGAAGTCGGACGTATCTTTGACCAGATTGAAATGTCCGGCTCCGGTCTTGACGTACTCATCAACAATGCCGGAATCGCATGGATGGGACTTCTGACGGATATGAGCATTGAAGAATGGAACCGAATGATTTCCACTAATCTTTCTTCCGCATTTTACTGCTGCCGTGCAGCACTTCCTTACATGATCCATCAGAAATCGGGACGTATCATCAATATTTCTTCGATGTGGGGAACTGTCGGTGCTTCCTGTGAAGTCGCTTATTCTGCCACCAAATCCGGTCTGAACGGTCTTACCCGCGCACTTGCAAAGGAACTTGCGCCAAGCAATATCCAGGTCAATGCGATCGCCTGTGGTGTCATCGATACCGTAATGAACGATCTTCTGGATGCGGAAGAAAAAGCTGCCCTCGCAGAAGAAATCCCTGCCGGACGTTTCGGGACACCAGAAGAAGTCGCGCTTCTCGCATGGCAGCTTGCAAATGCCCCTGCCTATCTTACCGGGCAGATACTGGGTATGGACGGAGGATATATCTAACTCCTACTCCCAGATCTTGTCCCACTTCGCATAAAGTGTAATACTGGATGCCGGGTATCTTTCGGATTCCCGGTTTTCCAGAAGCTTTGTCTGCTCCGTATATTTCTCATTCAGCTCATCTTCAAGTGTCCCATACTGCTCCTGTTTTGCAAGCTCTGCCAGTTCTTTTTCCTGCACAACTCCAGCATCAGTCCACGCATACCATCCTTCAAATCGATATCCGTCTTTCACTGCCGTTGGCATACATCCTTCACTTAACCGAAGGCTCTGCCCATACACAGTATAGTCTGCCGCAAATTTTCTTTTGTTCTTTCCTTTATTCTGCCCGGCTTCAAGCTCTTCACCATTTCCCCTTGTCGCAAACAGCCTTCTTCCGCCTGCTGTTGCCGTACCGTAATTCTCAATCTCACCACCTGCAGCGTCATAATAAATAACCGTATAAGGTGCCCAGACATATGCCGTACCAAACTTTTCTGTCTCTGGCCCTGTCCCATTTCTGTCAAACCGGAATCCGTAATGGTATTCTTTTCCTTCATAAAAATAAGTGAAAAATCCTGGTATTCCTGCCGGGATCCCAACTTCCTGATTTACCGACTTGTGAAAATCAAACCGGATCAGCTCTGCTCCATCCGGTGTCTCCCCATCATCTGCGTAAACCGATATTCCTGCACTATTGCACGCCCAGACAATCACTCCACCAAACATCACCAGCAGCAAATACCGAACTATCATCGTCCAGATACTTCCAATCCGTTCCATACATGTCCCTCCTCATCCCAAAAGCTAAATTACCCATGTATATTTATATGCAGGCAGAATTTTATATATTCCCTCAAACAGAATCATCCACTATCCCTGAACGAAAAATTTCAAAAAAATAAACTGATCAGATTCCATCGCACAAAAGTGAATCTGATCAGTTTATTTTTTTACAATTTGATGTCGCAGCTTATCGATCTCACCCCTACTTAAAATCCAGTTCCACCGGACAGTGATCAGACCCAAATACATTTGTCAGAATCTTCGCATCTTCCAACCTGCTTTCCAGTGCTTTTGATGTACAGAAGTAATCGATACGCCAACCTGCATTCTTTTCTCTTGCCTTAAACCGGTAGGACCACCAGGAGTAAATTCCTTCTTTATCCGGATAGAAATAGCGGTAAGTATCAATGAATCCCGCATCCAGAAGTGCTGAGAATTTTGCTCGCTCTTCATCTGTAAATCCGGCATTCTTCCGGTTGGTCTTTGGATTCTTCAGATCAATTTCTTTGTGTGCCACATTCAAATCTCCACAGAAGATCACCGGTTTTGTCTCTTCCAGCTTCTTAAGATAAGCAAGAAACGCATCTTCCCAGGTCATACGGTAGTCAAGTCTTGCCAGTTCGCTCTGGGAGTTCGGTGTATACACGGTAATAAAATAAAAATCCTCAAATTCCAGTGTGATCACGCGCCCTTCCTGATCATGTTCTTCTATCCCAAGTCCGTAAGTAACCGATAATGGCTCTTTCTTTGTAAAAATTGCAGTCCCTGAGTATCCTTTTTTCACAGCCGAGTTCCAGTACTGGTGATATTCCGGCAGATCAAGTACAAGCTGCCCTTCCTGCATCTTTGTCTCCTGCAGACAGAAAATATCCGCATCTGCCTCTTTAAAAAAATCCATAAATCCTTTCTGCACACATGCACGGATTCCATTTACATTCCATGAAATAAACTTCATCTCTTCTCTTTCCTCCATTTCTTTGGTTTTTATTTTTCGCTGATCTTCTGTACCGCTTTTTTAAGCTCCGCTTCTGTATAAAAAACACGACCTAAAAACAGTCCCTTCGCCGGTGCCGGAAAACCAGATTTCTTCCGGTCTTTCGCTTTCAGAATCTCCGGTATCTCTTCCGCTTTTATTTTCCCGATTCCCACATCCAGAAGCGTTCCGGTAAGTATCCGGACCATATGATATAAAAATCCATCTCCGATCCACGATAACGTAAGTGTATCCTTTTCATACACGATCCCAACCGCATAAATCGTCCGTACCGTATCTTTGTCCTCTTTCAAATCCGTAAAGGCGGAAAAATCGTGAGTTCCCATCAGATACTCTGCTGCTTTTTCCATCGCAGCGATATCGACCGGATGTGGAAAATGAAACCGGTATTTCCGATGAAATACTTCCATCTTGTCACGCAGATCAATCTGATACTCATAGCATTTCCCGACCGCACTCTTTCTTGCATGAAAATCCCGTTTTTCTCTGCTGATATCCAACACTCTGATATCTTCCGGGAGAAGTGCATTTAACTGCTTCTTAAAACTGTCCATATCAATTTCCTGTTCCAGATACAGACTGCACTCCTGCCCTAACGCATGTACACCACTATCCGTTCTTCCTGAACCACTGACCACCGTCTTTTTCCCTGCAATTTCTGAAATCCGCCATTCCAGAATTCCCTGTACAGTAAGTTCCGTATTCTCCTGTCTCTGCCATCCACGATACGCCGTTCCATCATAGGCAACTGTTATCCGGTAAGTATTCATCCTTTTATAAAAGGGGCGAAAACTTTATAAGTCCTCGTCCCTGTCACCTTTCTGTTATCTGTTTTTCCGGTAAATGATCAGAAGTCCTTTCAGGAGCAGATCGTCATCCAGTATGACCTCTCTCTTGCAGTACGGAACAATCTTCTTGGAAAGTCCACCTGTTGCGATTGCAGTCATCGGCTGTCCAATCGCTTCCTCAATCCGGTCAATAATTCCATCGATCGCCGCTGCACTGGAATAGAGAACACCACTCTTCATACATTCAATCGTATTCTTTCCGACAATCCGCTTCGGTGCTTCCAGACCGATTCCCTGAAGCTGGGATGCATTTTCCGTCAGGGCGTTCAGTGAAATATTCACTCCCGGATAGATCATGCCTCCGATATAATTTTTCTTTTCATCGATCACACTGACTGTTGTCGCCGTTCCCAGATCGAAAATCATCATCGGTGCTTTGTATTCTGCAATTCCGGCAACTGCATTTGCCACCAGATCACTTCCGAGCTGTGCCGGATTATCCATCAGGATATTGAGTCCGTTCTTCACGCCAGGTCCGATGACCAGTGTCTCTTTTTTCAGAATCTTTTCTGCCGCCTCTTTTACGACATATGTAATCTGCGGAACTACCGAGCTGATGATCGCTCCTTCCAGTTTCTCCGGTTTGATCCCGTGAATATCCAGAACCATCTTGATATCAATGGCATATTCCAGTTCCATCTTTGTCTTGATCGTGGAAAGCCTTTCGATAAAATAGGTTTTGTTGTCATCCACACATCCAAGTACAATATTTGTATTTCCTATATCAATCGCAAGTATCATTTTTTACACTCCTAATCTTTCCTGTACCCCTTTTTTCATCAGTGTTTTCCCAAGTACCAGCGTGATCACCGCCGCTACGATCGCCTCCGGAATCCCATTGATTCCGATAATGCTCAGAATAAATCCATATACCGCTTTCACGGTAACACCATTGGCTGCCGCATAGTCATTTCTGAAAAATACAAAAATAAGATTCATGACAAGAAGCGTATTGGTCAGTGCTCCGGCAAGTCCCGCCGCAACTAGTCCAACAGAAGATACTCCGTTGTTCTTAGAAAGCTTCTTGATCAAACGGTAAACATAAAACGGTACTACACCGATCAGAATACGCGGCACAAAACAGATGATCAGACTTCCGATCCCTCCACTGTATTCACCCAGACTGTAAAATGGAGTAAATACGAATGATGTCAATGTCGGATTTATCGTATTATTGATAAAACTTGTAAGACCAAATACGCCTCCAAGTGCTGCGCCCTTCTTCGGTCCAAGCATCAGAGATCCCATGATCACCGGGATATGGATGATCGTCGCCCTTGTAAATCCCAATGGGATATATCCGATAAACGGGGTGAATGCCAGCACTACAATAAGTGCTGCAAAGATTGCCATCTGTACGAGTCCCTTTGTTTTGGACATGGATGTAGTACGTTCATTGCCTTGATTCATTTTTCTTTTCCTCCTGTTACTATTCTCTTTACGAGATACAATACATTTTGGCTTTTTTATTTATTCATACACTCCAGAATCTTGTCCAGAATACAAGCTGCTGTCTCTTCCTTGCTGATCAGCGGAAGTGCAGTCTCATCTTCCTTCGTGATCAGCGTCATCTGATTTGTATCGCCCTGAAATCCTGCTCCGGCAACTTTAAGATTATTTGCCGCGATCATATCCAGCTTCTTCTTTTCAAGCTTCTTTCTGGAATTTTCAACCATATTCTCGGTTTCCATCGAAAATCCACACAGGAACTGTCCGTCTTTTCTGTACTCTCCGAGATATTGCAGAATATCATCTGTCTTTTCCAGTTCCAGACTCATCTCACTGTCCGATTTTTTCACCTTTTCATCCGCAATATGCTTTGGCCGGTAATCTGCAACCGCTGCTGCTTTACACACAATGTCTGCATCTGCTGCCTCTTCCTTTACCGCCTCGAACATTTCCTTTGCAGTCGTGACCGGAACAATCTTCACAAACATCGGCTTTTTGATCTCTGTCGGTCCGGTGACAAGCGTAACATCCGCTCCTCTTGCCACAGCAACGCGTGCAAGAGCATATCCCATCTTACCGGATGAGTGATTCGTAATGTAGCGCACCGGGTCGATTGCTTCTCTTGTCGGTCCTGCTGTGACAAGAATTTTCTTTCCGGTCAGATCTTTCTCATAAGCAGTATCCCGGTAAATATATTCATACAAAGTCTCCGCTTCCGGCATCTTCCCGGCTCCGTTATCTCCGCATGCCAGATGTCCACTTGCCGGCTGGATCACTTCATATCCATAATGCTCCAGAAGTTTTAAATTATCCTGTACGACCGGATTCTCATACATTCTTGTATTCATCGCCGGTGCAAGGATCTTCTTACATTCGGCACATGCCATCACAGTCGTAGTCAGCATATCATCTGCAATCCCGTGTGCCAGCTTGCCGATCACATTTGCCGTGGCAGGTGCGATCATCACAATATCTGCCCATTTTGCCAGTGTCACATGCTCCACACTGTACTCAAAATTGCGGTCAAATGTATCGATCAGGCACTTATGCTGTGTCAGCGTCTCAAATACCAGCGGATTGATAAAATTCGTTGCATTCTGTGTCATCACAACTTTCACATCGTATCCTGTCTTTACCAGCATACTTGCCAGTGTTGCAATCTTGTACGCCGCGATACCGCCGGTCACGCAGAGCAATACTGTCTTTTTCCGTTCCATTTGTCTTTCCCCTTTTATTCTAATATTTTCTTCAGTTCATCCATGAAGGTATTCACGTCTTTAAATTCCCTGTATACCGATGCAAAACGTACATAAGCAACTGGATCCAGCTTTTTCAGGCTTTCCATAACAATCTCACCGATCTGGCTGCTCGGAATTTCTTTCTCTTCCCGGCTGAAAATCGCTGTCTCGATCGAGTCGATCGTTGCCTGAATATCTGCTGCCGCTACCGGACGTTTATAGCACGCCCGGAGTACTCCGCCTTCCAGCTTAGTACGGTCATACTGCTCGCGGTTGTTGTCCTTCTTGATCACGATCAGCGGTATGGTCTCCACCTTCTCATAGGTTGTAAAACGCTTGTTGCACGCATCACAGGATCTTCTCCTTCTGATCGTCGTTCCGTCATCTGCCGGTCTTGAGTCGATGACTCTTGTATCAATGTTACCACAATATGGGCACTTCATCTTTTTTCCTCCTGCCTGGTTCTTGATTGATTCTACTGCCGAATCACGCACATTTTTAATGTCTATAGTATAAATCCTGTATACAGGGTTGTCAACAAATTCACACTTTATCAAAAGGCTATATAAGCCGGCTTTCCACCAGCTTCCATGCCTGTACGATCAGTGCCGCATGGTCACAGGCGATCCGATTCGATTCTTTTACCTTATAATAAGTCTCTCTTACCAGTCCACTTCTTTCCTTTTTTTCAACGATCGCCGAAATTGTAAGCTCTGCTTCTTTATTTTCCAATGCCAGTCGATAAATGGTTCTCTTCCAATCTCCATCCTCCTTCACCGATTCTGTCTGACAATGAAGCTGCATCCACTTTGCATCCGCCGCATCGTCACCAGCCTGCACCTTTACCTGCTCTTCATCCACAACCGAAAGATATGCCGATGTAATAATCCGTGCCCTCGGATCACGGGTCACATTCCCATAGACTGCAAACTGCTCCATCGGAAGATCCGCCACGCCGGTCTCTTCGGTCAGTTCTCTTCTTGCCGTATCTTCCAGATTCTCATGAAGTTCAATAAACCCACCCGGCAGCGCCCACCAGCCAATGCTCGGATGATTCCGCCTTTTAACCATCAGAACTTTCCATTCTCCGTCCACTACCTTTCTTTTACAGGAGAATATAACTGCATCCGTTGTCACACAAGGATTCTTATATTTATAAGGATCATACTCTTCCAGAAATTCTTCCAGCGTCTGTCCCTTTTCATTTTCGTTTCCGTTTCCCCGGAATGGCTCGATTTCTTTAAAAAATGCTGTCATTTTTCTTCTCTCCTTTGTCTTTTTACTTGTTCTCATTTATTTCACTGAGCAGTCTGTACTCTTCTTCCTCTTTTACTATTCTTATTTACACGGCTTCAGATATTTGTCCTCTTTAATTTCCACAAGAATAATATCCTCTCCAATCCTGCGAATACACTCAAACGGAATAATATACTCCGCATCATACCCAAGAATTCCACAGATTCTTCCCGGTCCCGGTACGATCAATGCTTCCACACACCCTGAACAGATATTGATCTGCAGATCTGCAACAAACCCGAGCCGCTTGCAGTCACATATGTTGATGACCTCACGTTCTTTTAATCCGCAAAATCGAATCCGTTCCTCTTTCATACTGCACCATCCATCGGACTTCTTATTATATTATATGAACATCTCCCCTTGTTGTCAGCATGTTTTCTAAAAATCTCCGTCCTTGTGCCATTTAGCTTCTGCCCACCAGTAATTCCTTTTTATACTGTGCATTTTTGCCAACTAATGATTGCAATTTCCATAAAAAAATACTATAATTTTTATATATTTTTTATCGCTGTTGTCTGCGTTATATGTTTTTCATACGCAGACAATTCAAATTCTGAGAAACAGAGGGATGTAATATGAAGAAAAAAGTTGTTGTTGCATTAGGACACCGCGCACTCGGAACCACACTTCCAGAGCAGAAGGTTGCCGTTAAAAAAACTGCAGTTTCCATTGCAGATCTTGTTGAAGAAGGATACCAGGTAGTAATCACACACAGTAATGGACCTCAGGTTGGTATGATCCATACTGCTATGAACGAATTCAGCACCAATCATCCAGATTATACCGCTTCTCCGATGTCAGTCTGCTCTGCTATGTCGCAGGGTTACATCGGATACGACCTGCAGAATGCGATTCGCGAAGAACTGATCGGACGCGGCATCTATCGCAGCGTATGCACCGTTATCACACAGGTAACTGTTGATCCATATGACGAAGCATTCTATACACCAACCAAGATTGTCGGACGTATCATGAACGCAGAAGACGCTGCCGCTGAACGTAAAAAGGGCAATTATGTAGTAGAAGTTCCTGGTCAGGGCTTCCGCCGTGTCGTTGCTTCTCCAAACCCGGTTGATATCGTAGAAGTTGATGCCATCCGCACCCTTACCGATGCAGGACATATTGTAATCGCCTGCGGTGGTGGCGGAATCCCGGTACTCCAGCAGAACAATCACCTCAAAGGTGCCAGCGGAGTCATCGAAAAAGACCTTACTGCCGGCAAGCTTGCTGAACAGATTGATGCTGATGAACTCATCATCCTGACCAGTGTGGAAAAGGTATGCTTAAACCACGGAAAAGAAGATGAAGAAGAACTCGATAATATCTCCGTAGAACAGGCTAAGCAGTATATGGATGAAGGACACTTCGGAATCTACAACATGCTTCCAAAATTCCAGGCATCCGTAGGATTCATAGAAAAGAAAGAGGGAAGAAGTGCTCTGATTACTTCTTTTGATACTTTGAAAGATGCTCTGAAGGGTAAAACCGGAACTGTTATTGAATAACTATACAAAAGGGACGACATAAAGGACTCCGTTTTCTGTGGGTAGAAATGGTGAAGAGTCCGTAGAGAAAAAAGGCACCAGTAATTTGGATACCGGGCTGATTCGCGGAATAATCCTGATGATTATTCCACTCAGCAGCCCTCTGGATTTCGTGCTTGTAGCACGAAACCAGATCCGAATTACTGGTGCATTTTTTCTAACGGACTCTAGCACCGTTTCTAATCACAGAAAACGGAGTCCTTTATGTCTATGCGCTGGCAAACTTTTAGTTTCATAAGCATTCACACTAAGCACTTTATTCCTACTACCTGCCATCTCCTCCACTCGCACCCACCCCATAACGGGGGCAGCCTCCAGGTGTCCCCCCGTGGAATACAGCAAGGCAGGGACAAGTAGATTCTGTTTTTTTATGTTAGAAAGCGGCGATTAGGGTCCGTTGTAAAAAGGCAGCCGGTAATTTGGATCTGGTTTCGTGTTTCATACACGAAATCCAGAGGACTGCTGAGCCGAATAATCATCAAGATTATTCAGCGAATCAGTCCGGTATCCAAAATTACCGGCTACCTTTTTACCTACGGACTCTTCGCCGCTTTCTCCTCATAAAAAAACAAAATCTACTTGTTCCGGCCTGTATGTCATCCACCAAACGCTTACCCCTGAACCTGTAACAGCTTCGCTTTCAGTTCAGCTTCGATGCGTTGCATTTCCACCTCTGCCTGCTGACGTTTCTGGCGGCCTTCCTGTTGGATCTGCATGACTTCATCGAAGGTTGCGATCAGCGATTCATTGGTTGCTTTTAAGGTTTCAATATCTACGATTCCACGCTCGGATTCTTTGGCAGTCTCTACAGTAGCAATCTTCAGCTTTTCTGCGTTCTTGCGCAGGAGTTCATTGGTCATATCGTTGACCTCTCTCTGGGCTGCGGCTGCCTGTGCGGAATGTTCTACACCAAGGGCGAGTACCATCTGGCTTTTCCAGAGTGGAATCGTATTGACGAGTGTAGACTGGATTTTTTCTGCCATCATTGTGTCGTTTCCCTGTACCAGACGGATCTGTGGTGCGGTCTGCATGGCGATTGTCTTGGTCAGTTCCAGATCATGCAGCTTTTTCTCAAAACGTTCGCATCTGGAATCCAGATCTTTTGCTGCCTGTGCATCCTCGGCAAGTCCACTTGCCATCGCTTTATTCTTCAGTTCCTGTAGCTCACCGTTTCTTGTCTCGGCAAGCTTCTGCTTTCCGGCAAGCACATACATGGCCAATTCTTTATAATATGTCAGGTTCACTTCATACATCTTGTCCAGAAGCGCAATGTCTTTCATAAGCTGCACTTCGTGAGATTCCAGTGCTTTGACAATATTGTTTACATTGGTTTCTGCTTTTGCATATTTGGCTTTCATTGCCTGGATCTTGTTTCCGCCTTTTTTGAAGATTCCGAGAAATCCTTTTTCCTCTTCCTCATCAAATCCTTTCAGTTCTGTCACCACATCACTTAACAGTGTGCCAACCTCTCCAAGATCTTTTGTTTTTACATTTTCCAGTGCTTTTTCTGAAAAATCTGCGATCTTCTTCTGGGTTCCGGCTCCGTACTGAAGAATCATGTTCGAATTGGCGAGATCAATTTTTTCTGCAAATGCACTGACCATATTCTTTTCTTCCGGTGTCAGGACGATCTCCGGTGTTTCCGGTTCTGCCTCCTGATAAATCTGCGGAGTCTCTTTTTTTTCTTCCTGGAACGGATCCAGCGTCAGCTCCGGTGTCACATTAAATTCTTCAAAATCGTTCATACTCTTCTTCCTCCTGCGACTTTATTTTTTCATTCCGTCCTCTTTCAGACCTTCCTGTGCAAGCATGGTATTCAATACGGAAATATCCGATGAGACATCCCACATGGTATCCTGAAACAGGTCATCCAAAAGCTTCTCAAACGCCGTATTTAAAGTATCGAGCGTTGCCTCAATCTCACGTTTTGCAGTCTGGATATTTTCTCCATCAACCGGCTGTCTGTCAAGCTGTTCATATGCTTCCAGAAGCTTGATCGTCGTCGGAAGATAATATTCCATCAGCTTACGGATATCCGAAACTGACTGTGGATTTTCTTCCACCCGGTCGAAGATCCGGTCTACCAGCATCTCCATCCGGCTGATCTTTGCGGAAATCTCTTCTCCCGGAATGGCTTCATTACACTCGTGGATCTTTCTGATAAAAGCATCCCCCTGGTCAATGATCTTCTGCACCTCCGGTGCCAGCTTTTCATTCTTTGCTTCTTTTTCTTTTGTATTTTCCTGTGTCTTCTCTTCTTTCTTTACCGGCTCTTCCGCTTTCGACTGCTGTCTGCGGGTTTCGATCTGTAAATATTCTTCATAAGCACGGTTTGACAAGATCAGGCATTTCTTCTCACCATCCATGTGCCCCTGACGGAACCAGCCTTTGGAAATCATTCTTTCCAGATCCTTTGTCACAAATTTTATGGATTTTCCGGAATTGCTTCCGATCTCCGAAATATTGCAATACTCTCTGCCTGCAATCCTGCGGCTATAGTTCTTGAATCTTCCAACCTGTTTCAGAAGCTTAATGCCCCATCCTGTGATCATGCCACTTGCTGCCGTAAACAGTCCAAATACCGCACGCATGATCCATAAAGCCCCCGGACTTTCCGGCAAAGAAGCAATACAAGATGCAAGGAACAGAATCAGAAATATAAGTGCCATGCTTCCGCCTACTGCGATCATGACAATTCCGCCTGCCTTTGTTCCCGTCGTCGATCCATACAAGACAGGTGACTGCTGTGCATTGCTGTATCCATACCGGCTGCTGCCCTTTGATTCCGCCTTATAGTCCTGCATTTCCGGATTCCATGCTCTTCCATTTCCATCCGTTCCGCTCCACCTGTAAGTTCCAAACGGAGGTACACCTCCTCCAGGCGTTCTTCCCCATCTGTCAGCCCCGCCCATCTGTCCATATCTTCTACGCGGTCCTCCCTGACCTCTTCCCATATTTCTCGTTGCCTGATCAAACGCATTTCCAAAAGAACGCATGCCCTGTTCTGCGCCATTTACCGCACCGTTCACTGCCCGGTTGATCGTATCCGTGATCGTCTGGTTCAGCCTCCGGTAATCCTGCGAGTCTACAGCATCTTGCACGGTTCGTCTGATCTCTTCTCCAAATCTTTCCCAATCCTGCATTTTCAGCTTCTCCTTTATTTTGAAAACTTGATCCTGTCGTCAATTCCGTGCGAAAGAACATAATCAAAAACGGTCTTTGGCACCAGATCATCCCACTTTTCATCTGCCAGGATCCTCTGCCGGATCTGGGAACCTGATACCCCTTTTTCCTCTTTGGTCCTTCTCCAGAGAACTTCCACCGGAATTCCAAGCTTCTCAAAACGCTTCTCATTGTTCGCAGTCCATTCATCACAGATACTCATAAAGCAGACCGCACCCTCCGGCAGATACTGCCCCAGATATTCCACTCTGTCAATCGGAAATGGGATGATCTCAAACTCTTCTCTCGGCACTCCGAAACTGAGCAACGTATCACGAAGCATCTCATAACGCTCAATATAAGTCAGAGGATTAGCGCTCCGTCTTACCCGGTAATTGTCTTCCTCACCCCCTGATACGTGCAGATCATCCGACATAGTGATTCCTATATAAAGCCTTTTGCAGCGCATCTTTGCTGCCAGAATATATTCCACATGTTTGAGATGCAGAATCTGAAATCTTCCATATACCAGCCCTTTTTCTATCATTTATACGTCCCTTGCTTTCTGTAATTTTATCTTTTCAATGATGTTGAGGTCAAAAGGTATTTTAACCCTTTTGATACCAGATTGCTACGTGCTTTGCACTCTCGCAATCCTTTTCAATTAGTCTATCTGTATTCTACTACAGAACGGTCGTTCTTAGCAAGAAATACCTCTGTATACGACAAAAAGATGACTTTCGTCACCTTTTTGTCTTTTTCTTCTATTCAACGATTTTATAATATTCTTTTGCTGTTATCACAAATACGATCACATAAAAGACGGCAAAGATTCCCACTGTACCGGCAGTGCATCCGAAGAACAGCTTTGTATTTTTCAGATAAAATATGGCTAAAAGCTTTGTGATCACCGGAAATGCAACTGCAATATGGATGATTGCCATCGCAAGCGGCAGGAAGAATACCATCAGGATCTGGCTGCGGATCGAGCTTTTGACCTCGCGTTTGCTCATTCCTACCTTCTGCATGATCTGATAGCGTTCTCTGTCATCAAAGCCTTCGGAAATCTGTTTGTAATAAATGATCAGCACCGTTGCCATCAGGAACAGGCTTCCAAGATACATTCCAATAAAAAACACACCGCCATACAGGCCAAAGAAAGTCTCTTTTTCAAGATATCTTCCCTGTACACCAGTATGTTCAAATTCACTTTCTGCCTGTGCTTTCAACTCTTTGACAGCTTTCAGCTTCTGATCTTCGCTGCCCCTTAAATTGAATGACTCCCTCCATTTTACCGGTTTGTCCTCTGCCTCGAGCTGGTATTTTTTCAGATAATCTTTCATAAACTCTTTTTCATCGCTGACGATCATATAATATACATTTTCTGTATTAGAATCACTCTTCTTTCCAAAAGGTGCAGTATCCAGTTCCTTCTTGACCATCCATGTTTCCTCATCAATCCTGATCTTATCCTTTCCGTAATTTTCCCCATTTGTAAAAAGAATAGCTTCCTTATCCCCAAGCTCCATCCTTTCGCCTGTCAGCTGATTATAATCTGCCAACCTAATCACATCAAAAAACACTATATCAGATGACGAATTATCCTTTATCATAGCAGAAGTATATTCTTCTCCGTTTTTTATCTTAACAAGCTCTGCCATATGCCAGCTCTTCTCATCTGTGATCTCTACCTGATTATCCCGGCAGATCTTTTCCACCATGTCATGCAGCTTCTTATTTTCCACATCATCAGATACCGAATTTGTGATATACACTTCCTGCGGATACCTTGTTCTTAAGACATCCTCCTTTCCAATGTACAAAGATACGGTAGACGAAATGATCACCAGAACCATAGTACTGAGTACACAGATATTTGACAGCCCGACTGCATTCTGCTTCATTCGGTAAAGCATGCCGGATACGGATGTAAAATGCTTTGTTTTATAATAGAAATTTTTGTTTTTCCGAAGCAGCTTTAAAAAAGCAATACTTCCTGCTGTAAAAAGCGCATAGGTTCCGATAATGACACAGATTACTGCGACAAAGAAAAGTTGAAGCGCCTTAAGTGGTTCTTTTGTCGTAATCGCAATGTAATAACCGATTCCAAGGAAAATGATTCCAGCCATAGTCAGGAACCATTTGGTTTTTGGCTCGCGCTCGCCCTGACTTCCCGCATGCAGAAGATCGATTGGATTGGCAAGCCGGATCTGCAAAAGATTATAGATCAGAGTCAATGCAAAGATCAGTGTGAAAAAGAGAACGGTATTTCCGGCAATCTCCCATGACATCCGAAATGCCAGTTTATCGTCATAATGAATCATTCTTTTCAAAAGTGCATACATCAGCTTTGCAAGCGCAGTTCCGAAAAAGATTCCACCCAGGATACTGACCGCACCGGTTACAACCGTCTCGATCACCAGCATTTTCGCAAGCTGCGGTTTCCCCATTCCGAGAATATGATACACTCCGATTTCTCTTTTCCTTCTTTTGATCAGAAAACTGTTGGTGTAAAACAGAAAGATCAGTGCAAATGTTTCTATTACATGAACACTCAGACTTAAAATAATCTGTAATGCTTCCTGGTTCATTGGCGAATTTGCCGCCAGATTCGCCATCATATAATACATCATCACCGTTAAAATGGCAGTCAGTACATAGGGAATATATGTCTTCCGGTTATTTTTCAGATTGGAAATGGCAAGCTTTGTATAAATCGATCTATTCACGGTGCTCACCTCCTGTAGTGAGAACCGTCAAGGTGTCGGTGATCTTCTGGTACATCTCGTCACTGGTCAGATTGCCACGGTAAAGCTGATGAAAAACTTCCCCATCCTTGATGAAGAGGACTCTCTTTGCCGTGCTCGCTGCTTTGACACTGTGCGTTACCATGACAATCGTCTGCCCGTTATCGTTGATCGCATTAAAGAGTCCCAGAAGCTCATCCGTCGATCTGGAATCAAGCGCACCGCTCGGTTCATCGGCAAGGATCAGCTGCGGTTGTGTGATCAGAGCACGTGCAATGGCTGCTCTCTGCTTCTGTCCACCGGATACTTCATATGGATATTTGTTCAGAAGCTTACTGATTCCCAACTGCTCTGCGATCGGCGCGATCCGACTCTCCATTTCCGTGTATTTCTTTCCAGACAAAACCAGCGGAAGGAAAATATTATCCTTCAGGGTTAGTGTATCCAAAAGGTTGAAATCCTGAAAGACGAATCCAAGATTCTGCCGCCGGAATGCTGCCATCTCTTTTTCCCGGATCTTGCTGAGATCATTCCCTTTTAAGTAAACCTTTCCACCAGTCGGCTTATCAAGTGCAGCCAGGATATTCAGAAGTGTAGTTTTGCCACTTCCGCTTTCTCCCATAATTGCTACATATTCGCCTGCTTCTACGGAAAAGCTGACGTTATGCAGCGCCTCTACCTGATTTCCTCCGAAACGGGTTGTGTATATCTTTTTTACGTTCTTTACGTCAAGTAATGCCATGGTTTTTATGACCTGCCCTTCTTTTTTATTTGATAAAGTCATTATAAAAAAGTAAGGGATTTCCTTCCATCGAAGTAAATGACAATTTGTGTGGGGTTTCTTACATTTTTGTAAGGATCGGGTTGGAAAAGACTCATTTGGTGAAAGAGACGCCGCCAGAAAAAATAAATATTCCAAATTCCTTTGTGCAAACCATTCCGATGAACCACTTAGGACGGGAATCATGTTCGGCAATGGCCTCCATGATTCCTGTGTTTCATCTCCATTGCACAAACATGGAATTTTCCATATTTATTTTTTCTGGCGGCTGTTTTGTTCAAATGGATAAACTTTTTGCAACTGATAGATCCTTACCCAAAAGTAAATCATAGTTCTGTTCCGTTGTTGGAAGTTTTTTCGTTTTTGTACCGATAGACTCCATTACTCTATTCGTCTGGATTCACGGTCAAAGTTTAGATATACTTTTGTTCCTTTTTCTGGTTTTGATTCAATCCAGATAGTATGATGGAGACGATCTATGATTGTCTTACAGAGATATAATCCTATTCCAGTGGATTTTTTATTCGCTCTTCCATTGTAGCCGGTAAAGCCTTTTTCGAAGATTCTTGGGAGGTCCTCTTCTGCAATGCCGATTCCGTTATCGGAGATCACCAGAGTTTTTTCTTCTGTGTAGATTGATATTTCTCCGCCTCTTGCGTATTTAACTGCATTGGAGAGAATTTGTTCGATGACGAAGGTCAGCCACTTTTCATCGGTCAGGATCTTCTGATCCTGGATTTCAAGGTGAAGTCTTGTCCTGGTCATGATGAACATCTGGGAATATTTGCGGACTGCCTGGCGGACGATTTCTTCCAGGCTGCAGATCCGGAAGGCGTAATCGGAGGTTGCGGAACCCATTCTGAGATAGGTGAGTACCATATCCACATATTGTTCAATCCGGAACACCTCCATTTTCATGCTTCGGGTAAGTTCCTGTGCTTTCGGGCTTTCCTGTACTTCTTCCAGTTCTTCCCCGCTCTGGATCAGGACACCGAGTGCTGCAATTGGAGTCTTGATCTGATGAACCCACATGCTGTAATAATCAGACAGCTCCTGTTTTTCAATCTGCACAGAGGATTCCAGCTCTTTTTTCTCTTCGTAAAGCTGCCGGATCAATTCCTGGTACATTTCGCTTTCCCGGCTTTCTGCCTCCGGAAATCCTCCCGCCTCTGTCCGGATTTTTCCCTGATTTTCTTCCAGTATTCTTTGTCTTTTTTCATATCGTATGAAAACAAGTGTAAACCAGATCACATTCCATAAAATCACCAGAAGGAACGCATATCCTGCAATCTCCACCGGAATTTCATAGATCCAGAAGATGACTGCAAAGAGAATGCCCGAAACAAGAACCGCTATTCTCTCCGGTCTTTTTTCTTTCCAAAATGCCCTTAAAATCTCTGTCATACCAGCATGTACCCGATTCCTTTCTTTGTCCGGATCACATCATGCATTCCGGCTTCCTCCAGCTTTTTCCGAAGTCTCGCCACATTTACTGTAAGTGTATTATCATCGATGAATTCGTCACTTTCCCAGAGTCTGGTCATGATCGCATCTCTGGTCACAAATTTTCCTGCGCTCTCAAAAAACATCTGACAGATCTTGAACTCATTCTTGGTGAGTTCAATCTTCTGCCCGGCTATTGTAAGTGATGCATCTCCCAAATTCAGCAGCATTTCTCCATGCTCAATGATATTTGCCGTTCCCTGAAGTGCATATGCTCTTCTAAGCACCGCCTGCACCTTTGCTGTCACTACATTCAGATCAAACGGCTTCTCGATAAACTCATCTCCGCCCATGTTCATTGCCATCACGATATTCATGTTGTCATTCATCGATGACAGAAAGATGATCGGCACATTGGACAGTTTCCGGATCTCCTG
The DNA here is from genome assembly GCF_027695515.1 of Coprococcus sp. LG101-27. Classification (NCBI taxonomy): domain Bacteria; kingdom Bacillati; phylum Bacillota; class Clostridia; order Lachnospirales; family Lachnospiraceae; genus Coprococcus; species Coprococcus sp. LG101-27. The sequence continues at coordinate 121,005 of NZ_JAQEUJ010000006.1, forward strand.
GCACCAGTAGAATCCATTGTAAAACGGAAGCCCGATATCCAGGATTACAAGCTGTGGATCTGTCTTTTTAAATTCTTCCATTACATTTTTGAAATCACGTACACATACTGTCTTATAATTCCACTTTTTCAAATGCGATGCCAGCCGCTCTGCGATCGTGTTATCGTCTTCAACAATCAGTATTTTATACATTTATTCCTGACTCCTAAACTCTCTTCTGGAAGTTTCCGTACACCTTAACCCCTTCATCTACCGTAGTAAATGCTTCCGGATCCAGTAAATACACCATGTTCAGGATATCTTCTACTTCAAATTTATTCACGATCGTCACCAGAACATAATTGTCTTCACTCGTAAATGCACCTTCACCATTCCACTGCGTAACACCACGTCCGGTTTCTTTCATGATTGCCTCTGCGATTCCCTTCTTCTTCGTGAAAATCAGCATTCTCACATTGATGTTCTGAAAATGCATCCTGTCCAGAGTTACCGTGTAGAAGAACAGGTAGACAACCGAATAAATCACCGTTGAGATATCAAAAACTAAAAGATAAATGGCATACAGTATCAGATTGAAGATGGTTCCCAGTTTTCCAACGGACATTCCCGCATATTTTTTCGCCATCCAGATACCGATAACCTCGATTCCACCACCACTTCCTTTTGCCGTCAGCATGATTCCGATTCCGGCTCCGGTTACAACACCACCGATGATGATTCCAATAACCGGATCAGCGATCACTGCTGTTGCCGGAGTTGGTACGATTGAAGTAAATAAACTGATTCCTACCGTTCCAAGGATTGTATTTATAAAAAATGTCTTTCCGATTTTAAACCATGCAATAAATAAAATCGGAATGTTGAGCAGTAAATAAATGATACCATACAGGTTCAGACCTGCAATTTCCTTAATCCCGATCTGTCCTGCTCCATAACTTAACAGCTGTGCAAGACCAACTGCTCCCCCGCTGTATAAATTCATAGGGATAATAAATACATTCAGACCAACTGCGTAGATCAGACAGCCCACTATGATCCAGGCAACCTGCATTCCCCTCTTCTGTGGCAAAAAATTGTTCATACTTTTTCTTTCCTCCTTGCTTCCGTTTTGATACCAGATATTTCATAACTTTTCCATACAGTATATCACGCCGGCATCTGAATTTGTAGACTAAAGTACAAATCGGCTTATAATTTTCTGTTATATATTTTAATCATTTTTCAAATAACAAAAGATGCCGCTCTGTTATCTGTTTTGATAACTTTGCAGCATCTTTCTACTCTTTTTTTTTATCCAACGTGACGCTCAAATCTCTTAAATCCAAGAATATTTTCAATCCGATCCATTGCATCCTTTTTTACTGATATACTCAGCGACTTCCTTCATAGCCTGATAATTATCAATCTGCACACTTCCCATATTACCACTCTTTTCAATCTTACGGTCAATAAATACAACTGGGATTGATAAATCTGCAAGTAGCTTGTTACTGGTCGCATAATCCGAACTGACATAAATGATCCCATCTACCATTCTGGATTTTAACACATTCAAAAACTTTTCTTCCTGCACCGCATTATGATCCTTGATTTTTGTTTTGTCAATATTCTAATCAGCCTACACTTACTTTTACTCCGCCTTCACAGCCCAGCGCATCTTCGTAGATCTTGCACGCCCATTCTGTGCACACTCTTCTGCCGAAGGTCGGACTACATCTTTGGCATATTCGGAATAAACTCCCTCGCGATATCCTGCTTTTAAAGCTTTCTTCACCAGTTTGTCTTCTCCTGAATGGAACGTCAGGATCGCTACTCTTCCCCCCGGTTTCAAAGCGCCCGGCAGTTTTTCCATAAATTCATAGAGTACTTCAAATTCATGATTCACGTCAATTCGAAGTGCCTGGAAAGTCCGCTGACAGGTCTTTCTGATGATATCTTTTTTCTCCTTATTTTCCGGAAGGAAAGACAAGGTCTGTTCGATCACCTGACGTAGCTTTGTCGTAGTATCAATCCGGTGTCCTTTCCGGATTTCTTCGGTGATTGCCTTTGCCAGTTCTTCACAATACGGCTCATCCGAATTTTCATATAACATCCCGGCAAGTTCTTCTCTTGAAATTGTATCCAGTCTCTCGGCTGCACTGATCCCTTTTTCCTGATTCAGTCGCAGATCCAGAGGTCCGTCCACTTTGAAAGAAAATCCTCTCTTCGGGTTGTCAATCTGCATGGAAGACACACCCAGATCAGCCAAAATAAAATCAAATCCCCCAACTTCTTTTGCAATCTCATCGATAGTACAAAAGTTCTGAAGACGGATTGTTAAAATATCCTCCCCAAATCCCTGTTCTTCCAGACGTTTTTTTGTCTTTGCAGATTCTTCCGGATCTACATCTGTCGCGTAAATGTGCCCCTTTCCTTCCAGACATTTCAGCATTGCTTTTGTATGTCCGCCATAGCCAAGCGTTGCATCAAATCCCACCTCTCCCGGCTGGATCTTCAAGAAGTCAAGAATTTCCTGCACCATGATCGAAATGTGCATTCCGGCAGGTGTATTTCCTTTCTGAATGACATGGGCAATCATGTCCTGATATTTCTCCGGCTGTAATTCTTTGTATTTTTCTTCAAATTTTCGTGGATATTTCCCCTTGTACCTTGTGCGGCGCTTATGAACACCTTGCTCAGTGTTCTTTTCCTGTTCTGACATACATTGTCTCCTTACTTGTTAATTTATTTTTGGTTTTTTCGAATCTCTGGTCAACTCCATCGATTTTGTTGACTCATTGCCATTTTCTCAACGTTTTCCATATTTTTCTTAATATTATTTTGTTCGACTGTAACTTGAACAGCTGCTACTTTTAACTGACCATCCATTTTGCCTTCTTTCTTCAAAATATTAATTTGTTTAAACTCACTATACTCTATCACTCTATCAGCGTAAAGCATTTTTTACAAATCGCCCTATTTTTGTGCATATACAGTTTTGAGTTGTGCATGTTGCATAATTTTTCTTTTTACCTATTAACTGAACAAATTTAAGGTTAACAACTGAATAAAGCTATGTTTTCAGATTGTTTTTCGAGGTGTTATTATAAATATAACATTTTAATCTGGCAGGCTTCTCTCCAAACAGAGTCGTCCATATCCCACCTCACGGTTCGGATACTTTCCAAATCCCGGCAACTCTCTCGCCCCGCGCCGGAGATACGCCTTCACCTTCTCCCCATACAAAAACGGATCATTTCCTCTTACGATCCCCCATTCCATCAAAAGTGCCGATGCTCCTGTCACAAACGGCGTTGCGAAAGAAGTTCCACTCACCACTGTCACCCCTCCGCCAACTGCTGTCGTCCTTACGTTCACTCCCGGTGCCACAAGATCCGGCTTCGTCCTTTCATCCTGCCAGGTATATCCCCTTCCCGAAAAAGATGCATAGGAAAAAGTAAGCGCATCATACGCTCCAACCGATATCACTTTTTCCGCAGTCGAAGGGATCGTTAAGGTCACTTCTTCATCCGGGTACAGAAATCCCGTCCCTCGGTTTAGTACATTCTCACTCGGCAGCCACAGATCATACTGTCCTTCCACAACCCTTGTCGGATTCAGGATAATCTGCCAGACACCAGACGTAATATAATCCGTCACCGGAATCATATCAATATAAATTTCCTGTGCCACATTATACGGGCTCGGTTTTCCATAATATAATAAAATCTCCGTTTCCCCGATCCGGAATCTCTGCGAACCGAGAACAGATTGTATTGGACCGATCCGCGTCCCCGCAGGAGATACAAATGAAATTTCCACTTCGTCCGTATACGCTTTCCAGATCTGAATATTCAATGTTGGTTCATCTGCCTGTACTGCGAGCTGTATTCTTTCTTCTTTTCTTTTCTGCAGCACTCCAGAAGTATGCCCGGCACTTGCTGCTTCATTTCCGGTCCCTACACAGATCACACTCTTCCAGAAATTCGACAGATCATCAATATACCGTTCTACCAGACTCCTGCCGTCATGAGAACCATATGTATTTCCAAAACTCAGATTGATCGCCACCGGCATCCGAAATTCCAGTGCTTTCCTCACCACATAATCCATCGCCTGCATCAGTTCTGTCGTCCGTGGAAATCCGTCTGGCATAGGCGACCCCATTTTTACCACAATCAGCTCACTCTCCGGTGCCACACCGGCATACAGCTTTCCGCTTCCTCGCCCATTTCCGGCAGCAATCCCTGCAACTGCAGTTCCATGACCGGATATATCCTGACTTGGTACCATTCTTCTCCTTTCCTCTGACGAGTCAGCCTCAAGTGCCCTGTTAATCTGCTCCTCGGTAAATTCCACTCCCATCCGATAACCTTTTGGTGGATTCTTCTCTTCATCCGCATTCGGTCTTAATGACTGATCCCACATCACCCGTATTCTCGTCGTTCCATCTGCATTCCGAAAATCTTCATTCGCATAATCAATCCCCGAATCAATTATCGCCACAAGTACACCCTGTCCACGCATATCAAGAAAGCGGGTATCCTGCACCTCATTGATACAGGATACCCGCTTCCCATTTGCTATTTGAAAAAATAAACGTTTCGGTTTCTCTATATATTCTACCTCAGGAATATCTGAAAGTAAATCAATCCTGGACTGGCTGATCCGAATGATCGCGTACTCATTCTGAAGTTCAACCACCTGGCTTGCCAAGGCTCTTACCTGATCCAGATTGCCCGAATATTTAATAATCAATTCCCATTCCCTGTCAATCGGATGATACCCGACATCCAGGTTCAATGATTTTTCTCTTTCTTCTTCCGTCGCTCCAAGTGCCAGATTTAAAAGATTTTCCAGTTTCTGATCTTCCATATCTTCTTACGCCCTGTAAGTTATTCCTGATATTTTATGACGATCATTCCGAAATTATTTCTGTATTTTATGCTACATTTTCTGCAGCCTGCTTTTTATTTGCAGGCTTTCCTGCTTTTCTCTTATCATATGCTGCAAATAATCCTGCGAGAAGTGTTCCTGAGATAGAATGCCATGTACAGGATACTGCACAGATAATTGCAGATTCCGGTGCCACCGCAAACTGTGCTGTTGTAGTTGCAAGGTTGGTAGCAAGTCCGGCATTCTGCATTCCAACTTCAATAGAAATTGTTCTCTTCTTTGCAGTATTCATACCAGTCAGTCTTCCTGCGCCGTATCCCAGCAGATATCCAAGTCCATTATGAAGAAATACTGCCACAAAAATTACAACTCCTGATTCAAAGAATTTGTCTCCCTGCGAAGAAACCACTCCGCCAACTACACATGCAAGTCCAAGTACTGCAACTCCAGGCATCACTTTCTGAAGCTCTGTAAATGTTTTTTTCTTTCCAAACAGATAATTCAGTAAAAATCCAAAAGCTACCGGAACAATAACGGTCTCAACAATAGATACAAACATCGGAAGTCCTTTGATCGTAATATGCGTTCCGCTTGCAAGAAGTGAAACCATAAGCGGTGTCATAACCGGTGAAATGATTGTGGATACCGTAGTCATTCCTACGGAAAATGCCACATCTCCGCCACACAGATAAGACATGATATTGGAGGATACACCACCCGGACAACAGCCTACAAGGATCAGACCAAGTGCAATTCCATCCGGAAGCTGAAGTACTTTCGTCAGTGCAAATGCAAGAAATGGCATGATCAGATACTGCGCGATTGCGCCGATACAGATATCAAAAGGTCTCTGTGCCAGAATCTTAAAATCTTCGATTGTCAGTGTCAGTCCCATGCTGAACATGATGATTCCGATGATGATCGACTGACAGGTGAACTTGTTGGATACCGGATCAACGAACAATGGGTTATTTACCCATCCCATCATTGCCGGTACAAAGAATGTGACTACTGCAATAGCGATTACCACCAATGATGTATAGTCTGATAAAAATTTGCTTGCTTTTTGTAATGCTTTCATTACAGTTTCCTCCTTTTTCTTTTCGTCCACGCAAAACTGTTCTTCTAATCTTCCGATAACAAAATTCACAGGATTTTTTTGTATACACAGCAACAAAAAAGTCCCTTTCCAGAATCAATCTGAAAAGGGACGAATAAAATCCGCGTTACCACCCTAATTCCACAGATAATAATCTGCGGCACTTCACATACCAACATATGCTATCCATATAACGGTGGATCCCGGCAAAGTCTACTTGCAGATACTTTTTCTGCTTTGGACCCGCTTCTTAGAGAGGATATCCTTATCCGGTTATTACCTGTTCACACCATCCACAGGCTCTCTGAAAATAATGACGGATATGACTTTGTTCTCATCAACGAATTTTGGTGAACCATATTTACTTTAACAGTTATTATAGTCTTCTCTTCGGAAATGTCAAGAAGAAATTTTAATTAAATCCGACAATTCTTCTCGCCACAATGTACGCCAGAGACGAAATCTTTCTTCCTGATCTGCCTGGAAGATTCATGGTCTGTCCAAGGATTCCGTAACGGATCTTCCAATAAGTTCTGTAGTGATTCTTCTTCAGATACTGCCACAGCTCCCGTTTCTTTTCCAGATTCTCTGCATTTTTGGAACGAATCAGAAGAATCGAAGATACCGTCATCATAATTGCAAGATAATTAGTCATATAGGTTCGCAGTTTTTTATTAGAAATCTTGCGCATATCATACATATCAATCATACTCTTTGTGACAAAGATCTGCTGATCCACACGACTGATCATCACCTTTTCATTGACAGACTGATCTTCTCTTCCAATGTAATAACGATAAAAATCCACATCCATATAATACATCTTACGCACATGCGGAAGTGGATAGTAAACATAAATATTGTCCACATAAAATGTATGCTTCGGCAGCCTGAGCTGACATAATTTCAGGAAATCTGTCCGGTAAATAACAGAATGCATCAGAATATACTGTCCCAGATGGAAATGTTTCACATCATTCCAGCCAAAAATCTCTTCCTGTGGAAGCACATTCTTGTACTCAATCACTTTCTTGTGCTCCATTCCTTCTTTTTCGTATACATAGTTGGCAAGCAGCATATCCACCTGCTTTTCTTCATTTTCAAACGTTTTCAGAACATCCAGAATCTTGTATAATGCTTCTTCATCTACCCAGTCATCGCTGTCCACCACTTTAAAATATTTTCCCTCTGCGTGGTCAAGACCTACATTGACCGCATCTCCGTGTCCACCATTTTCCTTATCAACTGCACGGATGATCGTCGGATACTTTTCTTCATACTCATGTGCAATCTTTGAAGTATCATCTTTTGATCCGTCATTAACTATGATAATCTCTACATCTTCTCCACCTTTTAAAATAGATTCCACTGCCCTGTCCATATAAGCTGCCGAGTTATAACACGGAATCGCAAACGATATATATTTCATGTGTATTCTCCTTCTCAATTTAAAGCTCACGTTCCTAGTATAGCCTATTTTTTTTTGTTTTCCAACTGATATTGTAAATTTCACATTTTTCGGCTATAGTTAAAGCTATATGATTACTATGAATAAAGAGGAGGATTTCAACTATGAATCACAATTTACTGGTCGGACAATCAGGTGGTCCTACTGCTGTAATCAACGGAAGTCTCTATGGTGTTGTCTCAGAAGGTCTGGCAAATCCGGAGATTGATAATGTCATCGGTATGGTCAACGGTATCGAAGGTTTTCTTGCCGATCACACAATAGACATGGCACCTTTAAAAGAAAATGGCGAACTGGAACGTATCCGCACCACACCGGGTTCATATCTTGGTTCCTGCCGTTATAAATTACCGGAAGATCTTTCCGATCCGGTTTATCCTGAACTTTTCCAGAAATTTACCGAAAAAGAAATCAGCTATTTCTTCTATATTGGCGGAAATGATTCTATGGATACCGTAAGTAAATTATCCCGCTACGCAGCAACAGTCGGAAGTAATATCCGCATCATCGGAGTTCCGAAAACCATCGACAACGATTTGGTTCTGACCGATCATACCCCGGGCTACGGAAGTGCTGCCAAATATGTTGCTTCTACAGTACGCGAAATTGCAATTGATGCCTCTGTCTATGATAATAAACCATCTGTCACCATCGTCGAGATCATGGGACGCCATGCCGGATGGCTGACCGCCGCAAGCGTTCTTGCCCGCAAATTTAAAGGCGATAATCCGGTTCTTATTTATCTTCCGGAAGTTGCTTTCTCCCCGGATGCATTTATCGAAAAGGTAAAAGAAAAGCTTACTAAAACTTCTAATCTCGTTGTCTGCATTTCCGAAGGAATCAACGATGGTAACGGAACCTTTGTCTGCGAGCTTGCAAGTGATGTCGGCACAGATACTTTCGGTCATAAAATGCTAACCGGCTCCGGAAAGTATCTTGAAAATCTTGTAAAAGAAAAACTTGGTATCAAAGTACGCTCTGTGGAGCTCAATGTCTGCCAGAGATGCTCTTCCTCCTGTTTATCTGCCACAGATCTGGACGAAGCCGCTGCTTCCGGCCGTTTTGCTGTAAGTGCCGCTTTAGATGGTGAAACAGGAAAGATGATCAATTTTATCCGTAAGAGTGATGACCCATACATCCTTGAATTCGGAACTGCAGACGTGAACGAAATCTGTAATAAAGAAAAAGCTGTTCCTGAAGAATGGATCACAAAAGACGGTTCCGACATCGGAGATGAATTCATCGCTTATGCCCGCCCACTGATCCAGGGAAGTGTAGAAGTACCTATGAAAGATGGGCTTCCATACTTCGCATTCCGCAAATAGTCTTGTTCACAATTTGTTCATTTATCTTTCAAAAAACCTTCATTTGTTAAACACTCTTTCTTCACAAGTGTTTTATATACTAGAATCATCAAATGAAGAACATAAAAGATAAAAGATTTCAAACAAATCATTTAATAAGACGTGCAGAAGTTAATAATAGAATAACTTTTTCATAATACATGCCGGGGGCTTTTAAGTCACCCGGCATCCTCCCTTTTATGGGACTTTTTCAAAAATTTCTTTCAGCGTTTTATTCTCCAACCCGGATATTTTCTCCATCGATCACAATTTTATATTTTCCCTGAAGCTGTTTAAACGTTTCTGATTCTGCAAGCTCAGGAACTGCCTGGATGGCCTTTTTTACTGCTTCTGCACATAATTCTCTTTCCATTTCCGGATTCTCACAATAACGCTCCAGATAGTTCATCCACAATCTTTCTGAATCCGGTAATACTTCAACCGCCTCTCTGCTGATCTCCCACACTTTCTCATATTCCTGCGCTTCTTCATAAATCAACTGCAACTTTTCATAAATCTCTTCTAATTCTTCTTCATTCGATTCTAATTTTCTGATCTGTTCATATTGTTCAGCTGCTTTTAAATTCTCACCAAGTTTAAAATAGCTTTCTGCAAGATATTTTCTGACCTCACACTCCTTTTCTCCATTTGTATCCCACCGGTACCACGCCTGTCTTCTAATCATCTCCTCACCAATTCTCTTTGTCAGCCTGTTCCATTTTTCACTCTCTTCCAGAACACTTACCTTCAATAGCGGGTATTGGTACAAATACACTTTCATCTGTATTTTTTCTGCACGTTTCTCCAATTCATCTAATATTTTTTTTACTGCATCTTCTGCGTTTAATCCCTCCTCCTGCTGCTGTATACTCCCTTCTTCCAGACTCGCTATGACCACCCGGTATGCATCGGAAAACTCTGTCTCCTGCATTTCCTTATCGAGACTATCCAGGCTGTTCACATAATCTTCCCACGCCACATAATAAATAAGTCCCATTTCCAGATAAGGACTGTCCCCCTTTTGTTCCACAACCTCTTTTGTCTCCTTTTTCTCCGTTGCTCCTTCCTGAACTCCCGCCTCTGACTGATCCTGATCCGCTGCAATCGCTTTTGTTTCCGGCTTTTTCACTGTCCCTCCGATGATTGCTGCACTCATGATACAAACCGCCAGAATCGCAAGCAAAATCTTTTTTGCCGAAACCTTATCCCTCGGTCTTTCCATTTCCCTTTCCAGAAAACCAATTTCTTTTTGCATATTTTTTAATACTTTTATGGCATTTTTCCCACTGCTATAACACTTTCCAAGCATTCTTTTCCAGACTCGCTCTTCTTTCCGTGTAAATGCCTTTGGATCCAGACATTTTTCTGCTGTAAATTCCATTATCTTTGCCAGACCATACAGATCATCCAACCGTTCTGTCTTCTGCGAAAGAACCCTTTCTTTCCTTACAAAAAGCATACGAAGCTTTTTCTTCTTCATCTGCTTTAAAAGTTCCTCGTTTTCCGGTTCATTGATATCCAGAAGACAAAGCATTCCGTCTCCGGTTATGATCACTGCATATGGGTTCACATATCCATACGCCGCATCCTCATTTCCACAACGATAATACTGTTCCAGCTGTTTTGAAAGCTGTCTGATCCATTCAAATACTGTTTCTTTTTCCACCCGGATCCCCTGTTTGATATACTCCATCAAAGAACAGCCTTTTGCATAGTCATTTACCATATAACTCCAGCCATTCTGATCCACAAAACGGAGTACCGCATAGTCTCTTCTTTCTTCCATCCTGTTCCTCCCTGTGTCTGTTCATTCATATTAACTTGTCCTGAAAATACCACATCGAATCATGTGTCTGATATCATATACTTTTCTTGTGATCTGTTTCAAAGCAGAGAATGTCACCCGGCGTATCTGCAGAGTATTTCATTATACCGGATGCAATTTCCTATAAAATAAAATTAGAATCGAATTAGAGTGACTTCACTATACACTGACATCTGCCACTTTACAAGCAGAACTTTTTTCAATAATTCACAAACTTTTTGTTCCAAAATCAGTCACTGATCTTTTTATTTTCTATAATCCTCTGACAGTCACAAGGATTCCCTGTCTTGTGCATTCTGCCAGACTGGTTACTGTTCACAGTACCTGTGACCAGCAACGCATCTCTCCATTTTAAATCGCCTTTGGCGATGGGCGAGATGCCATTCAAGATAAAACGTGCATCCTCCGTGCCAATCAGCGTAGTGATTGACACGGGAGTGAACAGTAACCCAAACTGTACTTTTTCCCACTTGCTTTTCACTCCCGTATCGCTTATCCTTTTATTGAATATATTTATGAAAGAAGGCATACCTATGGCTGAATCTTCACATGTACTTCACGAAATCCATCCTGTATTTAACACCGACTCCCGCATTCTGATCCTTGGGAGCTTCCCTTCTGTAAAATCACGGGAAAGTCAGTTTTTCTATGGGCATCCAAGAAACCGTTTCTGGAATCTTATTGCCACACTTACAGATGAACCACTTCCTGTCGGCATAGAAGAAAAAAAATCACTGCTCCTTGCACACCACATTGCCGTCTGGGATGTGATCGCCTCCTGTGATATCGAAGGCTCCAGTGACAGCAGTATCCGCAATGTCGTTCCCAATGACCTTACAGAGATTCTTCAGACGGCATCCATCCGGCAGATTTTCACCAACGGTGGCACTGCAGACCGCTTATATAAAAAATACTGTTTTCCACAAACTCAGCAAAAAGCAATCTGCCTGCCGTCCACAAGTCCGGCAAATGCAGCCTGGTCAAAGGAACGCCTGCTTACCAAATGGAATCAGATCTGTCCTTATCTTGAATAAAAGCCAGCAAACTTGCCTTAATCGCCCCGTTCAAAAATGAGTTTCAAAAATGAGATCAAAAGTTTTTTAACTTTTTTCATTTTAGTGCTTGACATATTGTCTTTCCTGATGTATACTCAATTTTGTTGTTGAGCAACACAGTTCAACACACGATATAAATGTGCGTTTAGCTCAGCTGGATAGAGCGTTTGGCTACGGACCAAAAGGTCGGGGGTTCGAATCCTCTAACGCACGCTGTAAGAGGTCTTTCGTGAGAAAGACCTCTTTTTTGTATGTGCCAAGCTGGGCACATATAAAAAGTGCCCAGATAATTTTCATACCAGGACACATTCATTTCATTTCTTTTCGCTTTTCCACTCTGCATTCTATCCAAGTGCCACATCCAGCGTCGTTCCAATAAAAGGGATCATGATCCCGGTAAATAAATTCATGCTTTAAACTGCTGCTCCTGCTTCCTGTGTTAAAATTTCTGTCAGAGCCGCACCACTGCTTGTATGGCTGCGAACCACCTTCGCATTGCTTCTTTTTGCCTCATCAAGCGCGGTTTTTACCATCTTGTGCGATACTGTATTTGTAAAAAGTACAAACAGGTCAGGCTGTCCAAGCTGCTTATTCAGATCGGCAGACATATGCGTAAATACTTTAGCTTTACATTTAAACTGTTTGCATATTTTTTTATACTGACAGACCATTCTGTCATGACCTCCTACAATTACAACGCTCATTCTTATCCATCTCCTTAATTCATTCTAATAACGATTGTGTTTTTTTGTATGCCGCCCCGCAGAAACGGAGCGGCTCTTTTTTGATGATTATTTAGCTTTTAATTTTTGGTTTTTATTTGTTTTTGATTCGATTATAATTTTATTTGATTATTTAGCTTTTTCGGTTTTCTGTTTTATTTAAAAGGTATTCGTATCTCTTATAAACCAGCCACCTCCCTGCCGAGTGACTCACACTCATCTATTGCATCTGCTCCCGGTGTTCCGTGGCAGATAAGTCCTTCTCCGCCGACGATCTGTGCGCCAGCCTGTTCCATTCTTTCAGCCCATGTACGCATCCATTCGCCGTCTCCCCAGTCATAGGATCCAAACAGGGCAACCTTTTTTCCTGATGCAAATCCTTCCAGTTCAGATACAAACGGTTCTACCGTTCCGTCTTCCAGTTCTTCAGCTCCCATTGCAGGGCATCCAAGTACCCAGACAGCCTGATCTTTTAAATCAGCAGGCGAAATAGTTTCCATCGGTACTACATCAGCACTTTTCCCTGCTGCTGTAATTCCTGCTCCAATTGCCTGTGCCATTGCTTCTGTATTTCCTGTTCCGCTCCAGTATGCTACACAAATATCACTCATTTTTAAATTCTTCCTTTCTTTTTTCTTTCTATCATCTACCAGGTTTTATTCCTTTATGCAGGCTGTATGTCAAATGGCTGTCTCACGCTTCTTGCTGCATGCCACAGATCCTTTCCTGCCTGCATTTCCCTGATAAATTCCTCTTTTACAACGTTGTAGATAGAAAACATTTTCTTGCGTTCTTCTACGTTCTCATACACTTTCCAGTATCCCTGATAAAGGAAATCTTTTCCGTTGTGCTCAATAAACCCTTTCACATCTGCAAGTGGATATCCGAGGAAAATTCCAAGTTCATGTGGAAATTCTGCACTTCCATGCTGATATCCTTCAAATCTCAGATTCATGATCTGAAGCATCTGCGGAAACTCAAATCCCCGATAGCCAAGTGTATCAAGAAATTCGCTGTATTCTTTTTTTCCAAGGATTTCAAGAATCTCTTCTTCTCTGTAGATCAGCCATACTTTTCGGACTCCGCTGTCGCAAAGCATGCTGTATGAAATTCCCATCTCTTTCAGACTTTCCGCAACTTCCTTTTCACTTACATTTTTCAAGGTCAGAATATTGGATGGCTTTACACCGGTCAATACCGGAGCACACTGCCATGCAATTTCCATCTGAGCAGATGTCTGTGCATCTTTCTGCATCCAGTTCATGTTGTTTTCCTCTTGTATGAGTTTGTTTAAATTTATTTTAGTTAGCTTTTTCTAACTATTTATAGTCTACTATATTAGTGGGATTTTGTCTATAGGAATTTTTGAGAAGTTTTCTCATTAACCCGTAATTTATGTTTTTACAACATACATTCTATCTGCCCTGGAAATATATCTTACTGTAATTTTGTAATCATTTCTGCAAAAAAAAGTGTATCAAAGTTTTTCAACCTTGATACACTGTATTTTTATAATTAACAGTCTTCCGCAATCTTATCAATCAGTCTCACTGTATCTTCCCATCCAATACACGGATCCGTAATCGATTTACCGTATACCATATTTCCGCCGATATCCTGTCTTCCTTCTACCAAGTAGCTTTCTACCATTACACCTTTGATCAGTTTTTTCAGCTTTGAATCATAATTTCTTGTGTGCAGTACCTCGCTTACGATTCTGAGCTGTTCTTTATACTGCTTGTTAGAATTGGAATGATTGGCATCAATGATCGCTGCAGGATTCTTCAAATTCTTCTGCTCATACATATCCAGAAGTCTCTTGCAATCCTCATAATGGTAGTTTGGAATCGTTGTGCCATATTTATCCACGCCGCCCCGCAGGATCACATGTGCCAGATCATTCCCACCTGTCGTCACATCTTGCCCACGATAAATGAAGCGGTGCGGTCCCTGTGCTGCAACAACAGAATTGAGCATTACCGATAAATCTCCACTTGTCGGATTCTTCATCCCAATCGGGATATCCATTCCGCTCGCAGTCAAACGGTGCTGCTGGTTCTCAACCGAACGCGCACCAATCGCTTCATAAGAAAGAATATCATCCAGATAACTTCTGTTCTCCGGATAAAGCATCTCATCTGCTGCTGTCAGATAAGTCTCCTGCATGGCTCTGATATGCATTTTACGGATTGCAATGATTCCGGCAAGCAGATCCGGTGCCTGCTCCGGATCCGGCTGATGCAACATTCCCTTGTATCCCTCTCCGGTTGTACGTGGCTTGTTCGTGTAGATTCTTGGAATAATCATCAACTTATCCGATACTCTGTCATTTAACTTTGCAAGCCTGTTCACGTACTCACATACCGAATCTTCATTGTCCGCCGAACATGGTCCGATGATCACCACGAATTTGTCTGATTTCCCTGTAAAAATATCACGGATCTCCTCATCCCGCTTCGCCTTGATAGCTTTTAATTTATTCGATAACGGATATTCGTTTTTCAAGTCTGCCGGTAATGGCAGCTCTGCGTTCACTCTCATTCCCATTGTATTATCCTCCTGCATGTATTTTTCTAGTCCTGATAATATCTTACCATATCTCTTGTAATTTCTGAAACAGAATGTGCACCGCACATCTGCATGGCATCTTTGAGCTCTGCTCCCAGCTTATCAATGTAAAGCTTCACACCTTCTTCTCCACCGCCATAGACCGCTACAACGAACGGCCGGCAGATCAGTACACCGTCAGCACCAAGTGCAAGTGCCTTGAAAATGTCTGTACCAGAGCGAATCCCTCCGTCAACCAGAATCTTCATAGAACCGTTCACTTCTTTTACAATCTCTTCCAGCACTTCTGCAGTTGCCGGACACTGATCCAGCACTCTTCCTCCGTGATTAGATACGATGATCGCATCGGCACCTGCTTCTTTTGCTTTTCTCGCGCCTTTCGCTGTCATCACGCCTTTGACGATAAATGGTCTTCCAGCCATCTTCACAATCTCGGAAAGCTCCTGTACATTCTTGCTTCCTGCCGGCGGATTCATATTTTTCAGAAACGGAAGTCCTGCCGCATCAATATCCATCGCTACCGCAAATGCTCCTGACTTCTTCACCAGTTCCATCTTCTCCCGGACAGTATCCAGATTCCAAGGCTTTACTGTAGGTATCCCGCATCCATCATTTTCACGGATTGCCTCCGTTGCAGCCTCCATTACCTTTGCATTCACTCCATCTCCGGTAAATGCGGCGATTCCGGCATCTGCACAGGCTGATACCAGTACATTGTTATAAGAAACATCATCATACCTGTCACTGTAGTGCAGATTCACGGCTCCAACCGGTCCTGCAAAGAACGGCATCTTAAATTCCTTTCCAAATAAATTCACAGAAGTGTCTGCCTCTCCGCCATCACAGATCGTATCCATGTTCACGCGGATCTCCTGCCACTTTTTATAATTTCTGATCGCAGTATCACCAACACCTTTTGCGCCCGGTCCCGGTATCTGGTTTTTACATGCTCTTCCATCACAAACCGGACAGGCTTTGCAGTAAATCCCCATAGATAATTTTGCGTTTTCCATCATTTCCTGATATGTCATATCATTCCCTGCTTTCTTTTGTTTTCCTGTATCTGACAGCTTCGACTTTCTGCCACGTTACTTAGTCAGTATGATATCACTTTTCTGTCTGTTCGACAAGAATACCTCCTTGTTTTTGACAGGATTTTCCCCTATAATAAAAACAGAACACTTGAATCATAAAGGAGACTTAACTTAGAATGAAATGCCCTGTATGCGGTCACAAAGTCCGCCCCAGCAAAAAATATCCCGGCAAATATCTCTGTGATACCTGCCGTAAAAGATTTCCGGCATCCGCTGTGATTCCGGATGATACAGATACCCGAAGTGCCAGATCTTCTGCTCATAAGCATGGATCTGTTTCCGGAAAAAAGCGCCCGGCTGCCAGACAGCAGGCTTTTTTCGACGATCCCCTGAACGAACCGGAGATCTACCACAGCACAGCTGCTGCCATGCGCAGCATGCGTAAAAATGTTCCGGAAGCAGAAGAAGCAGAAGCTCAGAAGAAAGCCACTGAAAAAAAAGAGACTGAAAAAGTTTCTACAGACAAACCCTTTTCCGGAAATGAATCCTCCGTACAGGAGCATGCTCCAGTTCCAGAACCAGTTATCAGCTCCGGTCAGGCAGATGAACCTGCTGCCAAACCAACGCCAGTTTCCAAAAACGATACTGCAGGCACAAAGTCCGATGCATCTTCTGATGATGTAACTTCACCAGACCAGCTAACAAACCCCAAAAAGAAACACAAAAAAAGTCTGCCGTTTATCATCCTGATTCTCATCCTGATTATTATTGCGGTTATATTCCTTTTTTCCAAAATGCACACTTCTTCTGACAATTCTTCCGGCACTTCAACACCGAAGAAGACAGCTGATGCCACCAAAGAGATCTATAAGCAAAATGAGACCGCCGCATACAATGGCATTGAGATCACGATGGACAGCTACGTAGAATCCGAAGGAGATGACTGGTCTGTCCCGACAGAAGGCAATGAATTTATGTTTGTCCATATGACAATTGTCAATCAGACATCTGATGATCTGGTCATCAGCAGTATGGCAAGCTTTGAAAATTATTGTGACGATACCAAACTTGACTACAGTGCAGCTGCATTTACTGCTCTTGCAACCACAAGCGACCAGCCAAAGCTCGATGGAACGATCGCTCCCGGCGAAACCCTGGAAGGATATCTTTCTCTGGAAGTCCCACTGAACTGGTCTACCATCGAAATCCGATATACCGATAAGATCTGGTCTGATGATGCCGTTCATTTTCAGATCAAGCGCCATGAGTAAACTACTACCTGCAGATACATGGATGGCAAAAGCAAGCTTCTTCGGAATTCTCTGTCAAATAAAAAAGGATGCAGCTCTAAGACTGTATCCTTTTTTATTTCAGAATCTTAAAGATTCACTCCGCGCATTTTTTCTTTCTTACTGCCCCTGCGATCACAATCAGAACGCCAAGACCTGTCAGTATCTTTCCTGCTGTCACTCCAGGCGCATGATATAAAATTCTGATTTTATGTTTTCCTGCTTCCAGATGAAATCCCAGAAACGCTTTATTCACTTTTTCACATTTCACCTTTACGCCATCTATCGTCATTTCAAACCCTTTATCAAACGGAATGGACGTAATGAACATTCCATCCTTCTGACTTTTGATTCTCCCCTGGATCAGATTCCCTTTCGTCTGCTCTTTATCCACCCTGAATACACTCTGATAAAGGCCGGTATCTTCATTTAATACGCCGTTATATGCACTCATATCTTTAATCGTATACTCTCCTTTTCCAAGAGATAAACGGACCGTTTTCTGCCCCTTTTCCAGTCCTACTGCATAGGTAAATACGGTATTTCTGTTATAATACACATGCTGGATTGACGAAAGTTTATTGCGCTCTCCTTCCAGGGATATTTCGATATCCTCTTTCGGTTTTTTATTTTCGATTCGAAACTGTACAAACAGAACTCCATCTTTCTCTTCCTGTTCCGGGACAGTCACTTCGAACTCCTGTTCCTTTTTCATTTTCACCTGATATCCGTTTTCAGTCGGGACAACCAGTGAAATCCCGTTATTCTTTTCCGGAATCCGAAAATCACATTTCTCTATGTCTTCTGCCAGTTTTTCTTTCACCTGTCCTGCCGATACAGTTCCGTCCTTTGTCACAGCATATCTGGTAAATACCAGCTGATTATATGGGAAATCCAGTCTGTCATATTCCGCTTCCGACATCGTCTGATCCGTCTCATAGGCAATCGGTGCTGCATTTTCATTACAGTACACATCCCCTCCCCCGGTCATCCACTTTTTCTCATATCCCGGTATATTCTGACTGGAGATCAGATATTTCACTCCCATCAGCTGTCTGAATACCGGATTCTGCGAAACCGACTGCATCAGAAAATTTCGGTACGGCTGCTCTACCTGAAAATCATTTTTACGGAAATTCTGGTAATCAGCATTATAGGAAGACGAATACAGGGATGTAATATATTGCTCACTGTTCCACACACGATTCAGATTTTCCGCATTTTCCTCTTCATTTCCAACCTGCTCGACCCGGTAGAATCCACTATCTGATGTAATTGCCTTGTCCACAGCTTTCCCGATGGACCGGCTGGTATCTTCCTCATATGCTTTCCTGCTCTCCAGATTTCCACTCTTTTCCCAGGAATAGCTTCCGGTAACAATAAGGCTCAGGATCACCGGTCCCAGAACGGCTACTGTCAGATACTTCCGAATCCATGCACTATACGCTTGTGCCACGCAGATCAACAGTGTTATGACCGCATCCAGCAAAAGTAGTTTCCAAAGGACTTCGCTTTTCACATCATCCTTCTTCAGATAAATATATATGATAATTGCCAGACATGGAAGAAGTATCCAGATTCTCGCTATTTTCTGATTTTTCAGCTTCTCCAGATATTTTGCCGTAAGATAGCACAGAAGCGGCAAAAACGGGATCAGCGACTTCGGTCTGATATAAAGTGCACCATTGAGCAGATACGAAAAAAACGGAACTGTCAGCACCACCAGACAACCAAGCGACAGAATCTTCTCATAAGCCTTTTTATAAAAAAGTCCGGTCAGCAAAATAATCAGCATCAGACAGCTAAGTCCCGGTCCATATGCCCCATACAGAAATTTTTCCAAATTGATCTGCGGTGTCAGAAGCTGCCAGATATCTGTTTTTTCTCCCTTGCTTCCGCTTCTCCCGAGAAGAGCCATCGCAGTCGGCACAAGAAGAACTCCTGCAAGCATGATTGCCGTCAGAATCCTTCCTGCAAACCGCAGTCCGTCACCTAGAAATCCTTTTACCGTAATCATCTCTTCTGCCCGCTCTTTTGTCCTTGCATACCGGTAAATTCCATATAGACCAAGCGCCAGTATTCCACCGATGCTGAAATAAAAGCTTGTCATAATCATCAGAAAGGTTCCGCCGATCAGCAGACCGGATTTTTTCTGTTCAAAATATCGGTCGATTCCAAAAAATGTCAGACAAAGAAATGGCATATAATTTACAAACATAATCTGATGCGACGACTGATAGATCATAGGTCCTGCGAAAAGAAACATCAGCGCTGTCATCCCGCTTACCGCAGCTGTAAATTCCCGGCTTTTCAGCCACCGGTACAAAATTATAACCGCTGCTGCCAGACAGACAATACTTGCCACCATCATATAATCCGACATCTTCACATTCGGCAGAAGATAACCGATCAAAACGACCGGACTAAACAATCCATAATAAGAAAAATTGTAAATATTCTGACCACCGCCAATATTTAATGCAAACTCAGGAAAAAACTGCTCTGTACGATAAAACTGCTGCCGGAAATATTCCGGGAACACACTGTGCTGACTGCTCCAGTCCACCTTTGCCCCGAAAATATTTCCTGCGCCTGTAGAGTACAGACAGGCGGCAACCGTAAGCAGGATCAGTGCCATTTCCCATAGCAGACCTTTTCTACGTTCTTTCATGCTTCTGCTCCTTATCATCGCTGGAATCCTTTAAAATAAAAATCGGACGTTTCTTCGTCTCAAGATAAGTCTTTGACAGATACTCCCCTACAATTCCGGTACAGAGAAGCTGTACTCCGCTGACCATGAAAATAATACAGGCAAGTGACGGCCAGCCGGATACCGGATCTCCCCAGACCAGCGTCCTTATTACGATTACTGCGATCATAATAAAGGAAAGCACGCAGAACAGTACACCCACTACCGAAGCCAGTGAGAGCGGTGCCACTGAAAATCCAGTAATTCCCTCCACCGAATATTTAAACAGCTTCCACATGGACCACTTGGTTTTTCCGGCAGAGCGCTCAATATTATCGTACTGCAGCCATTTTGTACGGAATCCAACCCAGCCGAAGATTCCCTTTGAAAAACGGTTATACTCGCTCATTTCCAGAACTGCCTGCACCATCTTCCGCTTCATCAGCCGGTAATCTCTCGCTCCATCTACAATCTCTGTCTTTGAAATAGCATTGACAAATTTGTAAAAGCTTTCTGACAGGAAGGAACGGATACGTGGCTCTCCGGTTCTTGTGACCCTTTTTGTCGCTACATTGTCGTATCCATCCTCCTGCAGGATCTCATACATCTCAGGTAATAGCGTCGGTGGATCCTGAAGATCTACATCCATAAGTGCAACATAATCGCCTTCCGATGCTTTCAGTCCTGCATAAATCGCAGCTTCCTTTCCAAAGTTTCTGGAAAATGAAAGATATCTGCACCTGCTATCCTTTTCATTCAGGTCTTTCATGATACCAAGCGTCGCATCTGATGAACCATCATCTACAAAAATCAGTTCAAATACAACATCCTTCATCTCGTCCATTACACGGCACATTTCTTTATAATAAACAGGCAATGCCTCTTCTTCGTTATAACATGGTACTACTACCGAAATCTTATCCATATTCTTCACCTCGGAAGTAGAGTTTACTCTCTTTTTATTAAATATGCACATCCATTTTCCTTAATATTTTCTGAAAAATTTCTAAACAGAAAATTACACTTTGAAAAAAGTGTGCTCCGGCACTTTCCAGTCCCAGGGCACACACATTTTCCATACCTTTATTCAACAATTGTATACTGAAGTAATTCATAATGAAGGCGGCTTCCTTCCCGGATCTCTTCCGGAAGAAGTGCTCTTGCTACCATCTTTGCCTCTTCCTCTGGCAGATTGGTCCGCTTCAGCATCGCATAATCTCCATCGATTCTCTCTACAATATAATCACAAACCAGCATCTTGTTCCTCCTCTTTTTTCTTCTATCTTAGCTCGCCACCGCTCTTTTTTCAACTACAAGCTCAGGAGTTACATTCTGATGCCGGTAAATACTCAGCAAAATTCCCATCAATACTGCTGAAACCATCTGGCCACTTCGTCCATATCCGAAGAACAGACACCAGGCTCCCTGACCGAACCTGGATACCCCAATGTTCGCCAGCAGTGATAACAGAAACTGAATTGCCAGAACCATCACACAGCCAAATCCCATCATCATACCAAGCTGGTTCTTCTGCTTCAGCGCGCTTCTTAAAAACCAGCACAGCAAACCGGCAATTATTGCAATACAAAGAACCATCACAAGAATTCCACAATACCCCGCAATTCCAAGCATCATATAATCCGCGGAACTGATACGGTCCCCAGTCCAAAAGTCCTCTACTCCGGTGGCGCGTCCAACTGCCATACATTTCGACAGCAGTTCCCGTACTGCCCCAAGCGTTGTCCCTTTCATCATTTGTGACTTATTCACTGCAAACATCGCCAGGATACGGCTTTTCTGATATTCCGCACCAAAGAAGAAAAAATATGCCAGTATGCCAACCGGAACTCCAACAACACTGATACCTATTCCGGTCATCACCTTTGTAACCGCAACCTGATACCATCCCTTTTCCAGTGCCAGCATCAGCATAAAGACACAGGAAAGTCCAACCGTCCCTGCCATCGCAAGATCCGGACAGGTGATCAGGATCCCTGCGATAAGCAGCATCCAGACTATGGCTTTAAGAACAGCACCATATCCTTCTCCCCGGTACCGATACAACACTGCACCATACAATGGAAGAAACAGCCAGCTCATCAGCGAAAGACTTACACTGAAGCCGCCGACTCCAATCCATCTTACTGCACCGTTAATCTGAAGGGCAAAAAAATGTCTCATCAGAACCATAAACAACAGATAACTGCCTGCCAAAAGCCTTGCGTGCTTCCCGATCCAGCTGTAATCCATATAACACACCAGGATCATAACCGAAAATGCCATCGCAAGCCGGAATATCTGCCGGATTCCTGCGATATATCCATAACTTTCATTCTGTTTCAAAAAGAAAACTGCAAACATTCCACTTAAAATCTGCATCAGAGCGATTACAAAAATTACTTTCCATGGCATCTTCGGTCTGTGGATCTGATCCATCTCCACTCCGACTTCCACCGGATCACCCATCTCCTCCACAGCTGCCTTCTCAGCTTCTTCTTCCTTCATCCCTTCTGCCATAAAAGCCTGCTTTTGATCTTCAATATGATCTTCTACTTCCTTTGCAATAACCGGACACATTTTCTTGCAGCGGATCTGACCGGTCATCAATTCCAGATAATCACGCCGTTCCAAAACACACACCTCCGATCACCTGTAAAATAGCTTCCGAATACTCTTTCCACTCTTTCTTTTTTGCCTGATACTGCTTTTTCCCATCTCTGGTAATCCGATAATACTTCCTCATCTTTCCACCGGCCTCCTGCTCATATACGGTAAGCCATCCCTTTTCTTCCATAGAATGCAGTAGCGGATATAAGGTTCCCGCTTTTAGTTCAAATACATTGTTTGACTTTCCTTTCAACGTATCGATCATCTCATATCCATACATATCCTTCTCTTCCAGAAGGCTTAAGATCAAAAGAGTCGTACTCCCTGATATCAGACTTTTATCAACTGCCATTTCTTTCTCCCTCCTTATATCGATTATCTATATACTTTGTACCTTCATATTATATCGATAATCTATATACGTCAACTGTTTTGCTGAAATTTATCTCTTCTTCAGAAGTTTTTAAGATATTTCAGGATTTCTTTATCTGCCCGTCACATTCTTTCCATAATTTCCCGTTATACTAAATGCATAAAGTTAAGGGACGCCGGTAATCCTATATGATATAAACTCTGTAAGATTATCAGGATGTCCGCCTAAAAAATCAGGCATATGTCTTTGACCTATACCTTTTATATATATCTTCTCTCTACTCTGCCGATACAGTTTTGTATCGGCTCTTTTTTTCATCTTATGAATTTTCAGCTTTCCGACACAGATATTCCTCATTTTCTCCTTAAGCTAAAAATTTAGCCGAAAAATTTTATTTTTTTCAAAAAAACACTTGTCAAAATCATATAGTTATGCTATTATAATTTTCGGTCACTGTTATAAAACAGTTCACCAAAATAGTTTTGGCTCCGTGGTCAAGCGGTTAAGACATCGCCCTTTCACGG
>NZ_JAQEUJ010000060.1:0-648 GCF_027695515.1 Coprococcus sp. LG101-27
ATAGCCGATACTACTTCAAAAGCAGTAATAGAGTGCTATTCTTTTTTATTATATTCAATGGTTGTAGTTCGGAATGGTTTGCTATTATTGTGCAAGTAATAAGTTGGATAATAGAGCTTGATTTCCAAGGTGGTAGGCGTACCATTGATTTTGTTATGTTCATTTTCAATGTCTTTGATTAATCCATCAATTTCCCAACATTTGTAAACAATTACAGTCAATTCAGTATCTCTGGTATCTGCACTGCTAAAGGATATGCTGTTAGTAATATGATAGTCCGGCAGTCTGAGATAATTATAGAGAACGGTCAGTAAACAGAGCATTGTGATTGTTGCTATGATTTTCTTTTTCATGTACATACCTCTTTTGTGTTATTAACAAGGGACTGACTATATAGTACCTCACTATATAGTGAATTACTACATAAAACTACATAAAGATTTAATAAATATACTTTATGTAGAGGTGCGGAACATGAATTATGGACATTTAGAATTAAGAATAGAAGAACTGTTACAAGAAAAAGGTATCAGTAAGAATATGATTTGTAAGGAACTCGATATCCCAAGGTCAAATTTCAATAGATATTGCAGAAATGAATTTCAAAGACTGGATGCAAATTTAATCTGTAAACTATGCAACTATTTT
>NZ_JAQEUJ010000060.1:658-1122 GCF_027695515.1 Coprococcus sp. LG101-27
AATAACATGAAACAGACAAATCAAAGTTTGAAGCGGAGGTATGTATTATGAATATAGGATTTTGGTCGTGTATAATTTTGGTAATACCATTTCTGATTATAGGTGTTTTATTTGCGATTTTTAAGGCAAAAGCAGCAAAATTTGTTTCAGGATTTAATTCATTTTCTAAAGAAGAACAGGCATTGTATGATAAAGCTCATATCTCTCGTGATATAAGAAATCAGTGCTTTATGTGGGCTATTATAATGTTGGCAGGAGCATTATTATCCTGCTTTTTAACCCCATATATAGCTATACCAACCTATATTATTTGGTTAGTTCTGTTTTTTAGAGAAGTCCACTTTGATAATCATAAAGCGTTTGAAAAATATTTATTAAAGTAAATTCAAGTTTGGAGAATTGAGAAAATCGGAAGTTTACAGTGAGGTGAAAGAGGTTGAATTATGTAGAATATGGAAAAGAAA
>NZ_JAQEUJ010000061.1:0-1071 GCF_027695515.1 Coprococcus sp. LG101-27
CTGCCGCTTCACGAAAATTCATTCGTTAAAGCGACAGCCCCATTAAAAGGTCTCCGGCAGGTTTCAAAATATTGTCATGATCAATTTTGTGACAGAAAAATTAAATAAAGCATTAAAAACAGTATCTTTTTTGCGAAAGAACTGATATAATTTATAACAAATCATTTAATTATGAGAGGATGTTTGTGGTTTTAGAAATCATATTATGGATAATAAGGTTCTTTTTCGGAGCTGGCATCTTCAGCTTCTTACATATTGTCATCGATAAATTAACATACGGGAAAAGCGCAATATGTGCAAAGAGCAAGAGGATTGCAAGATATTTCTTAGTGGAATTAACAGGTGGAGTATCCATGACCGGTTGTGCGATTGTATATGGTTGCGGGAAAATGGGTGTGATTTCACTAAGAGGCGCAGTTTTTTTTATATATTTGGGAATACTGTTTGTGATTGCCTTGGTTGACTGGCATATACAGATGATTTATGATCGATTTCATATTATGATCTTGATACTTGCGGTTTTGGACTTTATGCTTTATCCGGAGATGGGAATTGTTACAAGACTGACCGGTATGGGAATCATATCAGTGCCGATGCTGGTGCTGGCACTTGCAATTCCAGGGGCTTTCGGAGGCGGAGATATCAAGCTGATGTCGGTAAGCGGATTGCTTATTGGTGGCGCGTCAATGATATGTGCAATGTGTATTGGGATTATAACAGGAGGTGCTTATGTGACACTGATGCTGGTACGAAAGAGGCTGAATAAAACAGATCAGTTTGCGTTTGGACCATTTCTTGCGTTTGGACTTGCAACTGCAATTTTTCTGGGAGATAAGATGGCAGTGTGGTATCTGCAGTTTGGGGCGGTATAGGCAGAAAATGATTTGCGTGTGGAATTGTGCAGATTAAGTATGGACGGATAAGGGCTGGTATGATAGTATAAATGCGGAAAATTTGTATATTTTGAAAAATATATCATAGGAGTAGACAATTATCGTGGGAGCTTTAAATATAAAAAAAGGTACAAAAATGATATGCTACCCTCATATAGGACAATGAAATATAAAAGTC
>NZ_JAQEUJ010000062.1:0-1008 GCF_027695515.1 Coprococcus sp. LG101-27
GAAAAGCCTGATATTTGGGGCATTTCTCTCCTTTGTCAACCATGTCAACCAAGAAATCAAAGAAAAAGTAAAAAGTAATAATAGAGTGCCTATGGATTGTTTTCAAAGTCTTTTCTGCCGGTTGACACGGTTTGGTTGACATGAAGACAGTCTGCGGCTGTAAACCTGCCTGACATTCCCTTGTCGGGCATATTTCATTTATGGAGGTAACTGCCTATGGCAAAAAACAAAAACGAGAGCAACAACGAAAACAGCGGCACCCTGCTTACCGAAAAAGACGGCACCCAGTATTTTGTCATGGGGAAAGTCCGTATCAAGGTATCGGAGCATTTCGCACAGGATGGGAAGCCGCTTGACAGCCTACTGGAAGATGTGATCCAGCACGCTGCCGCCGCTTCCTGAAAAAATACGGAATAACGACTGTCAATCAGCCCACGCTTATGATATACTTGTACCAGCGAGTATTGTATAAGCGTGGGTTGTTTCTTTTAGAAGGAGGATTTTTAACCGTGAAACAACCATACAATACAACGATTTATAACACTGCACTATATTTGAGATTGAGCCGTGACGATGAATTACAGGGGGAAAGCGGCAGTATCCAGACCCAGCGCATGATGCTTAGGCAGTATGCCGCAGAGCATGGGCTGACCGTTGTAGACGAGTACATTGACGACGGATGGAGCGGGACAAATTTCGAGCGTCCAAGCTTCCAAAGGATGATTGATGACATCGAGGACGGGAAAATCAACTGCGTTGTCACAAAGGACTTATCCCGTCTGGGAAGAAACTATATCCTGACCGGTCAGTACACGGAAATCTATTTCCCCAGCAAGGGAGTACGCTACATTGCCATCAATGATAATGTGGACACCATCAACGGAGAAAGCGAGCTTGCCCCGTTCTTAAACATCCTGAATGAAATGCACGCCCGACAGACCAGCAAAAAGGTCAAGGCTGCCATGCACACAAGATTTGCCAATGGCGCACACTATGGAGCCTATGCAC
>NZ_JAQEUJ010000063.1:0-790 GCF_027695515.1 Coprococcus sp. LG101-27
GAGGTGAAAGAGGTTGAATTATGTAGAATATGGAAAAGAAAACAGCGATGTAATTATCCTCTTACACGGAGGCGGTTTATCATGGTGGAATTACAAAGAGGTTGCTGAAAGACTTCAAACAGATTATCATGTGGTTTTGCCTATATTAGATGGTCATGCAGGATGTGATAAGCAGTTTACAACGATAGAGAATAATGCTTTGGATATTATAGAATTTGTAAATAGCAAATTGGGCGGTTCTGTTTTAATGATGGGAGGACTATCGCTTGGAGGGCAGATTTTGCTTGAAATTTTATCTCAACGCAAAGATATATGTAAGTATGCAATAGTGGAAAGTGTACTTGTGATACCTTCAAAATTTACATATTCTATGATTAAACCGGCGTTTGGAAGTTGCTATGGCTTAATAAAGTATAAGTGGTTTTCAAAATTGCAATTCAAATCACTACGAATAAAGTCGAATTTGTTTGATGAATATTACAAAGATACTTGTGCTATTAGAAAGAGTGATATGATTGCCTTTTTACAGGAAAACTCAGTATATTCACTAAAAGATGGCATTGGAGAGTGTGAAGCAACCGTTCAAATTTATGTTGGAGAAAAAGAAAAGCAATCAATGAAAAAATCTGCTAAAATCATTCATGAAAAATTGCAGGATAGTTTTATACAAGTTCTTCCTAATATGTATCATGGAGAGTTTTCAATAAACCACGCAGATGATTATGTGAGAAAACTATTAGAAATAGTAAAGCGAAGGTAACTTTCAGTCTTCAGCAGAGACTGAAAGCAA
>NZ_JAQEUJ010000064.1:0-707 GCF_027695515.1 Coprococcus sp. LG101-27
CCCTGACTGCAATACTGCCGCACTTTCCAAAGGGGCATACAGAGGGAAAAACCTTAAAAATGATACCGAGACGCTACACCAAAACAGCCTATCTGCGTACATCAGATAGAAACGGAGAAAGGAGCCGGTTATGGCAAGAATGAGCAACAAGCGACGGCTGGAATGGTCTTTCTTCTTAAATGACCGCAGCCGTATCACTTACAACGAACTGTGCCGGAAATGCCAGCACGAATGCAAACAGAGCTTCCGGGCGGTTGTGGTTGACTGCCCGAAGTATCTTTCCAAGCGTTCCAAGAAAAAGGACAAAACTGCCGGAAACGGCAAAATCCCTTAGGAACTAAGGGCGCACTTCTATACATAGTCTAAAGACCATGTATCGTGCGTCCTGCGGAGCTTACCTCTGCCGCTGATAAAATCAGCAATCCGAGGTCTGCGTTCGCTTTGCTCCGACAAGGTGGCTACACCCCCTTGCGCCGCTAAAGCGGCTATCCCCTGTGTACCCGCCGCAAAGAGAAATCCGCTCTGTGGTTTTCCCTTTTCATCGGGCTTTATAGAAGCACTGACACACAGACTGTCTGCGGATGGTCTTTCTTTATCTTATAAGCAAAGGATGTGAGAACATGGAAAAATCTTTGGAACAGTTAAAGCAGGAATATGAAAAAACCGCTGTCCTGCTGGAACGGGAAAAACGGAAAATGCAGCGTTTG
>NZ_JAQEUJ010000065.1:0-541 GCF_027695515.1 Coprococcus sp. LG101-27
GGAAATGAGGTTATCATCACAGCTGAAGGCGAAGACGAAGAAGACGCAATCGCCGAAATCCAGAAAGTATTAGAGGAGAATCTGTAGGATTATGATTACACTAAGTGGTAAAAGTGTTTTTGGTGGCGTAGCCATCGGGAAGATTGCTTTTTATAAAAGACAGGAAAAGCAGGTAAGACGGTATCATGTAGAGGATACCGAAGCAGAGGTGGCACGTTTTGAGGATGCCCAGGAGACTGCGATCGCACAGCTCGGTGAGTTGTATGACAAGGCAATGGAAGATGTAGGAGAAGCCAATGCGGCAATTTTTGAAGTACATCAGATGATGCTGATGGATCTGGATTATGTGGATTCGATTAAGAATATTATTACTACCCAGGAAGTCAACGCAGAGTATGCTGTTGCGACAACAGGAGATAATTTCTCCCAGATGTTTGCATCTATGGATGATGCTTACATGCAGGGACGTGCGGCCGATGTAAAAGATGTATCGGACCGACTTCTCGGTATCCTTTCGGATGCCGGGGAAAGCGGTGTTGTG
>NZ_JAQEUJ010000066.1:0-519 GCF_027695515.1 Coprococcus sp. LG101-27
TTGGGAACAGCGTAAGCTTGGCGATATCACCACAAAAATTGGAAGTGGGAAAACGCCTAAAGGCGGAGCAGCTGCATATAAAGATGATGGAATTGCGTTGATACGATCTCAGAATGTAAATGGAGATCGCGTTGATTTATCTGATGTAGTTTTTATTGATGAACAAACAGATGAGGATATGAAAAATTCCAGGGTTTTAAAAGGAGATGTCCTTTTGAATATTACCGGTGCTTCAATAGGAAGAAGTGCTGTATTTACAAGGGAGTTGCGAGCCAATGTTAATCAGCATGTCTGCATTATTCGTACTAAAGGTTCGGATGCATCTCCGGAATTTATCCAGTTGAATATCATTTCTTCCAATGGTCAGAATCAGATTGATTCATTTCAAGCTGGTGGTGGTAGAGAAGGATTAAATTTTCATCAGATAGGAAAAATGGAATTTTTATATCCAGGAATTGAAGAGCAACAGAAGATTGGACAATATTTTGCCAACCTCGACCACCTCATCACTCTTCACCA
>NZ_JAQEUJ010000067.1:0-500 GCF_027695515.1 Coprococcus sp. LG101-27
CGGAAGCAAAGCCCCCAGTCATTCAGCCTGTTCAGATAATAGGTAATCAACGGGTAGAGGGACGCATAGGCAGACACACATTCTTCTGTGCGCCGGTTGTCCGGGAACCAGAGGTCAAGCCGGGTATCTTCTGACGGTGCGCCTTTGAAATAAAGGCTGCCAGCTTGAAAATGTTTCGGTTTTCCTGTCTCCCTGTCAAAGCTCATGGCTTCGTTATGGAATACCCCGGTCAAGCTGCTCATTTTATCCATGAAGCGGTCACAGGCAGCGTTACGGTCACGGGGTTCTCTGGCAAGCAGATAGCTGTTCCAAATACGGAACGCCACATACATTTTCAGAGGGTCATTGCTAAGATATTTTCCCCAGAGAAATTCGCTTGCCGCCTGCTCCAGCTCCGGCTGTTTCCATCGGTTGGAGTGGAGGGCTTGCCGCAGTGGAGAAAGCCCGTATAAGTTCCAATCTCTGTCCGTGTCACGCTCAAAGTTTATCAAAAAAGTTCC